>CAYIIH010000091.1:0-24265 GCA_964363225.1 uncultured Verrucomicrobiota bacterium | reverse complement strand
GCGCGCCGACAACCAGCTTGGCCACGGCACGGTTGCGAGCCGAGCCTTTGCAATTGGCGTCTGTGAGAATGCCGAGAATGTCGCCGCGAACGTCTGCCTTGACTTGGCTGACGTCCGGCGCGGCGCCTGCAATGTCTTCGAGTGCGCCGCGAATGCCATTCACGATTGCCGATAATGCGCCAGGCTGGGCCTCCAGTGCCGATTGCGCGTCCGCAAGAACGGTTTTTGTTCTGCGCTCAATGAATGCGCGCCAAATGTCTGCGGCCTCATGTTCCGCGACGCCCATCGTCACCGAATCGGCGGCCAGCGCAGCC
Source organism: uncultured Verrucomicrobiota bacterium (assembly GCA_964363225.1). Taxonomy (GTDB): domain Bacteria; phylum Verrucomicrobiota; class Verrucomicrobiia; order Limisphaerales; family CAYIIH01; genus CAYIIH01. Next base: position 23,951 of record CAYIIH010000091.1, on the reverse strand, counting down.
AGGAACATGCTGCCACCAGCAGCGCCCAGTTCGCCTTTTGCCGCCAAGTGCTCTTGCACGGTCAAGAGCGCAACGGGCTTGGCGTCTGTGGCCAGAGAGTGAATGGCGGAGGCGATAAAACCAAGGCGCGTGTCGTCAAAAGACTCCGGCGCGTGGCTCAAAACCTTGGCGCACAAGGGCGGAAGTTGAGCGGGAAAAACATCCAGAAGTGTGCCAACGATGGTCCGCTCTTTCGTTTCGAGCGAACTTGATGACGCCAGGCGGGAGGGCGCTTGATTTGGGGCTGAAGAATGCTTAAATTTGCTCATCGTCAGTTTGCCGTCGCGTTTGATTTGTCCGTCAGCGCGGCGGCTTTTTGTTTCAGGCGGGGTTCACCGAATGCGATGCACGATTGACAACCGTTTCGTCAAAACACGTAATCGGTTTGCGAGCCGTGTTTCATCGTAAAAGTAAAGCGCGGGGTCCGACTTAATCAGCGCCTTCGCGGCGGGCAGGTAGCGGCGCAAGGCGGCGGGCGTCACGGGCGGGGCGGGGGGCGTGGGAGAGATCATGCGGCCTCCAATTTTCGCGGCATCGTTCGAGACCGGAGAAATTTTTCGACGGCAGACACGGAATAGAAAACCGGTCCGCCTCCACGCTTGGCCGTCGGGTTCGACTTGAAGCGCGGAATTCTGGCGGCGTCAAACCAGTCGCGCAGCGTCTCGCGGCAGGGCACAGGTGACAGGAAGGCGGGAATGGTCGTCTTCGACAACTCGTCCAGGGTTGCGAGCCGGGCAGCAATAGAATTTTCAGGCATGATCCATTCATGCCATTGCTCCCACTTGCCTGCCATTGGCAATGGGGTCCCCCCTTGCGGAAGAGTTGCAGCGGACTACTGAGTCACCGGCAGGCCGATTTCAGCGCAGAGACGGTAGAACGAGCTTATATCGTAATGCGGCGGGAAGCCTTCCAGCTTCATGATCTCTGCCACAGTTTTGCAGCGTTCAACTTTTTCGCGGCGGTTGAGTAACCAGATGTAGAGCCGGCCTGTGGGTGTCATTTCTTTTCGTATCGCCTTGCCGAATTGCTTAAAGAAATCGCCGTCAAAACTCCAGACCGCCCGCATGATGCGCTCTGTCAGCTTGATTCCGAATAGACTCCTATTTTGCAGATCATTAAACAAACTCGCCGATGTATTGCATTGCAATGAGCGAAGCAGCCGGGCCAGGCGTTGCGCCTCACTCGGCACTTTGCCTTTGCGTCCAGTGAATTCTGGAAACGTCAGGCGGTCCAATTTGCGCGTCAATTTCACAGTCCAATGATCTGGCTGGTCACGAAACTCTTTTTCGCGGTCCCACGGGCTGCGCAAGAGATAGTCCTTCGACTCAGGTTCGAGCAGCATTTCTTCACGCTGGCGCTTTTGCAGCAGATAGCCTGGGGACTTGGGGTCGATCAGTTCGTACATCGTGAGCATGGCCAGGCTCGACACGGTGTAATCGCTGAGAAAGCGGGAGTCAGAGCCAGCAACTTTGACGGATTTCTTTTTCAATTGGCCGCTCCTTTCTGCGGCAGGATGGCGTAAAAGCGTTCTGTCTCTTGGCTGCTCACGCGCCCTTGGTAGTGGTTTTTGATGACAGCTTCAGAGTTGCCGAATTGCTCGGCGGTCTGGCCGTAAGAGCCGGTCTGGCGAAAGTAATGGCTGATGGCGGTATGCCTCAACACGTCATCCGGCCAGGGTTTCAGGTCCGGCTTTGCTTCCGTAGGCGTGCCAAAGCCAGCCGCCTCTTTGACAACATCAAAATCCTTGCGCCAGTTGGACGGGTAGAATTCCCGGCCTTGGTAGGCTTTGAGCCAGGCCGATAACGTAGGACAGATGGCTACAACACGTGGTCTGCCGGTTTTGGTCTGGTTCGCCTCCAAGCGGATTTCGCCGTCTGTCAGATTGACTGCCGGCCAAGTGAGCCGGGCGGCCTCAAATGGCCGAAGACCGGCAAAAAGGCAAACCGCCACGTAAGACACCAGGCGGCCGTCTTTGTATCGCTCCGCTTCGTCCAAAAGCCTTTGGCACTCGGCAACGGTGAGAACGGCAGGCGGCGGCTTCTCTTCTTTCTCAACGCGAACGTCCCGGCATGGATTGATGGCCGTCCAGCGGCGGGGCCGTTCCAAGCACCAGGAAAAGAACCGAGACAGAACGCGGCGGTCATTGTCCTTGGATGCGGCGGCGATGTTCCTCTTGTCCAAGTAACTTTCGATGATTTCCGGCGTGATGTCTCCAACGCGGTGATTGCCAACGGAATTGGCGAACACCTTCACGCGGGTCCGAAGATTTCCCTTGGTCCGGTCCCGAAGCGATGTTGTGACTTGCAACCAAGCGCAGAATTCGTTCACGGCCTCATCAAGCCGGGGTGAATTGGGGACGGTTTGCTGCCGTCCTTTCTCGATCCAGAATTCCACCGCGGGCAAGAGTTCCTGCTCGGAATTCAATTTGATGAAAGCAACCTCGGCCATCCTCAGTTGAGTCGTGGTCAATTTCGTGGCGCGCAAGCTGGTGTCGGTCTGCTGGCCAAGCCATTCCGTTTCCAGTTCAAGGCGCCGACATTTTGCGGCATCAAGGTCAAAGAAGTTCTCACGAACGCGGGTGCCATCGCGTTGCGTGCCTGTAACACGCCAGGAAATGGTTCGGGTTCTTGGGTTCATAAATCGTTGGATTGTGAAGCGGTCCCGATGCCCGTTTTTCCTGGTTGCCAGCGGTTGCCAAACTCTATTGGTTCTCATTGCTAACTAATGAACCACATACATGGAAAAGTGTCAAATGGTTTGGCAACCGTTTTTTGCTCCTCTTGTAAGTTCTGAGCCATAAGGACTTAGGAAAATAGCGCCGTTGTCCTTTTAAGCCGTTGGTCCCGGGTTCGAGTCCCGGCCAACCCACCAACTCAAGAACCGCATTAAATCAGGGTGTTTAGAGTCTTACACACTGCCTGAAGGCTGTGCTGCTGCTTCGCGGCTAATACTCCCTGCGCCCGGGCTGCCTTCTGTCGCGGGGCTGCGGCTGGGCCATCAGCGTCGGCAGGTTTTGATTGTGCATCAAAGTCTCACGATTTCACGTTTCCGCCGAGTGAACCGGCAACAGCGCGTGTATCCAACGCTCTGAGCCAGAGTCACCGCTTCGGCAAAACTCATGCCGACCTCCTTGGGATCGTGCGCGTCCGAGGCAAACGTGATCGGCACCCCGATTTCGTATGCGATCTGCAGAATTCGCCGGTTAGGATAAATCTCTTTGCAGTCCTTGCGCAGGCCGGCGGTGTTGAGTTCGATCGCCATGTCGGCCTTTCTTGCGGCTTCGAGAAACCGGCGGTAGAGATGCGAGCAATCCTGCTTGGGATAAAAGCAAAATTTCTTGCACAGATCGGCATGTCCAATGATTTCAAACAAACCCGATTCTGCTGCTTGGGCCAGCCGCTCAAAGTACATCGTCCAGACTTCGAAAGGATCGCGCTCTTTCCATTCGGCGAGCTTCTTGGGGTTGTCCAAGTCCCACGTGTCCGAGACGTAATGGACCGAGCCGATGAAATAATCCCACGCATGCCGCGCGGCCAGGTCCCGAATCCAGGTTTCATGTCCGGGAAGGTAATCGACTTCCAGTGCCAGTTTGATGGCCAGGCTGGGATGATCCTGGCGGGCTTTTTCGACCTTGCCCACGTATTCATCGAGCTGGTCGAGGCGCATGTGCCAATCATCGTGATCATCGCGGACCATGGGGTTATGGTCCGACATCCCGATTTCGGTCAAACCCACGCTGAGCGCGTGTGCCGCATACTCGGTCGGTTCTCCGACCGCATGGCGGCAGAGCGGCGTGTGCATGTGGTAATCAGCAGGCAATGGCATGGCGGGAAAGTAGCGAAGATTTGCGCAAAGGAGCAAGGTGATTTCCGCCGCACCTTTCTGCAGCCTCAAGGCTGCGTTCCTCGGGTTGCGGTTCCGTGGCGCTCTTGTTTGTCTCATCTTCCGGTGGCGTTCTGAAGAGAACTGGCTATGCTAGCTTTGTGATTGCATTAATTGACTATGGCGCCGGCAACCTGCGTAGCGTGGAGAAAGCCCTGCGCTATCTGGAAGCGGATGTCCGACTGGCCGCTCGCCCGGAAGATTTGCGCCAGGCGAGCGCAGTCGTCCTGCCGGGAGTGGGTGCATTCGACGATTGTGTCCAAGCGCTGCAACGGCAGGAGCTGCTAAGTGCGATTCGTGATTTCATTGCCGGTGGCCGGCCGTTTCTGGGGATATGCGTCGGCTACCAGGCTTTGTTTGAAAAAAGCGACGAATTCAACAGTTGCGCCGCTGGACTGGGCATTTTTGAAGGGAAAGTGGTTCGTTTCTCTGATCGCAGCGGCTTAAAAGTTCCGCAGATCGGTTGGAATCAGATTGAAATTGCGCGGCCAGACTGCCCAATTCTTCGGGGCATACCGGACGGAACTTTCTTCTACTTTGTGCATAGCTTTTTTCCCCAACCCGTGGACCAGTCCATCATCGCCACACGCACTGCTTACGGGGAAACCTTTGCTTCGTCCATCTGGCGTGACAACGTGTTTGCCACGCAATTCCATCCCGAAAAAAGCCAAAAGGCCGGCCTGCAATTGCTGAAGAACTTTGTTCGGTTGGTTCGTTGAAGTGGACATGGTGTAGAAGAGTTTTCTCCTTCATGAGGCCGTTGTCGGCCCAATTTCCCTTGAACACAGATGACCTGCGATGAGCATTTTGGTCCAAGGCTCCAGGATTTCGCCCCAGTGCGGCATACTTTCAGCTCAAGCCGGTGACGGCCAAGGTCAGCTTTGGCCGCGCTGTTTCAGATGTTTTTACAATAATATTGACAAAGTTAATCATTCTTGATACAAATGGGCGCATTAGCGTTACAAAGAGAGCATTTCTGAAACGCGACATCACCTGCAGCCGCTGGAAGCGCGCGTGCTTCTTTCTGCTGAAGGCTTGCTTTTAGCTCCGCCCGTTCAATCCGATCCCTTGGAGCAGGCGGAGCACGCCTCCGTTTCTGCCGGACCAGAAGCAAGCCGCGCCGATGTGGCCAAAGAAGGAGAAAGTCTGAAGTACCAACCGGCCTGGGATGTGAACGGCCTTTTTAGGGGCATGGTCGGCGCCCAACTTAATTCGGCAGAAGACGGGCCAAAACCGGACTCTGCGCCGGCTGAAAAAACGCCGGCCAATGAAGAAACCGCATCCGTCCTTCAGGAGGATTCTCACGGGCAGATTCAGTTGGAGTTGGCCAGTGAACAAAGGCCCGAATTGCGCGTCAAAGCTGCGGCTGCAAACAACAGCGCCGTCCAACAACAGGCCCAGGAGACGCTCACGCTGCAAATCGGTTCGGTCTTAAGGCTCACCGGAACCTATACCGCCAGCGGGGGGGGGATGCCCACAAATCCGATCGCAATTGTCAACAACGTGCGGGCTGAGTTTCTTGGCTCTTTTTCAGCCTGGCAGCCTGCTGCGACTCTCAGCGGGGTGCGCCTTTTCGGCAATGCGGCGGAAATTGACGGTGCGACCTTCACCGTCATAGGCGGGATTGGGGCCAATTCTTCCATTGCCCAGTTCACCAATCTGCAGACCAGCTTGACCAATCTGCGTGTGACCTTCGATTCCAGCGGCGGAGTTCGCAGCAATTTCCAGGTGCAACGCGGCACCGTGGGGGTCACAGCGGATAGCGCCACTCTCTTTCGAGGTGTCAGCGCTGCGGTCACTATCGATGTGCGCAGTTCCGCAGGGGCTGCCGGTTTGGCCGGTTCGTTTGACTTGAACAATGGCGGCCTGCGCCTTCGAGCGGACCAGCTTCGGCTAGGGATCGGATCGGCCCTGGAAATCAATGCCAGCGGCATCGACTTTAGTTTTGCGTCCGCCACTCCTGCCGCCAATGCCGTTTTAGGATCGATTCAACAGGTGTCCATCAAAGCTCTCGAACTAAACGACAGCAGTGGAAATCCGGTTCAATTCACCATGAATCCCGGCGCCGGCAACCCGGCGCTCACCTTCAGAACCAATGGTTTCACGCTGGCCGACGCTGCGCTCGGCCCGAATACGTATTCCATCGACGGAGTGCTGCAATTGACCGATTTGCGCCTAGGTTTGAGTAATATCTCGCTCGTCACCGGCACGACACCGATTTTGAGCGGAACAGTCCAAATCACCGCCGGGTCGAGCGCGCTTTTCCCAGGTCAAAACACCGTCACCTCTACCGTCACAGGCTTGAGCGGAAGTTACGATTTCGGCCGGAGCACGAACGGACTTACGCTGCGTGCTTCGCAGGTGTCGCTGGCTATTGGCGAAGCCCTGCAAGTGACAGGCAGCAACGTCACGTTTACCCCGGGAGCGGCCACGATTGCCACCATTGATGCCGCCTCGGTGCAGTCTCCGCAATTAAATGGACTTGCCGCTGTCAGCCTGAGCAATCTGGCTCTCCGCCGCGATGGCTTCACTTTGGGCAATCTGACGTTGGCTGCGACTGGCGGCGGCACTGTCAGCCTGGGCAATTTTTTGAGTTTTGCGGGCTTTTCACTTTCCATCAATGATTTTAGAGTGGACTATGGAGTTGCCACCACTGTTAGCGGGACTGTAGGTTTAACGGTCAGTTCGGCGCGGTTGTTCCCCGACGCGACGTTGCTGACCAGCACCCTGTCGGGCGTCAGCGGCCGGTACGATTTCGGCGGCAACAATCCCGCCGGCACTCTGAGCCTGAGCATCGACAGTCTGGTTTTGGTCGTGGGCGAAGCCCTAAACCTGACGGCTGCGAATATCGCCATTACTCCGGGCGCGGACACAATCGCCAGTTTGTCGAACGTGGCGGTGACCTCGCCCAGCCTGACCAATATGGCTCCGGCTACTATCGAAAGCCTCGCGATCACACGCCGAGGGTTTCGCGTCGGGAGTCTCACCCTCGGCCAGGCGCCCAACACAACGTCCCGCATTGGCAGCGCCTTCGAGTTGCGGGAAGTCAGCCTGGCGGTCACGGACTTCGCCTACGATTCGACTGCCGACAATCCGGTGAGCGGGACAGTGTCCGTCAGCGCGTCGGGCATCAGCCTCTTCCCGAATGGCGGGGTCATTTCGACCACCATCTCAAACTTTACCCTGAGCTACAACTTCAGCACCGGCGGCAGGTTGCGCATCACGGCGGGCGCCTTCGGCCTGAGCATGGGCGAAGCGCTGCGCTTGTCGGCCCGCGACGTCGTGCTGACCCCGGGCGCGGAAACCATCGCCACCATTGCCGAAGCGACGATCAGTTCGCCCAGCATCACCAACCTCCCCACCACGGCTGTCTCCAACCTCGTCATCACGCGCGCCGGCTTCGGCTTCAACGACTTGTCGTTGAGCCAGGCGAGCGGTCAGGAAACCACCATCGGCGGCGCGGACAACCCGATCCTTGCGTTCACTGGCCTGGCGGTTTCGGTGAGCAACTTCAGTTTTGCCTACGGCGACAGCGCTGCGGTCAACGGCACCATCTCGGTCCGCGCCGATTCGGCCAGCGTCTTCCCGCGCAACAACACTGTGACGGCCTCGGTTACCGGGTTCAGCGGCCAATACGACTTCGGCAGCGGTCGCTCCGGCCAGCTTCAGTTGCGGGCGCAGCAGTTTGCCTTCAGCTTTGGCCAACTGGTGCGGGTGAGCGCCGAAAATGTGGCCTTCACGCCTTCCAGCGACGTTATCCTGTCAGCGGATTCGGTCACGGGAACGATCCCGTCTCTGGACGTCAGCGGCACCATCACGGGACTGGAGGTCGCACGCGACGGGCGGTTTAGCGTGACCGGTTTCTCGGTCAATCTCTCGGGGGCAACCCGAACTCTTGGCTTGGCGAACATCTTACCGCTCAACCTCAGCAGTCTGAGCGTCACGTTCCTCGGCGACGCGAACAACAACGGCCTCCGTGATCCGGGCGAGACGTTCCGCTTGAACGAGTTCGATGTTGGCGTGACCGGCTCATTTGACTTCCGGCGGTTTAGCTCGCTGCCGTTCACCCCCATCATTCGGATTGGCCCGCAAGACACACGCAGCACGATCACCGACGATTCCACGCCCTTCACGTTCTCGCTCCGTTACGTCAACGGCGGATTGAAGCCGTGGGACGTTGGCCCGATCGAGATCGGCTTCTCCAACTTCAATGTCGGCAACGCGGTCCAACTCGGCGGCACGATCGTCCTCGGCGGCTATCGCCAGGGCGTTTGGAACGATCAATTCGGTGGCAGCATCGAGCTGCGCGAAGCCCGGCAGATCAGCCGCGTGACGCCATCGGCCGGTGTCACCGTCAGCGGCAGCTTCAACGAGGCGACCGGCGCGCTGAGCGTGCAGGCGACGCTGCGGGCCGGGTTCAGACTCGGCGACGCGGTGGAGATCCAGGGCGCCAGTTTGAGTTTCTCGCTGGGCCTCACCGTGGACCGCCAGACCTCCGCCATCAGCGTCAGCGAATTCACTTTCGATTCGGCGGCCATTGATCTGGTTCGCATTCAGTTCGGGACGTTTCTGACGCTGGAAGCGCGCGATACCCGGCTTAACTTCCGGCCGGCCGCCGGCGAGAACATCGCCACCTTTGGCACGCTGACGGCGAGCCTTTCCGTGGCGGGCATGACGGGCACCGCCCGCAACTTCGCGATCAGCGAGAGCGGCAGGTTTCGCACGCTGCCGGGCTTTGGCGTTTCGCTCTCGCTCGGGGACAGCGGGTCCGTGAGCTGGCCCTCCTGGTTGCCGTTGCGGGACATCACCGTCGGCATCACCTGGCCGGACATCGAGGCCGATGCGTCCGATTTCCGCCTCACGCTGTCGGCCAGCCTCAGTGCAATTCAGAACCTGCCGTTGCAAGTCCCGGGGCGAATCGAGAACATCGTGCTCGATATCGGCGCCCTCCAGCGCGGCGAGTTCCCCATCGTGGATATCGGCGCCGTGGCGGTGCAGGTCAGCGGCGATATGTTCGGGGGGCGGGTCTCCGGCACCCTGGTGGTCGGCATTGTCAAGACGGACGCTTCCGGCAACGAGGTCTCGGCCGAGGACACCAGCACAGCCATCGCCAACCGCTATTTCTACGGCGGTGTTGCAGGGAGCTTTTCGTTTGGGGGCCTGAGCGGGTTTGCAATCCGCGTCGGCCTTTCGCAGCTTGGCCCGCTGAACGTTTATCTTGCCGCCGACATCCCCATCGTGTTGCATCCGCCCACCGGCCTGGCCCTGACCAACCTGCACGCCGGTGTGACGTTCAATACAACGCTGCCGAGCATCACCAACCCGAAGGACTTGCGGGGCAGCGCCTTCCGTCCCGCGGCACAACTGAGCGTCACTGAGTGGCAGCGGCAGCTTCGGCAGGGGGTGCTGGAGCAGATTCGCACGAATCCGGGCGGCGACTTCTGGGCGGCCTTCGCGCAGCCGATGAAGATCGAGGCCGGAGCGAGACTCTACTCGATTTATCTTTCCCAGGACGCGCTGCACGCGGACGTGGACCTCATTCTGAGCACCGATGGCAAGTTCCTGCTCACGGGCCATTTCGTGGTTGGCAATCGGATCAACTTTACCGCCAGCCTTTATGCCGATTTTAGCCGGACGGACGAAGGCCGCGTGACGATCCTTTTTCTCATGGACCTGCCCAGCAGTTCGCCGGTCTTCTCCATTTACGGCTCGCTGGAATTCATCTTTCAACGCTCCGACGGCCAGACCGTGACCGCTGATCTTCCCGCGGACGTGTTCCGCATCCGAATCACGGGCGGGGCGGACCTCTCTGCCGCCGGACTGGTGACGCTGACGCTCACGGCTCAGGTGACGATTGATTTCAATTCGGCGCAGAACCGCGTCGATGTGGACCTGACCGGCAGCCTCAGCATTTCGTTCATCGGCGACGCGCTCGGCGTAGCGGGCAAGCTGCATCTCGTGAACCAGAATGGCGGCGTGGATGTCTGGGGCGCGCTCGTCATCACGTCCGCCCGGTTCAGCGCGCTGGAGGACATCGGCCTCTACCTGACCGCGTCAGCCGTCCTGCGCCTGAACATCACCGGCATGGATTTGCAGGAGCAGTTGACCGTGCCGGGCCGCGGGCAAATCACCGTGGACCTGCCCCGCCAAGCCTTTAGCGTGCTGGTCGATGGCGCCATCGTGGTCCGCCGCGACGGAGCCGATTGGTTCCGCATGCAGGGCAGCTTCGGCATGGAACTGAGCGCGTCGGGTTTGAAAGTCTTCGCCCTCGGCACCTTGTCAATCGGATCGGGACAGCGCCCGTTCTTGAGCTTCAACTTCAGCGGCCTTCTGTTCGTGCAGCAGTTTGGCTTCGCGGCCAAGCTGGACCTGGAACTGGCCGCAAACTTTCCGACGGATTGGCAGGTGAGCATCAGCGGCCGGTTCCTGCTCATGATCAACACCACGGCCAGCGACGTCTCCTATACGCTCCCCAACAGCATCGTGCGCATACCGGGTGATGGCACGAACCGGACGATCAGCATCCCAGGCGCCCCACCGGGTGTTGCCCAAAGGCAGCCCTACGTGCTGATCACGGCGACCGGCACGCTCAATCTCCGCGGGTTCATTCTGGAGGGCAGCTTCCGTTTCCTGGTCGCGCCCACGACGCTGGAGGTGGAAGTCGCAGCCCGCCTCGCGCTGTATGCCGGCACGGCGCGCATCTTCGACTTCAATGCGGCCGGCGGTTTGCGCGTGAGCGTGGACGGCGTGGCGGCCGGCCTCAACCTGACTCTGGCCGGCGGTTCCGGCCGCGGAAACGGCTTCAACTTCGAGGCCACGTTCCGCCTGGAGGTCAACACCACCCGCCAGCAAGTCCGGTTCGAAACCGCGGGGATCAATCTGCCACCCGGGCCTTACGCCAAGGTTGCGGCCAGCGGGTCGCTCGTCATGGGCGGGTTTCGCATTCGCGGCGAGTTCTCTCTCCGCGTCGGCTGGGAGTACGTGGAGGTGACGGTGAGCGGATCGGTCGGGCTGTTTGACGCCACCGTCAATATCTCGGTCGCTTTTGGCGTCTATCCGGACGGCCTGGTGTTGCGCACGAGCCTGAGCCTGCCGTCGCTCCGCACCAGCTTCTTCAGTTTGCAGGGCACGTTCGTGCTGGAAGTTAACACCACCCGCCGCGCGCTGTTCAACATTGCGCCGCTGACGACGCGGGTCATCGTCCAGAATGCGGTCGTCTCCGTTCTGGGCTTGACGCTGCGGGGCACCGTGGCCATCGGCGTCCGCAACGCCCTCTTCGAGATTGACATCCCCAACAACGACCCGCTGACCGTGGACATCATGGGCTTTGTCACGGTGCGCGTCTCCGGCTACATCCGCTCCAACGGCCAATTCTCAATCGCCGGCAGCGCCAACGTCGACATCGGCAGCCGGAACACCATTGGCATCTTCGGCAGTCTGGCGGTGACGCTGGCCAACGGCGGCTTCACGGGCGCCATCTCCGGGGACGCCTATATCTTTGGCGGGCGCGTCGCGTCGGTCAGCGGCAGCATCTCGTTGGGCGGCGGCGAGTTCAGCGTCTCGGTCAACGCTGTCTTCAATCTGCCTGGCGTTTTAAGCTTCGTGCGGATCGAGGGCAGCTTCAACATGGTGGTGCGTCCCGGCTTCGTCTCGACTTCCTTCAGCGCCCGCGCGCGGGTCTGGAATACCCTCAACTTCAACGTCTCGGGCAGCATCGACTCGAACGGCAACTACAATTTCACCGGGAGCGCCTCTTTCCGGCTCGGCAATAATTACGTCGGCGCCGACGCCAGCTTCGAACTCAACATCCGGAACGGCGGCTGGAGTCTGCGCGTCAGCGGCAATGCCTGGCTCGGCATCCCGACCTGGCTTGGCCGGATCGGCGTCAGCGCCGGCCTCACCGCCTCGGTCAACACCAGCGGCCGGGCTGACGTCACCGTCCGCGTCCGTGTCGTCGTCACCGTTTCGATCACGCTCCACCTTGATCTGTCGAACGGCCTCCGCTTCTGGCAGAGCGAAGTGGTCGGCTCCACCGTCTATTTCACCAGCAACCTGGAGGGCACGCCCAGCGCGGACGCCGAGAGTGAAATCCAGTCCGGCGAAGGCAAGTTGAGCTTCAGCAAGGACTACGTGCCGGTGGTCGTGCCCGAGCGCAAGCCCACGTTCTTCGAGCAACTGGACACCAACGGCGACGGCACGCTCAGCGAGGACGAAGGCGTGATGACGCTCACCGGCGGCACAGACCTCGGCACGGGCGAACCGAACGCGGAGCCTTACACCATCCTGAGTGGTTACGGTTTGACCGACTACGCAAAAATCGCCAACGCCACCGTCTTTATTGACCAGAACGGCAATCATCAGCGTGACCAGGGCGAGTTCTCGGTGACGACGAACGCGGCGGGGGCCTACGACTTCTGGACGCTCATCGAGACCTTCAAAGACGCGACGCCTGCGGCGGTGCTGGGCGGGCTGGCGCCTTTCGACGTGAACCGGAACGGCGCCATCGACGAGCCGGAAGGCCAGTTGGTTTTGACGAGCGGTGTCAACGTTAAAACCGGTGAAGCGGAAACACTGGACACCGTCCTGCCGATGCGCGATTACCATGGTTTCACGGACCGCCGCGAGGCCTTCGTTGTGTTCGATGCCAATCGCAACGGGCAATGGGACGCGGGCGAACTCAAGACGCCGGCCGGCGACGATGGCTACTATGAGTTTTACGTGGACAAAGTGGCCAACGACAGCCAGTGGCTCGGCGACTTGGCGCCATACGATTTGAATCTCAACGGCGTTCTCGACCCCGACGAAGGCGAACTGCTGCTCGTGGGCGGGACCCATGTCAAGACGGGCGCCGCGAATGCCGAGACGCAGCCGGTGCCCAGCGCCACGGGCTTCAGCGACTGGTCGCGCGCCACGGTCTTCTTCGACTTGAACGGGAACCGCCAGCGCGACGCCGGCGAGCCTTACCGCCTGACGGATGCCGATGGCAGTTACACGTTTGTGGCACTGGCTGAGGAAGAACTCACCAAGCGCCTCGGCCGGCTGGCGCCATTCGATCTCAACCGCGATGGCGAACTGGATCCGGAAGAAGGCCAGATGGTCGTGCTCGGCGGCACCGACACGCAGAGCGGCGAGGTGAATTCCGGCGCCGCGATCATTACCACCGCCCTGGCCGGCTACTCACCTTACCAGGGCGCCACCGCGATCTTCTGGGATGCCAACAAAAACCTTCAACGCGACGCGAACGATGTTTCCGTGACGCCAGGGGCCGACGGCGCCTACAGCTTCTACACGCCAGGCAACAGTTCGCAACAGATCAAAGACCTGGGCGAGTTGGAGAAGTTCGACAAGAACCGCAACGGACGGCTCGATCCCACGGAAGGCATCTTTGTCGTCACGGGCGGCACGGACATCCGGACCGGCCTGGAGAGTCCGCTAATCCTGCGGGCGTTTGCCACCGACTACGGGGAGGGGTTGGCCACCTCCATCAATCCGCTCAGCAACTTGAAGGTCTCGCTGGTTTCCCGCTGGCAGATCAATCCGGAGGAAGCCGATGATCTCATTGCCGCCGCCTTTGGCCTGCCGCCGCAGCTCGACTTCGACAGCGTTGACCCAGTGGGCGACGGCGAGGAACGGCCAGGCGTGAAGAACAAGGTCTTGGCCGCCGGCCAACAGGTCACGGTCTATATCCTCAGCACGGCGGCTGCCCTGCGCGCTGCGAATCCCGCCTTGACCGAACTGCGCGCGCAAGTGGCGGCCGCAGACTCGCTGGCGGACGAAATCATCCTGCGCGCTTTGGCCAAGCTCGGTCCCGGCCAGCGGCTGGAAGACATGCCGAAAGACGCGGATGGGTTTTACACGGGCCTGAGCGCCGCTCTCAACTTGAACCTCCAGGACTTGGCGACGGATACTGAAAATTTCGTGGTCGGCCTCGACGAGGCAATGGTGGACTTGGCAAATCCAGGCGTGGTTCGCACACAGGTTTTCTTCGCGGCGCTTTACCTTCAGACAACTCTCAGTGATGACACGCTGAACGGCGTGTCGGGAGTCGTGGCGTCCGTGAATGCCAGCATTCGCCAGCGCATGGCAGGCACAGTCACCGATGCTCTGACTGCGCTGGCGCCTTACAAGGCTCTGGCGCAAACGCAGATCACGCCCGCCATGGTTGAATTGGCGGCGGGCGCCCGGACGAGCGAGGACGTCCTCGCGCAGTTCAGCGGCGACAACCTGGCCAACGCCCTCGCCGGCATTAATCTCATTCCGAATATCACCGACATCAAAGACCAGACCGCCCGGCCCGGCGAAGCCAGGACCGTTGACTTCACGATATTCGACTACGACGGCCCGGTGGAAAACCTGAACGTCACGGTCACGTCGAGTGACGAGTTGCTGCTGCCTCTGGACAACATCCGCCTCGAAGGCGCTGGCCGCGACCGCACGTTGAGCTTCACACCGGTGGCGAACCTGCGCGGCGTGAGCGAACTGAGGTTGACGGTTTCCGACGGTCGCGCCACCGATTCGAGCCGTTTCAAAGTGACCGTGCTGCCCAGGCTCAGCGTCAACGGTCAGGGAGCGATCGAGAGCGATGGCACTGAGTCGAACCGGGCGGTGTTCACGGTCAACCTGGATGCGCCCTCGAACCAGACCGTCAAGGTGGAATACACGACCGGCGGCGGCACGGCGGAACAGGAGACGGACTACCTCGCCGCCAGCGCGCTGCTGACGTTTCAGCCAGGAGAGGTTGCCAAGACCATCGAGGTGGAACTCGTCAACGACACCGTTGTGGAGCCGGACGAGACGTTCGATCTGGCCTTGGACAACGCCATTAACGCGATGCTCAACGAGCAAGCCAGCAAGGCAACGGTGGCGATCACGGACAACGATCCGATTATCTCGGCGATCGCCGATGTCGTGACCCAGCCCGGACAAACCGCCGAAACGACCTTCACCGTGCGCGATCCGCGCAACCTCGGCGCCGACTTGCAGATGACGCTCGATTCCAGCGATCCGACCCTTCTGCCCGTGAGCGCCATTCTCCTTGAAGGCACGGATAAGACGCGCACGATCAGCGTCACACCGAGTGTGCTGCTGAGCGGCGTGGCGACCGTGACCGTCACGATCAACGACGGCCAGGTGATGGCATCGAGCGCATTTCAAGTGATAGTTCAGCCCACCCTCGCCGTCACTGGCAGCACGGCGATCGAGCAGGACAGCGGCACCGGGCCGAGCGTTAATTTCAGCGTCGCCCTCAGCGTGCCTTCGAATCAGGTCGTCCGAGTATCTTACGCTGCCACGGGCGCCAGCGCCCAGCCGGATGCGGATTTTGCGCCGACGGAAGGCGCGCTTGAGTTTCAGCCCGGCGACACCAGCAAGATAGTTGGAGTTACGCTGGTGAACGATACCATCGAGGAAGGCAGCGAGGATTTCAAGTTGACTCTTGGCAGACCGGAAAACGCTCTCCTTCTTAAAGGCCAGGAAACCGCCACGGGCGTCATTCTCGACAACGATCCGGTGGCGACTGCAATCTCTGATCTGACGACACCGGATGGACAGCCGGTCGAAGCGACCTTCCGCGTGACGGATCCGGCGGGGCTGGGAGCGGGCCTTAACATCGCCGTTCAGTCCAGCGACGCGACGCTGCTGCCATCGGACCAGATCACCATTCGCGCTGAAGGCAACGAGCGGACCATCCGCCTGGCTCCCGTCTCCGGCCGCAGCGGGCAGAGTACGATTACGCTTTCCGTGAACGACGGTCAGGTCGTTTTCGAGCGCAGTTTCCGAGTCGCGGTCCTGCCCGTGATCACGGCCAGCGGCGGCTTGGTGGTGGAGGGCGACGGCACGGCCAACATCGCGATGACCTTCACCGTGCGGCTGAGCGCGATTTCATCGGAAACGGTGGAGGTGCAGTACGCCACGGGCGGCGGCACGGCTCTGCCGGGCGCCGATTACCTTGTGGCCTCCGGCACGCTCACGTTCGAGCCAGGCGAAACGAGCAAGACGGTGCGCGTCACGATCGTCAACGACGCCGCGCGCGAAGCGGACCAAACATTCAACCTCCTGCTGAGCAATCCGGTGCGTGCGGTCGTGCCGCCCGGCCAGGACTCGGCCAGCGCGTTCATTATTGACAACGACCCGGTCGTTTCGCCGATGAAAGACCTGGTGGCCGAGCCGGGCCAGGCGGTGGAAGCGTTCTTCACCGTGCGCGATCCGTTTGACCGCGGCGCGGCGCTGGACATCACCGTTCAGTCGAGCGACTCACGTCTGATCCCGCCCGCGAACATCAGCCTGGGTGGCACTGGACCGACACGCACTTTGACGTTGATCCCGGTGGCTGGCCTAGCAGGCGAGGCGGAGATCACAGTGACGGTCAATGACAGCCAGACGACCGCCTCGCAGACCTTCAAGGTGACGGTGGCGCCCATCTTGACGGTGTCGGGCGAGACCGTCATCGAAGGCGACACGGGCGCCGGTCCGACAATCCACTTTGCCGCGCGCCTGAGCCAGCCGTCCAACCAGACGGTGCGCGTGGACTATCAGACCGCCGGCGGAACCGCTGAGGCTGGTTCTGATTACGCGGCCCGCAGCGGCACTTTGGTGTTCCAGCCCGGCGAGACGAGCAAGACCGTGGAAGTCAACGCTGTCAACGACCGCACACGTGAAGACGACGAGACGATCAATCTGATGCTCAGCAACCCGGTCAAAGCGGCGATCGAAGACGGACGGCACAGCGCTGCGGGCGTCATCGTTGACAACGACCCGGTCATCTCAGCCATTGGCAACCTCATCACCCAGCCGGGAGTGCCGATTCAGACGTCGTTCACGGTGCGCGACCCGCGCGACCTGGGCTCGATCTTGAGCATTACGGCCACTGGGACCGATGCGCGCGTTGTCCCATTGCAGAACATTCAGCTTGGCGGCGTCGGTTCAGTACGGACGCTGACGATCATTCCTGCGGCTGATTATGCCGGCGTCGCTACGATCACTTTGGCCGTCAACGATGGTCAAGCCGTGGCTTCGTCTGCATTTGACGTGACGGTCTTGCCGGCGTTGACGCTTTCCGGCGGCAAGGCGATCGAGGGCGATTCCGGCGCAGGTCCGGTGATTACGTTCACGGCGCGCCTGAGCCAGCCGTCCAACCGGGTTGTGACCGTCAGTTACCGATCGGGCGGGGGCAGTGCCCAGGCTGGCGCGGATTACGAAGCCAGCGCCGGCTTGTTGACGTTCCAGCCCGGCGACGTCAGCAAGACGGTCTCGGTGCGGGTGCTCAACGACCTGTTGCTGGAAGACCACGAGACCTTCAATCTGACGCTGAACGGTCCGACAAACGCAATCCTCGAGGCCGACCCGCAGAGCGCCGAAGGCGTGATTCTTGACAACGACCCGGTGGTTTCCGACCTCGGCAACGTGACCGTGCTGTCCGGCCAGACCACCAGCTTGAATCTGTTCGTGCGCGACCCGCAGGGACTTGGCAGTCAACTGCCGATGACAATCCAGTCGAGCAATCCGCAGTTTTTGCCGGTCGCCGCCATCGGTGTGACCGGCACCGGCTCCAATCGCAAGCTGGCCATCACACTGGCGACGGACGCTCGCGGCGCTTCTACGATTACCATCACGGTCAATGACGGCCAGGTCAGCGCCAGCACAACGTTCACCGCGGCAACACCGGTGCGGATCGCGTCCTGGAGATCCGCGGCGGCGCACGGCGCAGGCGCAGGCGAGGCGCTGCTCAAAATCCCGGACGATGGCAGTTTCTCCGAGCCGCGCAGCAGCGGCCTCAGGCGGTTGGTGGTGAAGTTCGATGGTCCAATTGCCCCGGGCAGCTTCCAGGCCGCCCATGTGCAGTTGGCCGGCGTGTCTGCCGCCGACGGCAGCCCTGTGAACTTGACAAACATCGCGGTCAGCACGTCGCTCCAGGACGGCGGCACGACGGGTGTGATCATATTCAGCAGCAAGCTGCCCGACTCTGCGCGTTACCTCGTCAGGCTCGTCGGCGTGACGAACTCCATCGGCCAAGCGATCTACGGCGAGTCCGATCGAATCCTGACGGCTCTCGTGGGCGATGTGAACGGCGACTTGATCGTCCAGAACAGCGATGCCGACCTGCTGAAAAGTCTGCGGGGCGCAAATCCGATTGATCCTGCATCGGCAAGCCAAGTCCGCGCAGATTTGACCACGAATGGCCGGATTAACAACACCGATTTAGGAGGTCTCTACTCCGTGCGGGGGCATGATGCTCGCGCCGTTGCGAACCCGGTTCCGGCCGGTCCACGCCTGATGCTGGCTCGAACCGCCGCTGTAAAGGGATACGCTGCCTCCGATGTCACAGAAGCTGTCGCCAACGACGCGTCTGCCGTTGCTGTGCCTGAAGAAAATCGCGTCAACAGCACAGCGCCGGTTACCGAACCGCTGGCTTTCTTGCCGGCTGACAGCGCTGGCTCAATGTGGTGGATTGCGGCCGCTTCCAGCCTTAGTTTTGGCCAATTCCCTGTCGCGATGGTTGAACGCGGCTTGGACCATTTTATCATGAGTGGCTTGGGCCAGACCAGTCTGGCGCTCAGTTCCGTCTTGGGAAGTTCTGGCTTGGCCTCGTTCCCGTATCTTGGGTTCGACACGCAATGGCCTGGAGATAAGCTCGCGCCGCTGGCCAACGCCCAGTTTCCGTTGTCAGGCGGCTTCATGATGCTGCTGCGGCAAAGGGATCGGGTCTCTCGCCCATGAATACACTGTTCTCATCAAGTTCATCCGCCGGCAACTCTGCCGCTCTGGGCCGGGGAAGACTGGTTCTATCTGTGCTGCGGTTGTTCCCTGTTTTCCTTTGTCTGGTCTGTTTTGCCTCAAGAACGTTGGCTGCCTACACGATCTCCCTCCGTAACAACGGTTTTTCGGCTGCCACAGTGGCGCCAGGTTCCACTTTCGATTTGGACGTTTCGCTTATCTCTGACGCGCTGGATCGGCATAATTCCGCCATTCTTCGTCTCTCTTTTTCCGCGCCAGGTCTCATTTATCAAGCCTATAAATGGGCTGAACCCTACCAAGACAGCACCTCGGATGATGATTCCAAGCCGTTGAAAAGCTCATTGCCGGTGAGGCTCAGTTCAGACACTCTTTCTGGCTCGGGTTATCCAACCGGAGTCGTGGACGTGGAACTCTCAAATGTCATTGACCAAGGCCCGCCCTTCGGAACAGGCAGACTATTGACCCTGGCCTTTCAAGTGCCGGCAGATTACAGCGGCGCAGGAAACATAATCATCAGTGCCGTGCCTGATACGTTTGCCGATGGCTTTATTCCTGTGCCTGCACTGGCTGGAAGTGGCTTCACACTGAGTATTGGGCCGGCCGCTACCGGTTACGCGGTGTGGAAAGGCAAATTCTTCAGTGTCGGCGAAGAAGCCTTGGCGATGCCATCGGCTGATCCGGATCAAGATGGCCTGCCTAACGCTGCCGAATACGCCTTTGCTCTGGATCCCCGCAATCGCACTGCGCAAGACCACCTTCCTCATATTTTCCTCGATAATGGGCAAATCCAACTTCGCTATACTCGTCCGGCGGAAGCTCCTGATCTGTCCTATGATCTCCAGTACACGGAAGATCTACAAGTGTGGGTCGCTGCTCGTCTTGGCGTAGATTACACGTTGATCTCCATTATTCCCGGGAGCGAGACGACTCTGACAACGACCCTGCAAATCCTGCCGGGAAACTTCTCTAACCGTTTCTACCGCATAGCTATTCATCTTCAGTAGGGTTGTTGCGGCGGACGATGGATTCTTCAGGTGTGGAGTAATTGGGTTGTCAATTCCTTCTGCACAAAACGAAAAAATTAACAGCCTCATCCAAGGAGCTGATGATCAGCCGTAGCCTGTGAATAACGTGTGAGCAAGTTTTTCTGGCGCAAAATCAGTTGGGTAGATATAGGTAAGAGTAGGTAGAAACGGGTTTGATTTGGAAATGAAGTGACCTGCACGTGACATGATATGACGACTGAGATCAACCCCAATGAAGCGACCCAGTATTTTGGGGAGTTTCTTTATAAAGTTGATCCGAGTCATCGCGTGATGCTCCCATCGGAATGGCGTCAGGAGGGCGCACCCGTATTGTTCACAATCACTCCCTGGCCGTTAGACCGGAAGGAGTACTTGTTGGTGCTGCCCCCTGCTCGTTGGTCCGTCTTCATGGAGAATCTGAGGAAGCAATCGTTATCCAACGAGAGCGTCGCCATCGCAGAAAGGTTGATAAGCTCGCGTTCAAGACGGGTTTCGCTCGATAGATTTGGGCGGCTTCCTTTGCCACCGGAACTTGTAAAAGTAATTGGAATTGAGAGAGATGCACAGCTTGTTGGGCGACTGGACAAGTTTGAGGTGTGGCACCCGGACATTTACGCGGCGGCGCAGCGTGACACCGAAAAAGCCGCCGCGGAGATCATCAGGAGTATTACCGTATGAGCCTGGGAATTCTACTTTCGATCAGCCACTGTATTGGCCAATGGCGACAGGAATCCAATCCGTTTCGGACAGACCGGCCAAAGCGGCTGTCACCGTTCGTTGAAGTCAAACCGGTTGATCTACGGCCTGTGGTTCCAGAGCTGAGCGCGGCTCGAATGGCGGCGTCGCAATTGCCTCAAGGGCAGAAAATTCCAGAGACGCCTGCGGTGAGCCAATCCGGTATGCCTGCGGAAAGAGGTTCTGGCAAAGGCGGGAGAGCGGCTCTTGCCCTGGCATCACGCGCCAATTTCATGCGGACGGGCCTGGCACGGCTGGCCGTTGGCACTATCTGCTGCCTGCTGGCCGCCGGTGTTGGCGGTTACGGGATGCTGCAAGTCAGGCACAAGAGGGAGATGCTGGCTTCGGGGCGGGAGATCAAGCGGCTTGAGAATGAACTGGGCAAGGTGCTGCAGGAGAACCAATTGCTCAGAACGTACCTGGCAACTCAACGCGCGTCCCAAGCCATTCGTGACGCGCAGAAGGAAAAGGCCAAGCCGGTCGCTCACGTTCGGACGAAGTAGAGGTTTCCCGGCGAAAGCGAGACGGGAACACCAGAAAAAAACCAAACATGCAGGAAAAGTTATGTTCCAAGCATTTCAGTTCAGGTGGTTGGCTGTTTTAGGCGCGTCGCTGCTGGCCGGCTTTGGCTGGCTGCAATACCGGCTCGTGGTTCTGCAGATAGTGCGGCATAAAGAACTGAGCGCGAAAGCGGAGCACTACACCCGGATGATCTATTTCACAGAGCCGTGGCGGGGGGAGATTCGGGATCGTGCCGGCAACGTTCTGGCCTTAAGCGTCCCTGTGAAAACGATTTATGCGGACCTTGCTGTTTGCGCCAATCGTCCGACTCCTGTGGCTCGCGTATTGGCCTCGCAATTGAGAACCAACGAGGCTCACGTGGCAAACCGCCTTCGCACATCACGGGTCCGCTACTCACCCAACGGCGAATCCGTTGACAAGAAGTCGGCCATTCTCAAGCGACATGTCATGCCTTGGGAGTGGGAACGGATCAAAATGGCCTTGAACCAGGAGACTTATGGCATCGATCCCCACAGTCCGAAAAGAGCCGATAAATCGCTTCTTGCCAAGTTGCGCCAGCGAGCGGTTTTCGCAGGGAATGACCAGGCCAGGGTTTATCCTTATGCGGCTTCATTCGCCCATCTGCTTGGGTATATCGGTTCGAAAATGGGAACGCCCAGCCTGGAAGGCAAAGCCGGAATCGAACGGGCTTTGGAGAAGCAATTGGCGGGTGCGCGCGGTTTTTGTGTTTCGGAGAAGGATGCCGGCGGTCATGAGTTGGTGTTCCGCCGCACGCACTGGGTCGCGCCGGTGAATGGAAATCACGTGGTGCTCACCATCGACCTGCGGTTGCAGCAGATTGTCGAACAAGCACTGGCGGAAGCCATGGTCAGGCACAACCCGCGCAATGCTTCGGCGCTCATCGTTCGTCCGCAGACGGGAGAGATACTGGCATTGGCTTCGTTGCCCGCCTTTCTGCCCCAGAATCCAGGCGCGTCCAGCCCAATCACTTGGCGCAATCCCGTGATCAGCGACATGATTGAGCCGGGTTCTACGTTCAAAATAGTGACTCTCGCGGCTGCACTCAACGAAGCCGTGGTCACATTGGATCGGTTGATCTTTTGCGAAAATGGGCGTTTCCGGCATAAAGGACTTTTCCTGCATGACCACGCACCTCACGGTTGGCTTACGGCCAAACAGGCTTTTGCCAAGTCATCAAACATCGGGCTGGCCAAAATCGCGCTCTTGTTGGGCCAGGAAAGGCTTTATTCCTATATCACAAACTTCGGTTTTGGGGAGATCACAGGCATCCCGCTGCCCAGCGAGATGCCGGGTTGGGTTCCGCACCCCACGAATTGGTCCGGCATTTCGATCACGCGCATTCCCATCGGCCATGAAGTGGCGGTGACGCAACTGCAGATGACGATGGCCTTTTGCGCCATCGCCAATGATGGCCGTCTCATGCGCCCGATGCTGATTGACAGGCTGGAAACGCCTCAGGGAGAACTGCTTGCCCAGTATCATCCGCAGTTTGTTCGATCCGTGGTCAGTTTCCAGGCGGCCCGTCAAACGAAAGCCGCCTTGAAGGCGGTCATTTCACGCGAGGGCACCGGAAAACTTGCAGACTTGGACGCCTACAGCGCCGCCGGCAAAACCGGTACCGCCCTCCAATCCAATAAACACGGTTATATCAAGGGCAAATACAGCTCCTCGTTCATCGGTTTCTTTCCCGCCGACGAACCTGAGTTGTGCATCTCCGTGGTGCTGAATGAGCCGCATAACGGCTACCTGGGAGGCTCGGTCGCGGCGCCCGTTTTCAAAGCCATTGCGCAACGCGCCGGGCCTGCTCTTGGAATTCCACCCGACAAGGGTGCATTGCCATCCTCGCAACGCTTGATTCAAGAAGCGGCAACAAAAACGCCGCCAGTCCAAAGCGTGCGTAAAGCTCTCGCGTCCGGCGCGACTGGCGACCAACCGTATGCCCGCGTAGCACAGCGATGAACCCGATTCCAGCTATGCTCGCGTTGTGTGTGGACTGGGTAGCACCCGCGTCGCGCGGGTTGGACCTATGAAGAAAACGACTCCGGCTATATTCGCGTTGTGTGTGGGCGCATTGTTGGTCGTGCGCATAGCCGTCCTTTACAGCGCCAGCGTCGGCGAGGCAGACTTGCAGAGCTTCCAAAGACAGCTTCTGTGGCTGGGGGCGGGTCTGTTGGCTGGAACTGGTGCCGCCTTGCTGGACTATCGCTGGCTGAGAAAATGGCACCTCCCCTGGATTCTGATCATCCTCGCCACCGTTCTGCTGGTGGCCGTCCTGGTTCCTGGCATTGGCGTCGAGATCAATGGCGGACGCCGCTGGCTGCGGCTGGGGGGCCAGCCCTCCGAGTTTGCCAAGGTTGCCTTGATTATCGCCCTGGCGGGTTACTGTTCACATCATCAACAACAGATGAGTGAAAGGACATGGGGATTTCTTTATCCGGCATTCATGGCGGGAACGGCCATTGCCTTGATTTTTGCGGAGCCCGACTGGGGAACGGCCCTTTTACTTGCGGCTGTGACCGCCGTGCTGCTTCTCTTTGCGGGAACGCATGGGGCTTACATTTTATCGGCGAGCATCATCGGCCTGGAAGTGCTGGTGATCCTGCTCTGTCACAGCCCGATGCGGCTGCTGCGCATCATGTCCTTTCTCGATCCGGAGAAGTATCAAAGCGGTGTCGGTTGGCAGGGCTGGCAATCCGTGCTCGCAATCGGCGCCGGGGGCCTCTGGGGACGGCCCTTTGGCGAAGGAAAACAGAAGTTCGGCTTCGTGCCCGAACAACAGACGGACTTCATATTTTCATTGATAGGCGAAGAGTTGGGCTTTGTCGGCGCCAGCCTGGTGCTGCTGGCTTATGTGTGCATCATTATCTGCGGCCTCCGAATTGCGTGGCGGACGAACGATCCTTTCGGCCAGTTTCTGGTCGCAGGAATCACCTTCTTGATCGGCCTCCAGGCTTTCATTAACATCGGAGTTGCCACCAGCAGCCTGCCGAACAA
>CAYIIH010000090.1:0-24289 GCA_964363225.1 uncultured Verrucomicrobiota bacterium | reverse complement strand
GCCGGGCGGACGCCCTGATAAAACAGGTCGGTTTCGAGATAAATCTGGCCGTCGCTGATCGAAATGACCTTGGTGGGAATGTAAGCAGACACCTCGCCCAATTGCGTTTCGATAATGGGCAAGGCGGTGAGCGAACCGTTGCCGTTCTTCTCGTTCAGGCGCGCAGCGCGCTCCAGCAAGCGGCTGTGCAGGTAAAAGACGTCGCCCGGATAGGCCTCGCGGCCGGAAGGCCGCCGCAACACGAGCGAGACCTGGCGGTAAGCCACGGCGTGCTTGGACAAATCGTCATAAATAATCAGCGCATCCATGCCGTTATCCATGAACCATTCGCCCATGGCGGCGCCGGCGAAGGGCGCCAGATACTGGTTCGTGGCCGAATCGCTGGCCGCAGCGGCCACGACGACGGTGTAGGGCATGGCCCCGGCTTCTTCGAGCACGCTGATGACGCGGGCGATGTTCGATTGCTTCTGGCCGACGGCGACATAAATGCTGTAAAGAGGCCGATATTCTCTGTCTCCCGCCGCTTCTGCCGCCCGGTTCAGACGAGCCTGGTTGATGATGGCGTCGATGCCGATGGTGGTCTTGCCGGTCGAACGGTCCCCAATGATGAGTTCGCGCTGGCCCCGGCCGATGGGAATCATCGCGTCGATGGCCATGATCCCGGTCTGAACAGGCTGGTTGACGGAGCGGCGCTTGATGATGCCCGGCGCGATCTTTTCGACGGGGTAGGCGGTATCGCTTTTGATCGGGCCTTTGCCATCGACCGGCAGGCCGAGGGAGTTGACGACGCGGCCCAGCAGGCCTTTGCCAACCGGCACCTGCAACAGTTTGCCGGTGGTGCGGACTTCCTGGCCTTCTTTAATGGTGGTGAAATCGCCCAGAATAATGGCGCCCACTTCGGTCTCTTCGAGGTTGAGCGCAATGCCGGTCACGCCGTTGCCGAAATCGATCATTTCATTGAGCATGGCGTCGGTCAGGCCTTCAATCTTGGCCACGCCGTCGCCGATTTCGCGGACGGTGCCGATATTCTGCCGGGCGACGGCGGTTTTGACCCCCGCGATCTGGGCTTCAATTTCCTGGAGTAAGGTGCTCATAAATTTTTCAACTCTGCTCGCCGCTCAGGCCTGGATTTGGCGCTTGGATGGTTTTAGCGCTGGAGCGCCTTGTTTTGTTAAATCGTGGCATCGTTAATGGCTTGAGAGCGGACTAAAAACTTTCTTTCAAAGCGGCCAGCCGCGCTTGCACGCTGCCGTCATACACATCGCTGCCCACGCGAATGCGCAGGCCGCCGATCAACGAACGGTTTTCGGCAAAGGAAATGCTCAAGCCCGTTCCGTAAGCGCGGGCCAAATTTGCCGCCACGTCCGCCTGCAACGCTGGTGAAAGCGGCACGGCGGTTTCCACCCGGGCGGTGCGGCGCGCCACTTCCAGCTTCACCAGACGCTGAAAGTGGGACAGGATGGGCACATAGCCGCGGGGCTTCTGAGCGATGACCTGTTGCAGCGCCTGGCGCACCCGGTTTTCATCCAGCGCGCCCTGCGCCAGGCAACTGCGAAACAGCCGCTTGGCCTCGCGCCGCGCTTGTTTGGGAATCTTCATGCTTCGCTTTGCCTAAGGATAATTTGAGATTTGAAATTTGAGATTCCAGTTCTCTCAGGCGGCCAATTGTCGGTTCGTTTCCTCGGCCAGCCGTTGCTGGTCATCAACCGTCAGGATTTTGCCGGTGACCTGCGCGGTCGTCCGCACGACCAAATGGCCGATCTCGCGCCGGAGTTCCGCCAGCATGCGCGCGTGATCCGCGGCCGCCGCTTCGCGGGCCTTGGCGATGATCTGCTCGGCGGTGGCAATGGCCTTTTGGGTTTCGACTTCCTGCACGCGCGCGGCGGCTTGGCGCGCTTCCTCGATCAGATGGGTAGCCTGAAGATCGGCCTGGCTTAGGACTTCCTGTCGGGCCGCTTCGGTTTTGGCCAGTTCGGCCTTGATCTTCTCGGCATTGGCCAGACTGTCGGCAATGCGCTGCCGTCGATCCTCCAGCATGGTCAGAACCGGCTGGTAGGCAAACCGATACAGCAAAAAGGCGACGATGCCAAAGCTGATGACCTGGGCCAGGAAATGAGGCCAATCCACGCCGAAGGTGTGAGCGGTGTCTCGCCCCATTTGGGCCAGGTCACTGCCAATATTCGCAAATAAAATGAATTGATCCATAACTCAGTAATTAACAAAGGGCAGGCGCGGAGCCGTGGGGACTCCGCGCCTGGCCGTTACTTCACCAGGAAGATGGCGTAGAACACAATGGCTTCGGCAAAGGCGATCGCCAAGATGGCCTGGACCAGAATCTTGGTCGCGGCGCCGGGATTGCGTCCCACAGCTTCGGCGGCTTTCATGCCAATGAAACCGACGCCGATGGCCGCGCCGAGCGAGGCCAGGCCGACGTGCAGGTTTCCGCTCATCTCTGCCAACAGGGGCATCAACATACTTTTCCTTTCGTTGCTCAACGGCTCCCGCGATTGAACACGGTCAAACCGCTGAAATTGTTCGCGCTCTTTGCGGCGCTCAAACTGAAAACTGAGATTTGAGATTTGAAATCCATCAATGGTGCGCCGGCTCGTGCCCCTCCTCGTGCTGGCAAATCAACAGGGTGAACACCGCCGTCAAGAGCATGAACACCAGGGCCTGCACCAGCCCCACCAACAGCTCCATAAAGTAAAAAGGAATGGGCACCATGAAACTGGCCAGCATCCTGGCCCAGGCGGGCTCCTTCACGACGTTGGCCATGGATTCCAGCATCGTTTCACCTGCGAAAATGTTGCCGTAGAGGCGGAAGCTCAAGGAAACCGGGCGGAACAAAATGGAAACGATTTCCAGAAATCCCACGGCAATAAACACCAGGATCATCAACATCTTGAGTGCCCCGGTCGTTTCGCCTTTGGGTGCGAAAAGGTGTTTTACGAAACCGGCTACGCCATTGGCTTGCAGCGCCCACACGGTCCAGCAGGCGAAGAAAATCATGGCCATGGCTAACGTCATGTTCAGATCGGCATTGACCCCGCGGAACCACGGCTCGGCCACGTGAAAGCCGTGATCGCCCTGCACCCCCCAGCCAATGGTTCCCACCCCGGGAATCAGCCCCACCCAATTGGAAAAGAGAATAAAAATGAAAAGGGTGGCAAAAAACCAAAAGGTCTTCTTCACCAGATCCTGCCCAATAATGCCCTCCAGAAACTCATACAGGCTTTCCACCAGCCATTCCCAAAAATTCTGCGCGCCGGAGGGAATCTCCTTCATCCGCTTCGTGGCCACTTGGGCGCAGACAATCAGCCCTGCTGCCACCAGCCAGGAAAGCACCATCGAATTGGTGATGGGAAAGGCGCCCATCCGCCCGATCTCGACCGCCCGCGGGGGCAAACCGTGCTCGGACAAGGCCGAAGCTCCGCCCGCCTCGGCTTGGGCCGGCGCGGCGGCGCTCATGCTTTCGGAAGCGGCCCCGAACATGATGAAGGTCACGCCCAACAACAATGCCGCAGCCAATATCGTTCTTAGCAAGTGCATTAACCGGTAAAAAAACTGTTTGCGGGGACGCCAATCCCCTCCCGCGAAACCGACTCTTTTGTCAAAAGCGGGGGGAAAGATGCATGATCGTGAAATTTTTCACAAGGGTTTTTTGTGAAAAAATTCCGAAGCAGCCTTGCGCTTGCCTTTCGCCACCCGCTTGTGGTTAATTGAGGCGGCATGCCCGTATCGTCGTCACCAAGCCAGAGCGCGGAAGATTACCTGGAGCGCATCCAGGAACTCATTGAGGAAAAGGGCTATGCCCGCGTCGTGGACATCGCCTCCTCCTTGCAGGTCAAGCAAGCTTCTGTTACCAGCATGGTGCAAAAGCTGGGCGAGCTCGGCTACATCAACTATGAGAAGTACCGCGGACTGATTCTGACGGATAAAGGCCGCGAGGTGGCCCGCAAGGTTCAACAGCGACATGAAACTCTCTCCCGGTTTTTTTCCCTTTTTGGCCTGGATTCGGCCACACAGCAGCTCGACATCGAAGGCATTGAACATCACCTCAGCCCCGCCACCGTCGCGTGCCTGTCCGATCTGGCCCAGTTCTTCGAGGATCATCCGGAGACCTTGAAGTTGTTCCTCAAGACGCGCCGGCAGAGGAAAAGAGGCTAACGAATAGAAAGCTCCTGCTTGATGCTGAATTTCTCGATCCGCTTGCGCAGCGTGGCGCGGGTGATGCCGAGCAATCTGGCCGCTTGCACCTGGTTTCCTTTTGTTTCCGCCAGCGCGTTGACGATCAGTTCTCGTTCCACGGCCGGAATCACTTTGAGCTGCCTTTGCTGGCGCGCCCATTGAAAGAGCAGCCGGGATAAAGAGGCCAAATCCACGGGAAGTGCTGCCGGAGAGGCTGAGGCCAGCGCACTGTCCGGGGCCGCCGCGGCCAAAGAGGAGCAGCCTGTAGAAGTAATCTCCGCCGGCAAATCGCCCGGCAGGATGGCGTCCCCTTTGGCCATGACCATGGCCCTCTGCATGACGTTTTCCAGCTCCCGCACATTGCCGGGCCAGCCGTATTGCTCCAACGCGGCGATGACTTCCGGCGAGATCGACTTGGGCGGCTTGTTTTGGTTTTTGGCAAATTTCTTCAGGAAATAATTGACCAGCAGGCGGATGTCGCCGCGCCGTTCGCGCAGAGGCGGAATCTGGATGCGCACGACATTCAACCGGTAAAATAGGTCTTCGCGAAATTCGCGCGCGGCCACGGCTTGGTCCAGCGGCTTGTTGGTCGCGGCAATGATGCGGACGTCCACCTGCAACGGTTGATTGCCGCCCACCCGCTCAAAGGCGCCGGATTGCAGGACCCGCAGTATCTTCGTTTGCGTCGCCAGGCTCATGTCGCCGATTTCATCCAGGAAAATGGTGCCGCGGTGGCATTGCTCAAATTTGCCGATACGCTGGCCGGTCGCGCCGGTAAACGCTCCCTTTTCGTGGCCGAACAATTCGCTTTCCAGGAGGTTTTCCGGGATGGCGGCGCAATTAATGGCGATGAAGGGCTGGGTGCTGCGCTGGCTATGGTGGTAAATGGCGCGGGCGACCAGTTCCTTGCCGGTGCCGCTCTCGCCGGTGATCAACGCGGTGGCGTCCGAAGCGGCCAGTTGTCCGATCAATTTGAAGACATTTTGCATGGCGTCGCTGCGGCCGACGATGCCGAGCTCGTAATCTTCCGATTCCAGCAGCGGCTGGTAGGAGACGACGTGCTTCATATCATGGGCTGCTTTGAGGGCGGCCGCCACCAGTTGCTTGAGCTTGGGCACGTCGAAGGGCTTGAGCAGGTAATCGTAAGCGCCCAGTTTCATGGCTTCGATGGCGGTCTGGGTCGTGCCGTAGGCCGTCATCAGGATGATGGGAAGCTTGGTGTCCATCTGCCGGAGCCGCCGCAGAGTCTCGAGACCGTTCATTCCTCCCATGCGAATGTCCATGAGCACGAGGTCCGGTTTGACCTTCGGAACGAGCCGCAAGCCCTCTTCCCCGCTCGAAGCCGTGGTCAGTTCGATCTCCGCCGGCTCAAAAATCCGCCGGAACGAATACCGCACATCCGCCTCATCATCGATTAACAGCAATTTGTCCATGTTCAATCAGAGTCACTACCAAGCACCGCAGCATAATCATTTCTTGGTGGATTAACAGGGATTTTCTTTCGGCTCAAAACCCTCCGCTGTGGCTCACGCCGAAGGCGCGCCAATTGTTCGACTCCAGGAGCGGCTCAATCCAAGGGCGCGATGGGCCGGATCGGCTGACTGGAATGCACGCGGTCCCAGTTGTCCCAGAGTTCGGCCCGGTGCTCAGCCGCCCATTCGAGCACCAACCCCAGGACGCGCCGGGGCAGGTGTCCTGCCTCCACTTCCAAGGTGTCCAGGCGGACCACCGCTTCATGCTCGGAGTAACGGGCGTGGAAATGGGGTGGGTGGTGGTCGTTCCAGTTCATGGTGATGACGATGCCGAAGAACCGGCTAAGCGTGGGCATGGGCACCGCGCTCCTGGCGCAAGCTGGGGAAGAGGTCTTCAGGGCGCTTACCCGTGACTTGGAGCCAGAGGGCGTCGGCGCAGAAGTCCAGTTCGCCGGGCCAGGTCAGCGTCCGCCCGTGCTCAGCAATGGCGGCCTGGCCGAAAAAGCCGTAATCGGTCCAAGAGGCGAAAACGCCTTGGCCGGCCTGCGCGGAGAAGTCGGCCTCGCCCTCCACGCCGTCGTCGAAGCGGAGCCAGACCCGGTAGTTTTCCAGCACCTTGCAGGCGACAATCTTTTTCACGGACGCAAGCTAATCGCTGCTGCCTCCCTCAGCAAGCATTCTCCGCTGCAATTGCGGCTGGTACAGGAACGTGAAAAACGCAAAGAAGCTCCGCGTTGGAGCGTGGATGGCCTCATCCTCAGTATCTGAGATCCAGCATCCAGTATCCGGCATCCCGTCGCTACACTCTGACCGCCCTCACGCGATAGAAGCGCGCGCGGTTGGTGGCCGGGGAGGTCTAAGAGGTTGGCCTGGAGCGGGGTGGGCGGATTGTTCGTGTAGATGACCCCACCCAGCGGCTGGTGAGAAGCGAAAGGTCGTTATTGCGCTCCAGGAATTGTCTGGCCTGCTCACCGCCTTGCCATTCGAGGCGGAGGCCGTTCGCTTCCAATCTCTGACTTCTGATTTCTGACTTCTCATTTCCCTTGGGTGGGGTCGGTGTCGGCCAGGTACTCCAGCAGGTTGGGCTTGCCGTCGCCATCGGGGTCGGCGTCGGGGGCGCAGTTGGTGATGGAGCCGAAATACTGCTGCTCCCACTAGTCCGGGATGCCACCGCCGTCCGCGTCGCGTTTGGGCATACTCTTCTGCTCCCTCAACTCTTAACCTTCAATCCTCAACCCTCCGCTGTGGCCCACGCCGAAGGCCCGCCAGTTGTTTGTCTCCTTGGTCTCAAAGACGGAGTTCTGGTCGTCCGCCTTGACGATGAGGTAGTAGCTCGGCGGGGCGTTCGCGGGAATGGCCACCGTGTTGGTCACTTGATAAATGCTGCCCACGCCCATGGCCAGGCTGCGGCTCTGCGAACGCAACGGCGTGTCTGGCCCGTCCAGGACGGCGTTCGTGGAGAAATACACGGCGTCATACCAAGTCCCGCTCACAGGGGCCGCGCCTTGATTGGTGACGGAACTGTCCGTCTGTGGGACTGCCCTATTTCCATGCCCGCGGCTTTTGGGCAAGCATCGTCGCATCCGCTGCAGATGCTTGCCGGAGGCGAGCGCGGACGTTACTTTAGCGGGCATGAATACACTCGCTGAAGTGGAAGCCGTGGTGCCGCAATTCTCGGCGAAGGAACTGGCGGAACTCGAACAGTTCGTCCGCAAGGCCCGTTTGAAGAAAACGCAGGGCCGCGGACGCAGCGCACTCGACCTGCCACCGCTGGACTTGGGCCGGATGCTGAAGCCACTGGGCACGCGCGAGGAATGGTACGACGAAATGCTGGAGGACCGGCTGTGACGCGCGGGCTCGACACGAGCTTTCTCGTGGCGGCAGAGGTTTCGGGTCACGCCGATCACGCGGCGGCCCGAAGGCTGGCGAGCTCACTGCGCCAGAAGGGCGACCGCTTCGCGCTCGCGCCTCAGGCGCTCGCCGAATTCGTGCATATCGTCACTGACGCGAAACGATTCACGGCTCCGCTGACCATGCCGCAAGCGCTCGAACGCGCGCGCGTCTGGTGGGACGACTCCAACGTGGAGCGCGTCTGGCCCGATGAGTCTGCTGTGTCCTGGTTTCTCGCGGCCATGACCCAGCACCAATTGGGGAGAAAACGGGTGCTTGATACATTGCTGGCGGGCACGTTTCGTAGCGCGGGCATCACATCACTGCTGACGCTGAATGCAGCGGACTTCGCCGTGTTCGGTGAGTTTACGTGTTTGCCTCTCGCCGCACCAAGCGCGCAAACGTAGCGTGCGTCGCAACCCTAACCCATCAACCCGCAACTATTCGCGCACGGCTTTGATCCGGTAGAACAGCGCGCGGTTGGTGCCGGGGAGGTCGAAGAGATTCGTTTGCAGCGGCGTGGGCGGATTGTTCGTGTAGATCGTGAACCAATTGTCTCCAGCGGCTCCAGGACTCCTACACCGCTCGAGGAAGTGCCTGGCTGCTGCGCCCCCTGCCATGCGAAGCGGAGGCCGTTGGCTTCCGTTTTCTGACTTCAGCATTCAGCCTTTCGCCTTCTGCCTTGCCTTGCTGCGGTTGGTGTCGGCCAGATACTCCGGCAGGCATGGTATCGCGTCGTCATCGGGGTCGGGGCGCGCATTTGAACCATCGACGCTC
The DNA here is from genome assembly GCA_964363225.1 of uncultured Verrucomicrobiota bacterium. Lineage (GTDB taxonomy): Bacteria > Verrucomicrobiota > Verrucomicrobiia > Limisphaerales > CAYIIH01 > CAYIIH01. Next base: position 15,962 of record CAYIIH010000090.1, on the reverse strand, counting down.
AACCATCAATCCTCAACCAATTCGCGGACCGCCGTTGCGAAATCCGCCTCGCCGCGGCCGGCCGTTTGTCCCGCGCCGCCTGCTCTGGCGTGGCTGCACTGCGTGCTCGACCATCCTTGTAGATCAAGTTCTCAAGGGATTGGAACCAGGACTACACGGAAGCCGCGCTGGAGATACCGATTGCCCGGACCGTAGCCGTCCCGGTAGCTCGACCGGCAGAATTGCGCGTCCTGCAAAAAACTGCCGCCCCGGTACACGCGCAACGATCCTGTCGAAGGCCCTTGCGGGTCTATCGCCGTACCGCCCGCATACGTCCCATACCAGTCCAAACACCATTCCCACGCGTTCCCATACATGTCATACAAACCCCACTGGTTCGGCAGCTTCCCTCCCACCGCTTGGGTCGTGCCCCTGCCGTTCGCAGAATACCAAGCATAGCTTCCCAGTTCCGCGTAGCCAGGGTCGTCCCCAAAACTGAAACGGTTGGTCGTCCCCGCCCGGGCCGCATATTCCCACTGTGCCTCCGTCGGCAACCGATACTCCCACCCCGCCGGCAATCGGCCCGCCGCCCGCTCCTGCAGTGTCAAGCGCCCGCAATAGTCGGTCGCGTCATGCCAACTGACGAACTCGACCGGCCGGTTCGTGTCGCCAACCAAAAGGCTCGGATTGCTGCCCATGACCAATTGGTACTCGCCTTGAGTCACCTCATACCGACCCATCCAGAACCCCCGCGTCAGCGTCACCAGCATCTGCGGCCCTTCGTTACTTTCCCGATCCTGCTCGCTGTCCGGGCTGCCCATCGTAAACCGCCCCGCCGGCAGCCACACAAATCTCGTCCCCGGCGTGGGCCGTTGCCCCGCCCCCAGCAGCACGGCCCGATAGAAACCTTTCGTTCCTACTGCTGAAATACGGTCGTACCATTCCAGCACGCTGGCGGTCAACACCACGTTGGTCAGCGGAATCCACACTGCCCCTTCCCCCAATGTCTTCGAGGATTGGATCTCGTTCGTGTCTCCGGGCAACCCGTTGATCGTCACCAGCGGCACCAACTGCGGGGTCAGCACGATGGGCTGAGCCGGCGGAGTGGAGATGGTGACCTCCGGCGGGCTGCTGTAGCCGCTGCCGGCGGTCAACACGATGATCCGGCTCACTGCCCCGTTGGTCACCAAGGCGATAGCCGTCGCCCCACTGCCGCCGCCACCGGCCAAGATCACACTTGGTGCCTCGGCGTATCCCGCTCCGCCATCGGTCACCGTAACGGCCACGACGAACCCGCTGATGATCGCGGCGCTGGCCGTGGCCATGCGCTGGGCCTGGGACCTGACAACCAGCCCAAGGAGCAGCGCCAGCGCCAAAACGCGCCAGATGCCGGAAGTTTTCTTCGTGCAGCGGACCGCTGAAGACCGCGCCGCGGGTAGGATGTTGGCGTCGCTCCTCGTTGGCATCATGGATATGTTCATAACATTGCGATTGTTCATTGTTTTCTTCGTCTTGGCTTTGTGTTTTGGGGCAGTTGCCTTTGGCCCCAGAGGCCGAAGGGCGGCTGCTCGGTCGTGGCTAAACTGCGCTCGCTTTGATCGAAGCTCAGATTTCAAGGAACTGAAACCAGGGCCATGCGGAACCCCTGGCCGCTGAACAAGTACACCGGGTCGTTCCTGAACCGGAAGGACGAGCGGCAGAGCCGAGGGGAGCTGTAATAACCGCCTCCCCGGCCTACGCGTTCCGAGCCCGTAGGAGGCCCTTGCGGGTCTATCGCCGTACCGCCCGCATACGTCCCATACCAGTCCAAACACAATTCCCATACGTTCCCATACGTGTCATATAAGCCCCACTGGTTCGGCAGTTTCCCTCCCACCGCATGGGTCGTGCCCTCGTGGTTCGCATCATACCACGCGTAATTCCCCAATTTTGTATAGCCAGGGTCGTTCCCAAAACTGAAACGGTTGGTCGTCCCTGCCCGGGCCGCATATTCCCACTGCGCCTCCGTCGGCAACCGATACTCCCACGCTGCCGACAAACGGCCCGCCGCCCGCTCCTGCTGCGTCAAGCGCCCGCAGTAGTTGGTCGCGTCATGCCAACTGACGTTCTCGACCGGACGGTTCGTGTCCCCAGTGATTGCGCTCGGATTGCTTCCCATGACCGACTGATACTCGCCTTGCGTCACCTCATACCGGCCCATCCAGAAGCCGTGGGTCAAGGATACTAATGTCTGTGGGCCTTCATCGCTGTTCCGGTCCTGCTCGTTATCCGGGCTGCCCAGCATAAACTGCCCCGCCGGCAGCCACACAAATCTCGTCCCCGGTGTGGGCCGGTCCCCCACCGCGCCTCCCAACCACACCGCCCGGTAAAACAGTGTGGCTCCCGGTGGTGAGATACGGTCGTACCATTCCAGCACGCTGGTGGTCAACACCACGTTGGTCAGCGGAATCCATATTGCCCCTTCTCCCAACGTCCTCGAGGATTGGATCTCGTTCGTGTCTCCGGGCAACCCGTTGATCGTCACCAGCGGCACCCCCTGCAAGGCCAGCACGGTGGGTTGAACCGGCGGAGTGGAGATAATGACCCCCGGCCGGGCTGGTGTAGCCGCTGCCGGCGGTCAGCACGATGATCTGGCTCACCGCTCCGTTGAACACCAAGGCGATGGCCGTCGCCCCGCTGCCGCCGCCGCCGGCCAGAATCACGCTTGGTGCTTCGGTGTAGCCCGCTCCACCATCAGTCACCGTAACGGCCGCGACGAAACCGCTGACGATCGTAGCGCTGGCCGCGGCCGTGCGCTGAGCCTGGGACCTGACAACCAGCCCAAGGAGCAGCGCCAGCGCCAAAATGAGCCAGACGCCGGACGTCTTCTTCGTGCCGCTGGCCGCTGGAGACCTCGCCAGCGGGCAGGATGTTGGGTCGTTCTTCGTTGGCACCATGGATATGTTCATAACGCTGCAATTGTTCATTGCTTTCTTGGTCTTGGCTTTGTGTTTGTGGGTGGGTGCCTCATTGCCCGGTTGCCGATAGGAATGTCGGTGCTCCACCGCACAAGTCACCGGTTTCGCGCCACATTCAAACAGGGCCTGCGTGCGGGTAACGCATGTCAATTCGACGGCTCACAGATTGAACTTCCTCTTGACGCTCCTGGCATCGGAGCAATCGTGGCTTGTATTGACTCTGACTGGCCCAGACCGTTCCACCCCCGCAAAAACAGCCACTAAAGTTTCGACTTTCATAAGCCGCCCAGTTGCCTTTCCGTTCTCGTAAGCCATGAGAACTCTTCTGCGGCTACCTTGTCAACGCGAAAAAGGCATCCCGCAAAAAGCAACCCCGAAAGTGGCAAATGCATGCCCGTGTCGTCGGTGACGTTTTGGACTGCGGTGGCAGAGCGCACAGCGGCGACACCGCTTTTCGCTCGCCGGTCATCGCGCCCAAAAGCGGCGTGGCGCTCCGCTTCCCGCCGCACTCCAAAACGCCGCCGACAACTTGAGCACGCGCCGAGCGCCTAGTCGCGGACCATAATTTGCTCGCAAAGACCGCCGGGCGCGATAGGTTCAATGGCGCTTGAGTGGCGCCGGGCCGCCAGTGCTGGAATGCTCTGGATGGGCCGGATGTTCAGGATTATGGACCGCGTTATCTATTTGATTGCATGGAGGATAGCCTTGCTTTCGTGTCTGATCGCGGCGGCGCGGGCCGATTTTGTGGCCTACACTTTTTTCGGCGCCGCGGGTTCCAGCGTTTCCAACGTGACGCGCCTGGGCATTGCGGGCCGCCTCATCTTAAACCAGCCGATTGTGTTTGAGAGTTTCGATTCGGGCGCGGAAGGGCCGGTTTCGCTGGCCGGGTGGTCCGCAAGACAGTTCACCGACCCGATTGCCGGCCATGCGGGCAACAACCTGAACGATCCACTGTCTGACGCGTACCTCGGCTGGGTTCTGATTTCGCAATCCCGACTGCAATCTGTATTTGGCGGTGAGCGGCTGAGAGTTGCGCCAGGACAGGAACTCAACGGGGCGCCTATCACCGCGTTGCTCTCCGGCAACTTGCTTTACGCCGAGTCCGACCTGCGGAGCGGCAGCCAGGTGCAATACATATTCTCGCCCGCATACGATTTGACCGGAAAACACGGGATCGTGCTTGCCTTCAACAGCGCCTACACTCAAAACCAGGACAGCATGACCGGCGTGGAATTCTCGCTGGACGGTGGACAAAGCTGGAAGCCGGTCATTTGCATGATTGACCGGGACGACATTGTCCGGCTGCCCGACGGGACGGTGGATGCCGTCGTCACCCTCACCAGCCGCCGAACCGATGTGGCCACTTATCGTGATCCGGCCACAGGAACTCAGCAGGGAGGATATTACGGGGCGTTTCTCGCCGCTCCCATCAGCCAAAACCTGGCGCCTTACATCAGCGGCCGGATCAACGACAATCAAGTGGAGTCCAAACGTCTGGAGGTGTTTCGCCTCCCGGAAGCGGACGATCATCCCCGGGTGCTTTTCCGGCTCTTTCAAGCCGGCACAGCCAGTTGGTTTTGGGGGATCGATAACTGGGGCCTTTACCAGGTCCCCTGCGTTGACCAAGCCGCCGTTCGCCTGAAAAACTACAAAAATGGCGAAGCCGCGAGCGTGACCGCGACTCTTTCGGTCAGTGGGCGGCCGCTGTCGGCGATGGTCCCTTCGCCGACCGCCGTAGGTGTGTCCCCAGCGGCGGGCACGGAGGCGAAGGCTGCGTTTGAAGTCAGCTTGGATTCTGCCGGGAACACCGTTCTTTATCCGGGAACGGTGCATGCGCTGGATCTCGAGGGCCTGGATCCGCAGAAGGCCTACGAATTGGTGCTTTATAGTGACAATGGCGCGGGAGGAGGGGCCACGGGCAATCGCTTGAGCTACACCCTCTCCGGCGCAGAGACCTTTCGGAATGCGAGCTCCACTCACGCGGCCCTGGCGGTGCTTTCCGGGGACCAAAACCAGACTGTGACCATCGATGTAACGGACAACAGCCGCGCCGACCGCGGTTTTATATGTCGCTTCACCGGCCTTCGGTCCGGATCGGATGGTGAGGTCCGCATCAGTTTTTCCAGCGCGGAGACCACCTGCCTGACAGCGTTGAAACTGGTCGAAACAACGGTGCAAACAGTGGCGCTGGCCGCCGCTCCGGAAGTCACCGAAAACGCCGCCACGTTGACCGGCGTGCTGAACACGGAAACCGCTGCGCCCGTGTATCTGTATTGGGGGCTGACCAATGGCGGAACAGCCAGCAATCTCTGGCAGCACGCCCAATTCCTGGGCCACTTTTCTCCCGGCCAATTCACGGCCAGCCTGACCGATTTGGCTGCGTTCAAACAATACTTTTACGCCTTTCAGGTGGCCGGTCCGGCCGAGCAGGCCTGGACAGCGGCGGCCAGTTTCAGGCCGCAAATCCAGGGGATTCTGTATGCCACCGGTTTTGAACCGACTGAAGCCATCCCCTTTGTGCCCGGCAATCTGCACGGCCAGGATCGACAGGGCATCTGGCGCGTCAGCCGCGGCGACGCGCTGGTGCAGCAGAGCAGGGCGGCCCACGGTTTGCAGTCGGTCCAGTCCGGACAATGCACCATTGATGTCGCCCTGACGAACACCGCGCCGGTGCTCTGGGTGGACGCATTTTTCATGGAAAGCGGCACGACGAATCCGCCCATCATTCCGACCAACGTCGTCAGCAGCGTGGTCTTTTTCAGTGCCACCGGCGGCATTCTGGCGCTGGACGGCGACGGCGCCGGGGGCGGAAGTTTTGTGCCGGTGACGAGCTCCTTTCCGACCAACGAATTCGTGCGGGTGACCATCCGGAACGATTACCAGGCCAAACGATATGATGTGTGGATTGACGGGACGCAAAGGCGCGCCGGTTTGGGCTTCAAAAATAACAGCGTGCAAAAGCTCTCCGGCGCGCAACGCCGCGCTGTCCATCCGAGCTACATGGATGATTTCAGCGTGTCGGTCTGGGGATTGGACCAGGATCGTGATGGCGACGGGCTGGTCGATTTGGACGAGGCGAAATTCTACGGCTCATATCCGTTGCTCGCCGACAGCGACGGTGATGGCGCCGGGGACAGCCAGGAGGTATTGGCCGGGACCGATCCAGCCAATCCGGCTTCACTCTTCGCCCTCAAGATTGAATCGGACGCACAACGCAACCAAGTTGTTAAAGTCCCAACCATCACCGGACGATCGTACACTTTGCAGTGGAGGGACTCGCTGAGTACTGGCAAGTGGGAAGACGCTCCCAACGCCACCAACATCCCCGGTGACGGACGGGAGAAGGTGTTTCTGGAAACGAGCGACGGGCAAAATTACTTCTACCGGGGCGTCATCATCAATCGCTGACTCATGGCAACCATGAATCAAACACGGCAAGCGTATGCGTTCAGCGCGAGAGCGGGCGCGGTAGCGACGGGCATGCTGCCTGCCGCTACGCCGAACACACGCCATCCAGCCGTGTTCTTGGTGATCGTTCTGGCACTTTGGGCGTTGTCATGGATGCCGGTTTTCGCGGCTGCAAGCGGTGCGCTTCAACTCGGTCCCTACGCGCGATTTGTGCGCCAGGACGCGGCGACGATTGCCTGGGAGACGGCGCAGGATACCCCTTCGATTCTGGAATATGGTGAAACGGCTTCGCTCGGCAATAGGATTGAGGATGCCGCTCCCAAACAAGTCCACTCCCTCACGATCGACGGATTGAAGCCGAAGGCACTCTACTTCTATGTCATTAAGCAAGTGCTGAACGGCCTGGAAACGAAAAGCGAGGTCTTCGAGTTGGAAACCGATTACAACTTCTCCGTTCTAAGTGCGCCGCCTGCGCCATCTCCATATCCCGCCGACGAATGGAGCGAGCGCTTGGCCAGTGTGGCTCAGGGGATTCTTGACGAAACCGGCCTGACGCGCGGCTATTGCCTCGATTACGGCTGCGGCGATGGGCGGCTGGCTTACGAGCTGGCTCGGCGCTCTGATCTTCACATTGTGGGCGTAGCCGAATCGGCGGACGAGGTGGCCAGGGCGCGCCAGGCGCTGCATGCCGCCGGCCTTTACGGCGCCCGCGTCACGATTTTGCAGTGCCCGCTGAACCAACTGCCGTTCACCAAGGATTGCTTCAACCTGGTGGTTTCGGCTGAAATGCTTTCTCGCGCTGATGTTCGCGGAAATGCGGGCGAACTGTTGCGTGTCATGCGACCGGGCGGTGGTCGGGCTTTTCTGGGATTTCCGGCCAATGTTTCCGGCACTCTCTCCAACTGGTCTGCGCTCGACCTTTGGGTCCGCAGCGGCATCACGAACAATGCGGCTGCTGTCGAAGAGACTCCGCAACGTTCGATCAAAATCCTGCGCAGCCCTTTGTCGGGCGTCGGCGAGTGGTCGCACACTTTTGGCGACCCCGCCCAGACCGCCAGCAGCCACGACCAAAGAGTGGTGGGCCGGAACATGAAGCTGCAATGGTTCGGCCAGCCGGGGCCGCGTGGCATGGTTGACCGGCAGAGCCGCAATCCTTCTCCGCTCACCGTCAACGGATTCCTGTTTGTCCAAGGGAACAACCGGGTTTTTGGACAGGACGCCTACAACGGCAATATTAATTGGGCTTTGGAAATCCCGCATCTGCGCCGGGTCAACGTGCCGAGGGATTCCAGCAACATGTGCGCGGATGACCAATCGCTCTACCTGGCCGTGGGCAGCCTATGCTGGCGGGTGGATGCTTATTCTGTCGACTTGGTTCAGAGCCATGCCGTCGCGCCGCCCAATCAATCGCGAAGTTACGATTGGGGTTACCTGGCCTGTGTCGGCGACCGGCTGTTTGGTTCCAGCGTCAAAGCGGGATCGGCTTACACCAGTTTTGATGGGCCGGCCTTTTGGTATGATTCCACCGGGCTGGAAAGCACCGCCAAGGTGTGCAGCGACAATCTCTTTTGCCTTTCCAAGGCCGCAGGTGAAAAGCTTTGGGTTTATCAAAACGGTGTCATCGTCAACTCCTCGATTGCGATTGGCGGCGGCCGCGTTTACTTCGTCGAATCGCGAAACGCCACTGCCAAGAGCCAAACCAGCGGCCGGATCAGCCACTCCTCTTTATGGCTCAACCAGTATTTGGTGGCGCTCGACTCCGGCACGGGCCAGGTGTTGTGGGAGAAGGCGGCCAGCTTTCCGGCGTCTCCTTACCCGATGGTGTTCTTCCTCAGTTATGCGGACGAGAAGATCGTGATTGCCGATTCCACCAGCCAATACAATCTCTTCGCCTATTCTGCTCAGAATGGGCAATTGCTCTGGCAAAAAAGCCATGCCTGGAATCGCGACAATCATGGCGGTCACATCTATCATCCGGTCATTGTCAACAGCATGGTGATCGTGGAACCGCTTGGCTATAACCTGGTGACTGGCCAGGTAGTGAAGAGCGGCCTGCCCAGTCGCGGCGGTTGCAGCACCATGTCGGCCGCGGCCAACACGGTTCACTATGTCAATTGGGATTACGACAAAGGCTCCATCTACTTCTGGGACCTGGACACCGACCTGCGGCGGCAGATGGCCGGTTCCCGCTCCAGTTGCTGGCTGTCGGTCATCTCGGGCAGCGGCCTGGTGCTGTCGCCCACGGCAAGTTCCGGTTGCACTTGCCGGTACCCGCTGCAAACCTCGCTCGGCTTTGCGCCACGTTAACGACATGCTTGAAGCCACTATAGTCTGCGCCGAAATGAATCCTCCAATGCCAAAACGCCTCCGCCAGCCGGGAGGATTCTTGCTTGCCTGGCGCGGGAGCGCCGACATTCTTGTCGGCTCGCATCCTGCGCCAACGGCAAAGCCTGTCTGCCGGGATGACACAGGCAGGCCGACAAGAATGTCGGCGCTCCTTTGCTTGGGGCTCCGCCGCGCTGCGTTCTTCGCGGTGCAATACCTGAGAATCGCACATTTCGAGCAACATTCTCCGCGAAGGGCTGAAACCGCAGAGGCGCGATGGACGCAGAGGTTCTCCGCGTGTCTGTCTTCTCCGCGTTCATCGCGTCTCTGCGGTTTGCTTGGCTTGGCATTTTGCTTGCGGCTTCGCCGCGCTGCGTCTCTGCGGTTTTCTTCCATCTGCCTTTTGGCCGGAGCTCCGGCGAGCTGGAAGAGTTGCACGCTGGCCAGCCTCGTATTGCTGCTGATGCTCGGGCGCGTCGGAGCGTTGGATTGGCCGACGTATCAGCATGATTATCAGCGCAGTGGCATCACGGCAGAGTCATTGGACCTGCCGTTGGCGCAGACGTGGGTTTATCAGTCTCCACATCGGCCGTCGCCTGCTTGGTCTGATCCCGCCAAGCGCGATTACTACTTGTCAGCCGGCTCCCAGAAACCGCTCCAACCGCGCCTGGCTTTTGATCGCGCCTTTCATGTCGTGATTGCGGGCGACTCGTTGTTTTTTGGTTCCTCCACCGAGCACACCATCAACTGCTGCAACGCGGTGACCGCCAGCCGGAAATGGTCCTACTTCACCGACGGGCCGGTGCGCATGGCTCCGACGGTTCACGAGGGCAGGGTGTATGCCGGCTCGGACGATGGCTCGGTTTATTGCCTGGAGGCGCGTGATGGGACTTTGCTTTGGAAGCAAACGCCGGCCGGCGCGGAGAATTACCTGGTGCCAAACGATGGGAAATTTGTTTCGCCCTTTGCCATCCGGAGTTCAGTGGCGGTCGAAGACGGTATCGCGTATTTCACCGCCGGCTTTTTCCCGCACGAAGGAGTCTATCTGTGCGCGGTGGATGCGGTTACCGGCCAACAAACAAGCCCACGCCATTGGAAACGCAAATTGCTCAATCAAGCGGCTTTGCAGGGCTACATTCTGCTGTCTGCCACCCGCATTTACATGCCGGGGAGCCGCAGCAACCCGTTCTTTTTTGACCGGGCCACCGGTTCGACGCTCGGCCAGTTCAGTGGGGCCATGGGCACTTACGCTTTGCTGGCCGGCAGCTCGTTCATTTTCGGTCCGGCGGCGCGCGGCGGCGCTCAATTGACGGAAGGCAATGCCACCGGTGACACCCTCGCTTCGCATAACAGCGCCCATTGCCTGATTGTCTCCGCCAACCGTTCTTATCTGCTCGGTGACACGTCGCTGACGGCGATTGACCGCGCCACAGCCAGGCCGTTGTGGACCAAGGCTGCGGCGTATCCTTATGCGCTGATCATGGCCGGCCAGACATTGATTGCCGGCGGCAATAATGCGGTGGCTGCATTCGATGCAGCGTCCGGCGCGCAAATCTGGACCCATGCGGTGCAGGGACGTGCTTACGGTCTGGCCGTCGCCAACGGCCAACTCGTGGTCAGCACCGACCAGGGTGCCATCCACTGTTTCTCAGCGGACCAAAGCAGACAGCAAAGCGTTTGGATTCTGTTTTGATCAAAGCGTTTCCCGCCGCGACTGGGCGGTCAGACGGAGTTTCATCGGATCACCCTGGCGCCCTTCTGCCAGACGCTCCTCCGTCCACCCGCTTTCGACAAGCGCTCAGTGATCTTGGCTGTCTGAATTCGACCGTCAAACCACGAAGACGCCAAGACGCCGCCTAATATTCTTCGGTCATCAATTTTTCTCCGTGCTCCGGGTTCGGAATGAGTTTGTGGCCTTTGGGATCGACGACCAAGTCCAGATACTCCAGCGGAATCTGGCCGAGCAAATTCGGCAAGTGTTCGTCAATGTCCACGACTTCAAAAATACCTTTGCGCCCCAGAATCTCCAAACGAACGGGTTCATAGACGCCGCGCCGCCGAAGGCCGTTGGTGGTTTGGGAGAAGACTTGGTCCACCTTTTTCAAGCCGAGAGATTTGATCACACTGGGTTTCAGGTACAAGCGCGTGGCGCCGGTGTCCACGAGTGTCTCCGTTTCGAGCCGGCGCGGTTTGCCCTTCAAGAGCTTGCGGCTGTGCAGTCCCAAGTCGATTTGATTGGTCAGTTTGACTTTGACAATGACTTTTCCCATGAGCGAAGCATGTGTCGAAGCGGAGGATCGATTCAAGTTTAAATCGCAGTGGGTTTACTAGCCTGTCGAACTTATGACCGCAACACGAACTGCCGGTGTTTGGCAAAGACCGGGCGCAAGGCCAGCGACATGGCATCCTGCAGCGCCTGCAACTCCTCGTACAATCTTACATTCTCGGCTTTGGGCTGCGCCGTTTCAGCCCGATTGAGATGGACGAACTCGTCGGTGATATTGCTGATGGAGATGTTTTCGCCCTGTTGACGCCGCCAACACCAAAGCGCCTGCAAGGCCGCGCCGTAGGCCGCTCCTTCGCTCACTTTCAACGTGACCACTTCGGCATTGAAAATGTCGGCCATGATTTGGCGCCAGACTTTGGAGTTGGCACCGCCGCCGGTGGCCCGGATTTGCGCGGGCATGACGCCGAGCTCAGCCAGCCGGCGCAGTCCGTAATTCATGCCCAGGGTGACTCCTTCCATGGCGGATCGGGCGTAGTGCCCGGCCGTAAAAGTCTTGGGCGTGGCGCCCAGCCATGTGCCGGTGCCCGCGGGCACGTTTGGGGTGCGTTCGCCTTCCAAATAAGGCAGCAGCAGCAAACCGTCCGCGCCGGGCGGCGCTTTGGCGACGGCAGCGTCGTACTGCTGGAAGGTCCAGTGGAAATCGCGCCGGACCATCTCGGTGGCCACGGTCACATTCATGGTGCAGAGCAACGGAAGCCAGCGATTGGTTGAATCACAAAAAGCGGCAATCTCGCCCTTGGGATCAATGACCGGTTTTTCGGCGCAGGCATAGATGGTTCCGCTGGTGCCGAAGCTGGCGGTGATCACACCCGCGCGGGTGTTTCCGGTGCCGATGGCGCCCATCATGTTGTCGCCGCCGCCCGCGCTGACGAGAACGTCTTGGCTCAAGCCCAGAGTTGCGGCGGTGGAGGTCTGCAACCGTCCAGCCGGCCGGTCACTCGAAATGAGCGGCGGCAGCTTGGAGGCGAGTTCCTCATCAATGGCGCGGAGCGTTGCCTCGGACCATTTCCGTTTGCGTACGTCCAGCAAGGCCGTGCCGCTGGCGTCGCCGTATTCCATCACCTTTTCACCGGTGAGCCAGAAATTCAGATAGTCATGGGGCAAAAGGACGGTGGCCAGCCGGGCAAAATTTTTCGGCTCCTGCTTCTTGAGCCAGAGGATTTTCGAGGCGGTAAAGCCCGGCAAGACGGCATTGCCGAGGGCACGAAGGGTGGCCTTCAACCCGCCCAGTTGCGCCATGATTTCATCGGACTCGGCGGCGGTGGAGGTGTCGCACCAGAGTTTGGCGGGCCGGATGACTTCGCCATTTTTGTCGAGCGGGACAAAGCCATGTTGCTGGCCGCTGACGCCGATGGCTTTGACTTCGCCCGGTTTGGCCTTGGCCTGTTTCAGGGCCTGTTGCATGGCCTTGGCGGTGGCTTCCCGCCAGGCATGGGGATGCTGCTCTTTGGCGCCCGGAGGGAGGTTGGGAATGAGATCATAAGCCTCCGCAGCGGAGGAAAGGACTCTTCCGTTGCGGGCGTCCACCAGCAAAACTTTGGTCGATTGCGTGCCGCTATCAATGCCGATCAAAAGAGTTCTCATAGTTCCATGCGATTCGTTGGGGAGATTTTTATGGGGAGAATCAAAAGTTGTCACCGTTTTTCCGCCGAGAACGGCCACGTCGGCATCAATCTAAGCCCTGCGATTGAGCCACGGATTTCTTAGCGCAGCATAGCTGCCACGAAAGTAGCGCAGACTTCCAGTCTATCAGTATCTGGCCAAATCGTCGCGAGCCGCGCGCATTCTTCCGGCGGGCTGGGAACCGCAGAGACGCGATAGACGCAGAGAAAGCAAACCGAGAATCCCCCTCTGCGTCCATCGCGTCTCTGCGGTTTATTTGGCTTTTGCCTTTGGTGGCGGCTTTGCCGCGCTGCGCTGTGTCGCGGATTTCCAATCCGCAGAGCGCGCCAACTGCGAACGGCCCACCGACTGGAAGTCGGCGATACGGCAGGTTGGAAACCTGTATAGCTACGGGATTGCGCTACGGGATTGGCGCAGCTTGGGAGCACTTTCATGGATAGCGTTGCGGAGGGCTTGGATACAGAAGAGCCGGGTCATGCAGTCGCGCCCCAGCCGGCAAGTGCGGGCTGACGATTCCTCGCCCACGCGATTTCTCACGCCATTTCGCCGGCCACGTTTTCCGGGTTGACCACCTTTTCTTCGCGGGTGCGGAGGTTTTTGAATTTCACGACGATCTCGCCGGCCGGCGCGCGCTCGAGTTTGATGGTGTAAGAGGCCTTGGCTTCCAGGGCGCGTTTGAATTGCTTGTCGGCTTTGGCCGGAACCAGGGGATAGTCCACAACATAACCGGCTTCGCGCAGAGATTGGATAAGGGACAGCGAATCGCCGCGCAATGTTTCGTCTTCGATCAGGCAAAAGGCATCGAGCCTGGCCTCACACTGCGGCAAGAGGCCGCGTTCTTTGAGCAGTTCTGCCAGGACGACGTCGCTCATGCCGAAGCCGAGGCCGGGCAAGTCCACTTTGCCGCCGGAGATCACGCGGACAAGATGGTCGTAGCGGCCGCCGCCGGCGATGGCTCTGAACGCGCCTTTCTTGTCGAAGGCCTCGAAAACGACGCCGGTGTAATAAGCCAATCCGCGAATGACGTTGTAATCGACTTTCACGAAATCGCTCAGTCCGCGCAGGGCAAGGTTGTGCAAAATGGAATTGAGTTCGGCGGACGGCTGGCCGGCCTTGATAAAATCAGCCACTTCCGTCAGAGAGAAGCCGAGCGCGGCGAGCCTGGCATTGCTTTTGGCCGGCTCTTCGCGTTCGAGCTTGTCGATGATCTGGTAGAATTCGCCGGCTTTGGCGGAGTCCCGGCAGCGTTTGACAAAGAATTCCTGCCAGGCATTGCGGCTGCTGAGACGAATGACAAAATCGTGGCTGGTCAGACCAAAGGCGCGCAGGCTGTCGATGAGGAGCGAAATCAATTCGGCGTCGGCCGCCGGATCGCTTTCACCGAAGAGGTCGGCATTGAACTGGAAGTGCTCGCGCAAGCGGCCCTTCTGCTGTCGCTCGTAGCGGAAGAGCTGCGGGATGGAGAACCATTTGATCGGCTTCTTGTACTGGCGTTCGGGCGCGGCCACCAGCCGGGCCAGGGTGGGCGTCATTTCGGGACACAACGCTACCGACCGATCGCCTTTATCGGTAAAATTATAGAGCTGATCGATGATTTCATCGCCGCTCTTGGCGGTGTAAAGCTCGAGGGGTTCGAGGGGGGGCCGTCGTACTCGCGGAAGCCGTAGCGGCGGGCGGTCTCGCGCCATTGGGTGAAGATGTATTGGCGCAAATCAGCACTCCAAACGTCCTGATGAGGGATGGGTTCAGGGTAGAAATCACGAAAGCCGGGTAAACGTTCCATTCTGAATAAAAAAGGCGCTCGCTGGTGAAATCAGGAGCACCTGCAAGCTGAGACCCGCCACATCAACTCTGTGGCTCCGTGGGGGTCAATTTCAGCACCGACTCGCGCATTTCCTTGCCGGGCTTGAACTTCACGACAGCGCGGGGTGGAATACGGACGTCGGTCGCAGGAGCGTTGGGATTGCGGCCCACGCGGGCTTTGCGGATTTTCACTTCGAAAACGCCGAAGTTGCGCAATTCCACTTTGGTTCCTTTGGCCACCGCTTCCGCAATGTAATCGAGGGTCCTCTGCACCACATCAAGAACATCTTGCTGCACCAAGCCGGTCTCTTCACTGATTCTAACGACCAAGTCACGCTTTGTCATACGGTTTCACCTTTGGATTTGGATTTTTAGGTGCCTGGATAATCGCTTAATGCACTGTGTATAATCCTCTTAACGACAATGGTCAAGAGAGTAATGGAGGGTTCTGCAACTCAGACACTGGGGGAGGGGCCGGGCGCTTCGGAGGGCGGATCCTGCACAGCTTGCGGAAGAGTTGGGAGGCTACCCAGCCAAGAAGCGCCGTCAGGTGTGACGAGGAAGGGCAATGGATTTCTCAGGGAGCTGGGTGTCGAAGAGCCGCAGTCCTTGTCTTTTCATGAATGCTCGCCAGCGTTAAGGGGTATCGATCTTCACGAACTGTCCTCCAGAGGATGCAGGAGGCTTTGTTCCAGCTTGCGGACTTTGGCCAGCGCTTTGGCCCGAGCCTTGGGTTCCAGTTCCAAGACTTCGCGTGTGAACTGGATCAAGGGCATTTGCGCATAAGCGTGCGCCAGATAAATCACCACCTACTGTTTGCGCAGGTTCAAGCGCCGGCGCATCAATCCTGGAGTGCAGCCCGCCAGCTCCTCTTGGTGCAGCTTCAACACTCCGAGGCCGACGGCCCGCACAAACTCCGCGACCAATTGATAAAGCACCGGACACTCATGCGCGTTGCCTGGCACGACCGCCGCCGCCGCATACTCGTAAGAATCCCCGCGCACCTGCCCCAGACTCACTAACTTGTAACAGCGCTCCCGAGGCGCTTTCTGGCGCTCCGCCGCGCTCAGTTTGTCGTAGTCCACCGGGTGATTATGCTCGTCAAACCACAGCGGCACTTCCTCCTTTTTCCGGGCCATCGGCATCGGCCCGGCTAAGGCCTCCAGGATCTTTTCCCGAAAGCACCGCTCAAAGAACTCCTTCGCATCGCCTTCACCGATGATTTCAATCTGATCGAACTCACCGCTGCGAAAGGCTTCGAGCACTCGCTGCTGGTGGTGTTCAATAATCTCCAGATCAGTCACGGGACTTTACTTGGGATTTTTCGCTTTGCAGCTTGAAACGGCAGGGGCATGCCGGGCTGGGCGTGCCCAGCCCGACCTGCCGTTTACAAGGCTCCAGTCGGCGCTCGGGTTGCGTCCCCGCAGAGCCCTATCCTCCGCTGAAGCACCTCAAGAGTATCAGCAGTCCAGACCAGAACAAGAGGCCCTCGACAAAAGTCTACTTTTGATCGCACATCTCCTTTTGCTAACCTGACTTTCGCAACTGACGGGGTGTTGCTCGCGCAAGTGCTTGCAAAT
>CAYIIH010000089.1:0-24329 GCA_964363225.1 uncultured Verrucomicrobiota bacterium | reverse complement strand
CTTTCGGCAGAAGTATGGGGTTGGGGTGGGCGTGCCGGTGTATGGGCCGTATGAGGGGAAGTTGAGCAATGAGGGGGAGGGGATCGAGTTACTGAAGCCCGATGCGCCGCAAGCGGCACCGCATCCGGATGCGGGGTATGTGCCTTACATACTGGTGGAGCGGGTGGAGTATGGAGACCGATTGCCCTGGCCGGAGCGAGCGGATGGGACGGGCCGGTCGTTGCAGCGGAAGAGGGCTTTGGCCTACGGCAACGATCCCATTAATTGGCAAGCCGATTGGCCGACACCTGGCCGCGGCAACGGACCCAGCAGTATGGAGGATAACGACGGGGATGGAATGCCGGACGATTGGGAGCAAGTCCACGGCTTTGACACGGGGTCGGCCCAGGATGCGGGATTGGATGCGGACGGCGATGGCCAGCCTAATCTGGCGGAGTATCTCAGCGGCACTGATCCGCGTGACGCCCTGAGCTATCTGCAGGTCGGCTCAATATCTGCTGATAAAAACGGGGTTCTCATCCGCTTTTTGGCGGCGGCGGGGAAGACCTACACAATTCAATATCGCGATTCCATCGCGAGCGGTGATTGGCTGAGATTAACTGACATAAATGCGCAACCGGTGCCGCGAATGATTGATCTGACGAATCTTGTTGCCCCTGCAAGCAACACTCGCTTTTACCGTCTGCTCACCCCGTCTTTGCCTTAGGACTGCGCAAGCATAATGATCAAAAGTGCGAAAAAACTCTTGCTGGCGTTCTGTTGTTTCCTGGCGCTTCTGTCCAGTCGGGGCGCGGAGGTCATCATCAACGAGATCATGTACCGCCCGCCGGTTGAGACCAACAAAGAGGAGTACATTGAACTATTCAACGCCGGGACCAACGCCGTCGATCTGGCCGGCTGGCGATTCACGACCGGAATTCGCTTTGCCTTTACGAACCCAACCATTCTCCCGCCCGGCGGCCATCTGGTCGTGGTTCAGCATACTCCCACCTTCACCAACAAATACCCCGGCGTTGGCAATTTCGTGGGGGATTGGGACGGAATCCTCAGCAACAGCGGCCAATTGATTGAATTGGTGGACGCGCTGGGGCAACGCGCCGACAGCACCCGGTATTCGGATGAAGGCGATTGGGCCAAGCGCGTCAAAGGGCCGATTGATTATGGACACAGAGGTTGGGAATGGGGGAGCGAGGCGGATGGCGGCGGGAAATCGCTGGAACTCATGAATCCCGATTTGTCGAATAAATGCGGACAAAACTGGGCGCCCAGCACGGTCCCGGACGGCACCCCCGGCCGCGCCAATTCGGTTTCCAGCGGGAACATTGCCCCCCTCATCCTGGACGCCGAGCATTTTCCGCTCGTGCCCAAATCGACCGAAAGCGTGGCGATCAGAGCAAGGATCGTCGATGAATCGACCAACGGACTTGCCGTAGCCGTGCACCATCGCGTTGATGGGAAAGCGAGTTTCACCGTCACTGCCATGGCCGACGATGGCTTGCACGGTGATGGCGCCCCTGGGGACGGGGTTTATGGCGCCCTGCTGCCGCCGCAGACGAACGACACCATGGTCGAGTTTTATGTTGAAGCACGCGATGCCGGCAATCACATCCGCACCTGGCCTGCGCCTGCTTTGATTGACGGCGCGCCCGCGCCAGCGGCCAATCTGCTCTACCAGGTTGATGATTCGGCTTACGCCGGATCGCAACCGCTTTACCGATTGATCCTGACCGCGGCGGACCAGGCCGAGTTGGGCCAGATCAATCGGAACTCACCGCCGCCGCCGTTCTCCAATAGCGATCAAACCCGCAGCCACGCGGAAATGAACGGAACGTTCATCAGTCTGGACGGCACCGGCGTTGCCTGCCGGTATAACGTCGGCGTTCGCAACCGTGGCAATGGCAGCCGCAACCTTCGGCCGCAAAATTATCGGGTGAATTTCCCGAATGACCAGTTGTGGAAACAGGTCCGGGCCATCAATATCAACGCGCAACATCCCCATGCGCAGCTTTTTGGCAGCGCGATTTATCGGCGGGCCGGGCTGCCCACGCAGGAAACGCGCGCGGTCCAGGTGCGCGTGAACAATGCCAACCTGGCCACCAGCGGGGCGCCGTCCTACGGCTTCTATGCCTGCAATGAAGTGTTGAACAACGAATTCGCCGCTCACGCTTTCCCGCACGATAGTTCCGGCAATATTTATCGGGGTATTCGCATTAGCGGAGCCGGCGCTGACCTCCATTACGAAGGGGAAAACCCGGGCCCGTACCGCGTCAATTATTTCAAGCAAACCAACACCAGCCAGGATGATTGGACCGACTTGATCGAACTGACGCGCGTGCTCGACAACGCATCCGATGCGGATTACGCCCGGGAAGTCCGCCGGGTGGCCAATGTCGAGGAATGGATGCTTTATTTCGCCATTGAAACCCTGGCTGACAACAAGGAAACCAATCTCGCCAATGGAAACAATGGCACCGGCCAGGGAGACGATTACAGTCTCTACCGCGGCATGCTGGACCGGCGGTTTAACATTCTGCCCTATGATCTGGACACGATTTTCAATCAAGGCAACAGCCGGGGCAACGTCCAGGACAGCCTCTTTCGCATGACCGCAGTCCCGGTCTTGAACCGTTTCATGAAACAACCGGAATTTGCGCCGATCTATTACCGGCAATTGAAGCGCTTGATCGACACCACCCTTTCCCCCGAGCAGTTGAATCCGCTGGCCGACCAGGTCCTAAGCCGTTACGTCCCTGCCTCCGTCATTGACAGCATCAAGACGTTCGCCGCCGCGCGGAATGCCTATGTCCTTTCTCAGATTCCGCTGGCGGTAACGATTGCTGGCAACCTGCCACAGGTGGACGGCTATTACCGTTCCACCAACTCCACGGTCTCACTGATTGGCCGGGCCAATGTCATCGAAACCCGCTCCGTGTTGGTTGATGGCGCGCCGGCGGCCTGGTCAGCCTGGAACGGGCGCTGGAGCAACACCAATGTTACCTTGCATGCGGGCATCAATCGCGTGCTCGTGCAATCCCTCGAGGCCAGCGGAAATGAGTTTGACCGCGCGACCATCGACATCTGGTATGACGCCGGCGCACTGACCAATGTCTCCGGGACCGTGACGGTTGACACAACTTGGTCCCCCGGCGCCGGCCCCTACCTTGTCATCGGGCCGCTGATGGTGCCGGCGGGGGTGACGCTGGCGATTGAACCGGGAACCACTGTTTATTTCGCGCCGGGAGCTGGCATGACGGTGCAGGGAAGGCTGCGGGCGGAAGGCACCGATCGCGAGCACATCCGATTGACCCGTCAGCCCGGAACTGCGGAGAATTGGGACAGCATTTCCTTCAGCGACAGCGGCGTGGAAAGCCGGCTGACCTACGTTGACTTCGAGTCGAGCGGGTCCGGCGGCCCATCCATTGATGCGAATTCGGCCATCATTTATCTGGATCATGTCACCTTCGCCGGCACGACCTCGCAATATGTGAGCTTGGACAATAGTTCATTCATCATTCGCAATTCGGTCTTTCCCACCACGGCCGGCGTGCCACTGATTCGCGGCAACGGATTGCCTGCGGCGGGCCATGGCATCCTTGAGGGCAACTTCTTTGCCGCCACGACCGGCCTGAATGATATCATTGATTTCACGGGCGGCCAGCGGCCCGAGGCCATTCTGCAAATCCTCAATAACGTCTTCAGCGGTGCCAGTGATGACGTCCTCGATCTGGATGGAACCGATGCGCACATTGAAGGAAACATCTTCATGCATGCCCATCAGACTGCTTCGACCGTGGACGCTTCCAGCGCCATCTCCGGCGGCAAGAATGGTTCCAACACGTCGCAGTTGGTCATTGTCCGCAATCTGTTTCTTGACTGCGATCATATTGCCCTGGCCAAAGAGGGCAATTTCTACGCGCTCATCAACAACACGGCCTTGCACCTAACGAAAGCAGGCGTCGCATTCGACGAACCCGGACGGCGTCTCTCGGATGGAGTGACGCCGGGGCGCGGCGCGTATCTGGATGGCAACATCTTATGGGACTCCCCGTTCAACTTCGAGGATGTCTATGTCAACGATCCGGCGTTTGGCACGACGGACCTCACGGTCCACCACTCGATTTTGGCCGGTCCGGATTACCGGACGAATGGGATGGGCAACCTCGCGCTCGATCCGCGCCTGGTGAACACGCTGGCCGACACCATTACCGCCGCCACGGTCAAGGACGACTTGCGATTGCGGGCCGGGTCGCCGGCGATAGGCATGGGGCCGAACGGACTGGACATGGGCGCTTTTGTTCCGGCGGGCGTCTCCATCTCCGGCGAACCGCGTTCGCCCACATTTCACACCAGCGCCACGCTGACGGTGGGAGGGCCGGGCTATAAGAATCCCGGACTGGGATCGGTCACGAATTATTATCGTTACCGCGTCAATGAGGGCCCCTGGAGCGGCGACATTCAAATCGACCGGCCCCTGCAATTGAACGGCCTCACCAATGGGGCTTATACCGTTTATGTCGTGGGCCAGAATGATGCCGGTGTCTGGCAGCACGAAACCAACGCGACGATCTCCAAAACCTGGGTCGTCAATAGCAATTACTCGCGCCTGCTCATCAATGAAGTCCTGGCCAGGAACGTGTCGGCGGTGCCGCATCAAGACAACTTCCCGGATTTGGTCGAGTTGTATAACGACAGCGCCACGCCGGTCGATCTTGCAGGCCTGGGCCTCACGGACAATGCCACCAACCGTTACAAGTTTGCCTTCCCGCCCGGCACAATTCTGGCACCCGAAGAATACCTGGTGTTGTACGCCGACAATGACTTTGCCGCGCCTGGCCTGCACCTTGGTTTCTCGCTCAAGCAATCCGGCGATGACATTTACCTCTACGACAAGCAGGGCAACGGCGGCGCGTTGCTCGATCAGGTCGTCTTCGGACTGCAACTGCCCGACCTTTCCATTGGCCGGTTGGCCGACGGCGGTTGGGGTCTGACCCTGCCAACCTTTGGCGCCGCCAATGTGACGCAGCCGACCGGCGATGCCGGCCAGTTGAAAATCAATGAATGGCTGGCCGCCGCGCAAACATTGTTCCAAAACGATTTTGTGGAGCTGTACAATCCCGATCCGTTGCCCGTCTCGCTGGGCGGCTTATTTCTGACGGACAACCGGATTGGCTTGCCAACCCGGCACCAGATCGCGCCGCTCAGCTTCATCGCCGGTACGGGCTTGGCGGCGTTTACGGCCGATGGCCAGCCGGAACAAGGCGCCGACCATCTCAGCTTCGCGCTGGCTTCGGAGCAAGGAATGCTGACTCTTTTTTCTCCGCAGTTGAATGATATTGACGCCGTTGTCTATGGACCGCAGCAGCCCGATGTGTCGGAAGGCCGCAGCCCGAACGGCGCGGTTAGGCTGGCCTTCTTTCCGCAGCCGACGCCCGGTGGAGGCAATCCCGGCTCGGTCGCCAACACGAACATCAACATCGTCACGCTCAACTTGATTACGATCACGAACACCTGGAAGTACAACGAATCGGGCGACCTCGGCGCGGCGTGGTCCGGCCTTGCTTATGATGACTCAGCCTGGCCAACAGGGCGTGCGCTCTTGTATGTGGAATCGGCCCCTTTGCCCGCGCCGAAAAGCACCCCTCTCACTCTGGGCACAATCACCTATTACTTTCGCACGCATTTCAATTTCAACGCCGGCAACACGGAAGGGTTAAGATTGGAGGCCCACACGGTGATTGATGATGGAGCCGTCATTTATCTCAATGGCAATCCCGTCCTTTGGATCGGGATGGACGCCAACGCCGTCATTGGCTATAGCACGGGCGCCGCCCGCACCGTCGGCGACGCCAACAACGAAGGGCCATTCCCGATCTCTACAACCAACTTGGTGGCCGGAGACAATCTGCTGGCGGTGGAAGTCCACCAGTCCAGTTCCGGCAGCTCCGATATTGTCTTTGGCATGGCGTTGGATGCGGTGCTGACCACCACGAATACGACGACGGACAGGATTTCAGTGGTTCTGAACGAGGTGTTGGCCAGCAACCTCACTCTGACCAATAACGAAGAGCTGACTTCGGATTGGGTCGAACTCTACAACCCTGACACCAACAGCGTTGATCTCGCCGACCTCAGCCTGAGCAATGATACGGCCACACCCCGCCGGTGGGTCTTTCCACCAGGCTCGATCGTGCCAGGAAAAGGCTATCTGCTGATTCAGTTTGACGACAGCCTTCCCGCCTCGTCCGCCAATACCGGTTTTAATCTGAAGGCCGGCGGCGACGGGGTTTATCTCTTTGACAAACCGGCTAGAGACCGCGGCCTGCTTGATTCGGTCGTTTTTGGCATCCAGGTTGGAGATTTTTCCATTGGCCGCCTGGACGCCGGCACTGGCGGGTGGACGTTGACTTTGCCCACGCCGGTGGCGGACAACATCGCGGCGGCTTTGGGGGAGGTATCGGCGTTGCGCATCAATGAATGGATGGCCGACCCGGCGCAAGGCGATGATTGGTTCGAACTCTACAATCCCAATGCGCAGGCCGTGGAGCTAAGCGGCCTCTATTTGACGGACGACCTGAATAAACGCACGCAATACCGAATCCCGCCGCTCTCCTTCGTCGGTTACGGCCCGCAGGCTTTTCTGAAGTTTACGGCGGACGGAACGCAGGGCCAAAGCGCCGATCATGTCAATTTCAAGCTGGCGGCCGGCGGCGAGGCCATCGGCCTGCTTACGGCCAATGGCGTAGTGGTGAACTCGGTTGTTTTCGGAGCGCAATTGCCCGGCATTTCACAAGGACGATTGCCGGATGGCACGGCGACCGTAGTGAACTTCCCAGGCACGCCCTCACCGGGTGAGAGCAATTATCTTCCTCTGACGAATGTTGTCATTAACGAGGTGCTGAGTCACACCGATCCGCCCTTGGAAGACGCCATAGAACTCTATAACGCCACTGCGGCGCCGGTGTCGATTAGTGGATGGTTCCTGAGCAACAGTCAGAGCCAGCCAAGAAAGTACCTGATTCCGGATGCCGTGGTAATTCCAGCCGGCGGCTTCAAGGTCTTTTACGAATACCAGTTCAATCCCGATTTCAGCGGTGTGCCGCCGAGCTTTTCATTAAATTCGGCGCACGGTGATGAAGTCTGGCTTTCGCAAGCCGATGCCTCCGGGAATCTGAGCGGCTACCGGACGCACGTCAAATTCGGCGCCGCGCCCAATGGGGTTTCGTTTGGCCGATACCTTACCAGCGTGGGCGTGGATGTCGTGGCGTTGACAGGGCGGACCTTTGGCGCTGACAACCCGAATTCCTTGGGCGAATTCCGGGCCGGCACGGGATTGCCCAATGCCTCGCCGGTGATCGGGCCGGTGGTCATCACCGAAATCATGTATCATCCGATCACCGGCGCCGGCACCAACGCCACTGAAAACGCCGACGAGGAATTCATTGAACTCTACAATTTCACGGTCACTCCCGTGCCCCTCTACGACTCGGCTTTTCCGGAGAACACCTGGCGGTTGCACGGCACCGTCGATTATGCATTCCCGGCCAGCATGATTTTGCCGGCCGGCGGGCGCTTGCTGGTCGTGGGCTTCGATCCGGTCAATCAACCCGCCGTGTTGTCAGCTTTTCGTGGCAAATACGGTCTGCCGGACAACCTGACGATTCTCGGCCCTTACCGCGGCCGGCTGGATAATTCGGGCGAGAGTGTGAGTTTATCCAGACCTGATCTGCCGCAGATGCCGCCGCAACCTGATGCCGGGTTCGTCCCCTACGTTTTGGTGGATCGAGTGGCGTATTCCGATACCTCGCCTTGGCCCACCAATGCGGATGGCGGTGGCACATCGTTGCAGCGTTTGGTGGCGGGCGCTTATGGCAACGATCCGGCCAACTGGAAGGCGGCTGCGCCCACGCCGCAAAGCACCGACTTCGGCGCGGTGGACAGTGACGGGGATGGCTTGTCTGATCTTTGGGAAATCGTAAATCATCTCAGGCCCGACGATCCCGAGGATGCGGCCTTTGACTTCGACAGCGACGGGTTCACGAATTTGCAGGAGTACATTGCCGGCACCAATCCCCGCGATGCCGGCAGCGCCCTGAATTTCGAGACCGAAATCCTCTCCGGGACTACCTTCAGCATCACCTTCACCGCCATGGCTGGAAAATCTTATACCGTGCAATACCGCGATTCCCTGAGCAGCGGGTTTTGGCAGAAGCTGGCTGACGTTGCGCCCCAGGCTGCCAGCACTGTGGTGCAGGTGAATGATAGCGGCGCGAACGGTGCTGCCAACCGTTACTACCGCATCGTCACGCCGGCTGTTCCGTAATGTATTCTAAAATCAACGTCACCATGATGATCGGATGGAAAGGGCGGAACTTGCAGTCGCACCAAACCCCAGCGCGGCGGGACCGCCGCCAAATCAGCCCGTTAGGGCGACAGACCATAGCCCACCGATTCATCGGTGGGTTGCGGTCCGAAAGGGAACGAGTCCCGCCAGGGACGGCAGAAACGGACTTCGAGCCTTTACACCTTCTTTCGTCCTTGACGAGACTTTTTCTCCGACGGCTTCTTTCCCCAGCGTTGAAACGCTGGGCTATTGTCTGTCGCCCTCTCAGGCTGAACTGGACTGAATCGTCGCGGCCTGAGATGACTTTGGGCAATTGCACTGCGAGTTCGCTGTTGAGCGCCGCCATAGTGTCGGGCGTTGCCGCTTTCCTGTCCGTGCCAGGTCTGCGCGCTGCCGGTGCCGGCGTCTTGACGGTGCAGGCCGGCGGGGCGCGCGGCGCCCTCTTCGCCCATGTGAGCACCAACACCGTTTTTCTTTCCGGCACCAATACCGTGGCGAACTCCGAGCGAGTCCTCGTTAATGGGAGCGACGCGGCCTTTGATTCTGTGGCCGGCGCCTGGTCCAAGAGCCAGGCCTTGACACCCGGCTACAATCGGCTGGTGGTTGAAGCGGCCGATCGCCTGGGAAATGTTCTCGCTTCTACTAATCAGGCTGTGGTCGCGGAGCTGGCTTCGACCTTTGTGGGCGGCCTGCTTGGGTCGAACACGACCTGGACCAGCTCCATGGGAACTGTCCATGTTACGAATCATCTTGCTGTTCCAGCCGGCGGCGCGTTGACGATTCAGGAAGGAACTGTTGTCTTGTTGGGTCCGGATGTGTCCATCCGCGCTACAAATGCTTCTTTCACGGCCACGGGCAGCACGGAGAGTCCGGTTTGCTTTTTGCCCGAAGACGGCGCGACGCCTTGGGGCGAGTTGCTGAGCGTTGGCGCCAAGGCTCAATTGGTGCTGCAACATGCGGAGATGGCCGGCGGCCATGTCGAAATCCTGGAAGGCGCGACCGGCCTGCTGGAAGACAGCTACCTCCACGATTATATCGTGGGCACGACACCCATCGTGCACACGCTGCGGGCGGCTTCGCTGACCGTGCGCCGCTGTCACGTGGCCCGCTATCACGAGCAGCTTCTGCAACTGACCCCGGTTCTTTTCGAGGATTGTTTGTGCGAAAACATCAATGGTGACGGGATTGATTTTGACGGCGCGCCGCCCGGTTCGACGGTGCGCGGTTGCACGCTTCGCTACGGTAATCTCACCAATGTCGATGGCGTTGACGTCGGCCAATATCCGAATATTCCGTGCAACGGGGTCACGGTTGAGAATTGTCTGCTGTACGGCTTTCCGTTCGACAAAGGAGTTTCCATTGGTGAAGCCGCCCAAAATATCACGGTTCGAAATTGCGTGATTTACAGCGTTGATATCGGTGTGGCGGTGAAGGATTCGTCGCGCGCCTCAATTTATAACAACACCATCGCCGATTCCAACTTCGGGCTGCGGTTCTATGAAAAAATAGCGGGGCGAGGTCCCGGTCATGCGGTTGCCTTCAACAATATCCTGTGGGGCAACACAAACTCGATCGTGCTCCTGGATGGTTCGACGATCACCATCACGAACAGCCTTATCGCTGGCAACACCATTTATCCTGGAGCAGGGAACATCAACGCCGATCCGCTCTTCCTTGGTGCTGCGCAGCGGGATTACAGATTGGCGATAGACTCACCGGCCATCGGCCATGGCGCCGGAGGGACGAACTTGGGAGCGCTCTTTCCGGTCGGCAGCTCGTTGGTTGACACCGACCGGGACCGTCTGCCCGATCCCTGGGAGCTGGCCAACGGCCTCAACCCCAACGCCGCCGGCGATGCCGCGCTCGATCCCGATGGAGACGGCCTGAAGAATTACCAGGAGTTTCTGGCCGGGACGAATCCGTTGGATGCAGAAAGCAATCTGCATCTGCAAATCGACGCAGAGGTCCCCAACCTGTTGAGAATTCGTTTTCAAGCCGTGGGCGGCAAGTCCTATTCGTTGCTTGTCCGGGAGGATTTGACCGGCAGCGCTTGGACGAAACTGACGAACATTGCGCCGCAAGCTGCCACGCAGACTATTCCCTTGCTGGACTCCTTGTCCGCCGCAAACCAATCCCGATTCTATGAAGTGCGGACTCCTGCCTTGCCTTAACTAATTTTCAGAAAGTGAAAATGCGATTGAAAAGCACACTCTGGACAGCGGCGGCGGCATTGGTTTTCGGCTTGGTGTCGGTGCGCTCTGAAACGGTCGTGATCAGCGAGATCATGTACCACGCGCCGGGAAACAAACCGGAATACATTGAGATTTATAACAACACACTCACGCCCTTTGACATCGCCGATTGGCGGTTGCGCGGCGGCGTGGAGTATGACTTCCCTTCGTTTACGGCCTCGAACCCGGCCTTGACCTTCCTGAAACCGTTTGAGCGGATCGTGCTGACTTCGGCGGATTCGGCTACCCTCAGAGCCGTTTACAATATTCCGAGCACGGTGCGGGTTTACGGGCCTTGGCAGGGCCATCTGAGCGACGGCGGCGAAAGAATCACTCTCAAAGACAAAAACGGCGTCATCGTCTGCACCGTCGAATACAACGACCGCAGGCATTGGTCACCGGCGGCGGATGGAGCTGGCCACTCCCTGGTGTTGAAAGACCCCAACCGCATCGTTGATGACTGGCGGAATTGGACGGTCAGCCAGCGGCCCGATGGAACTCCGGGAACCGAGCCGGTCGCGGGCGCCGAAACGGCCGTGGCCAGCCCGGAAATCAATCTGAGCCAGGGAATCATCCTGGTCGATTATGGCCAGACCTGGAGTTACGAAGATAAGAACAACGACTTGGGCGCCGCCTGGCGCGAACCTGCCTTTGACGACAGCAGTTGGCTGAAGGGGCCGGGCTTGTTGGGCTTTGAAACCGCGGCGTTGCCTGCGCCCGGCCTTCAGACACCGCTCAATGACGTTGACCAGTTGACTTTCTATCTGCGAACCAAGTTCGTTTATCAGGGTGAAACACAAGGGGCGACCTTGACCTTGGATCAGATTTTGGATGATGGCGCGGTGTACTACCTGAACGGCAACGAAATCGGGCGCTCGCGCATGCCGGTTGAACCACCCACTTTCACGACGCCGGCCTCGGCCGTGGTCTCGGATGCGACGGAAGAGACCAATATCTTTTCCATCAACAACTCATTCCTGATCAAGGGCACCAACGTTTTGGCGGTGGAGGTTCATCAAGTGAATAACACCAGCTCGGATGTTGTTTTTGGCGCCAGGCTCCGGCTCTCCGTGCTGGCCCAGGGCGGTGTCGTCATCAATGAAGTTTTGCCCAGCCGGGCGGGCTCGGGCTTCATTGAGTTCTATAATCCCAATTCCGAGGCGGTGAATCTCAAAGGTTTTTACCTGAGCGACAATGCCGGGAATCTGAAAAAATTCCCCATGGCCAGTGATCTGATCATTCCGCCGCGCGGCTTTGGCTCCGTCGGCTTTGTGGAGTCCGGTTTTCTGCAGGTCAGTCCGGTGGTGGTTTATCTGACGGCGCCGGACGGAGCTACGGTGGTCAATGCCATCAGCGCCGGCATCGCACTCGATGGCCGGGCATTGGGACGGAAGCCAGCCGGCAGCAACAATTGGTTCCTGTTCACGGAAGCCACCCGAAACCAAGCCAATTCCAGCCTGGACACCCTGGCCAACACGCTGCGGCTGAATGAAATCCATTTCACGAGTTCAAACACGGTCGATTGGGTGGAACTTCAGAATCTCTCCGAAAACGCTTTGGCCGCCGATGGATTCTTCCTCGCCGCGCGCCGTGATTTCAGTGACCAGGTGCCTTTGCGGGGCTTGGTGCCCGGCCAGGGCGTGGTCAGCTTCGATGTCGATTTTCCAGTCCAGGACGGCGAATTGACTCTCCACCTGATTACGGGCAACAGGCGGGTGCTGGATAGCAGAGTTTTTCAGGTCCCACTTCGCGGGGGAGCGCTGCAAGCTTTTCCACCGGGCCGCAGCGAATGGTACGCCACGACCAACGACACGCGAAACGCCTTCAACAATCCTGAGCGAAACACGGATATCGTCATCAACGAAATCATGTACAATCCTCCGGCCGACCACTTGGAAGGGGAGTACGTCGAACTGTTCAATCGTGGCGCGACCGCCGTGGACGTGTCGGGTTGGAAGTTTGAAGAAGGCATCGATTTCGAGATTCCGCCGGGCACAAGCATGCTGCCCGGCGGCTATTTGTCGGTGGCCGCCAACGTGGCGCGGATGCGCAGCGCCTACGGCACTATCGTGGTTCTTGGCAATTTCCAGGGCCGCCTCAGCAACCGGGGTGAATTGATTCGTTTGGTGGATCAATGGGGCAATCTGGCCGATGAAGTCGATTACAAAGTCGGCGGCGACTGGCCGGACCTGGCCAAAAGCGGTGGCAGCAGCATGGAACTGCTCAACGCCTGGATGGACAACAACCTGGCCTCAGCCTGGAAGGATAGCGACGAGAGCGCCAAAGCTCCGATGCGGCCTTATGCTTACACCGCCACCTACCGGCAGCTTAGGACGCTGGGGTCCGCAAGTGACTATAAAGAACTGTTCTTCCATCTCGTCGGCGATAGTCACGTCGTCCTGGAGAATATCGAGTTGGTGAAACTCAGCGCCGGGACGAACCTGATTCTCAATGGGGCCAAACTCTCCACCAACGGTGTCAGCGCCGGCGGCTGGCTCTGCCAGGGGATCCATTGGGCCAGCTACATGAATGGCTCCCAATTTCATCTCATCGCCGATGGCCGGGGCGACAACCGCCCCAACCGCGTCGAGATTGATCTTCCCGGCCTTAACCCGGGGGACAATTGCGAACTCCGCTTTCGCGCCCGCTGGGTTTCCGGCAACCCGCGTCTCATCACTCAGACTTGGGACCACAGCATTGCCAACAGTTTTCGGCTGGAAATACCGGAGAACCTCGGCACGCCGGGCGCGCGCAATTCCCGCGCGACGGCCAGCCCTGCGCCGCAGATTGATGCCCTTCTGCATTCTCCGGCCGTGCCGCGCTCCACCCAAAACGTGAAGGTGACCGCGCGCGTCTCTTCCGTCGAACCGTTGTCTTCCGTGCGCCTTTTTCATCGGCTGGACAACGTCAATGGCAATGCCGCTTGGACCAACAAGGTCATGTTCGACAATGGGATCAATGGCGGCGATGAAGTGGCCGGCGACGGCCTCTATACGGCCGAGTTGACCGAGTACAAGGCCAATAGCCGGGTGGTCCAGTTTTATGTTCGGGCCGAGGCCCAGAATCAACTGACCGCCTTCCTGCCCAAGCAAGGCGCCAGCAAACCGGCCTTGTGCGTCGTCGATGATCGCACGGTCCAGCGCGACCTGCGCACGGTGCGCTTTGTCGTGTCCGCGTTTGACATCGACGCCATCGCCAACGGCGGCGGCGCCAAGTTCAATTACAAATTTCCCCGCCTGCAAAATCATTACTTCAACATGACGTTCATCTCCAACGAGAAGGACATTTATTACGGAGGCGAGGTTCGCAACAGCGGCAGTCCCTGGACGCGCGGCACCGATCTCAGCCGCGGCAAATGGAAGCTGCCCGATGACCGCCTCTTCCGAGGGCATTACAAGTTTACTTTTGACAATGATGCCGATGGCCAGCTTTCCAACAACCGCGTCACGCGTTACCTGCTTTATCTGATGGGGCATCCGGTCAATGAAAACGAGTTCATTCGCCTCATCGTCAACACCGGGGGCATCAACATGCGCGAGGATACCGAGGCCGTCGATAATGATCTGCTGGATCGAAATTTCGAGAATGGCAGCGCCGGCGACCTCTACCGCATCGATGATGAATGGTGGTTCACCGATTCCTGGTCCCGCGAGTACCGGAACGCCGATTGGAAGCATAAAGGCAGCGACAACCCGGGCCGATACCGCACCGAATGGATGAAAAGAACTAACGAAGAGCAGGATGATTTCAGCGCCCTGATCAACTTTTTCAAAGTCGTTTCCACCAATTATACCCAAAACCAGATCGAACGGCTGATCGATCCTCATGCCACGTTGAAAATGGCCGTCGTCCGAGGCTATATCAGCGATTGGGACTCGTTTTCCCTCAGCCGGGGCAAGAACGGTTTCTTTTACCGCCGCTCGACCGACGGCTTGTTTCAATTCCTGCATTGGGACAGCGATCTGGCTTTTGGCAACGTGGGCGACCCGCTCTTCAGCGGCGTGCCCGGTTTCGGTCCGTGGCTCAGCAAGCCGTATAACAAGCGGATGTTTTATTCCTACCTGGTTGAACTCATCGAAAAATACACCAAAGGCTCCGCGCGCATGAATGCCTGGCTCAAGGCCGAAGAAGAGGCCAGCAATTCCTACTCGGCTCGCACCTCCTTTTTCCAGAGTTGGTTCACCAATCGCCTGCGCACCTGCACCAATGCCATGGGCGCCAATTACACGCGCCCTTTTGAAATCACCACTAATGCCGGCAACCCTCTCACGACCGCCGCAGATACGATCAGCCTGAATGGCTCGTCCCCTTACGGCATCCTCCATGCCGAGGTGGAAGGACATCCCGAAGCCCTCTTCGCCTGGACGGGAGAAACGACCTGGACTGTGACCGGCATTCGCCTCCAGAATGCCGAGAATGTCCTCCGCCTGAAAGGGCTTGACCAACGGGGCAACCTATTGCGTGAAGACTCAATCTCGGTTGTCAAAACCGGGAATGCCCCTCCCTTCCTGCTCCTCAAAGCCAGCTCCGACTCGTGGCAAGTGCAGGTCGATCAAGCTTTTGAAATCGATGCGCGCGACAGTTACGATCCCGAAGGCACGCCGTTAACCTATAGTTGGACCGTCGCTCCAAGCGAACGCGTGACTCTTGCCACCAACCAATTTGCGGCAGCTACCGCTCTTTTTGCCCGGCCCGGCCTCTACAACATTACAGTCCAGGCCGCCGACCAAAATGGCCAGAGCTCTCTCCTGACACGGGAAGCGGCTGTCTATGGGCCTTCCGGCTTCAGCCCGTTCAATGCTGTCCAGTTGGAATCTCACTGGATTCTGGACCGCGTTGCTCCCCGTGACAATTACTCGCCCGGCGCCTGGTTCTCTCTCACGGATGTGCCCGGCCAACTGATGCTCCAGGTCCTGGACGATTCAGCCAAGCCGCTGGCCGCCGCGGGCGCGCTTTATCCTTTCATCTGGCGTGCGCTGCCCGGTTCTGCCGCATGGTCTTTTCATACCAAGGTGCGGCTCGACAGCCGGCAGTTCGGGGATTTCCTGGCCGGCCTTTTGGTTGAAATCGTTGAATCGGGCAGCACGAATCGTTATGCCTTTGGCTTGGACGGGGGAAACCTCCTGTCGGTGCAAAAGCTTCCGGGTACGGGAACCGCCACCACCTTGAAATCCATCGCCAACCCGGCTTCGGAAGCCATTCTGCGCGTTCGACGCGCCGCCAACAGCCTTCTCTTTGAACAACGGATGGATGGCGTTTGGACGGAAGTGCATGCTGTGGCCTTGGCCGCGCCCGCCCAGGCTGCAAGTGCAGGCCTTTTCCTCGCGACTTCTCAGCCTCAAGCCGTCAAAGTCGGTTTTGATTATGCCACGCTGGTTGATCCTTCCAACATGTCCGAGTTGCGCGAAAGCTTGCGGATCAGCGAACTGATGTACAACCCCGTGGACGGCGACGATTTTGAGTTCATTGAATTGATCAACGTCGGCAGCACCGCGCTGGATTTGACCGGCGCACGCTTCACCAATGGCATCACCTATGCCTTTGGCCCCATCCTCCTCCAAGGCGGCCGGCGAATTGTCCTGGTCAAGGACCTGGCCTCGTTTGCCACCATCTACAACACGAATGGAATGAACATTGCCGCCGGGAGCTTTGCCGGCAAATTGGACAACGGCGGAGAAACCCTGACCCTGGTCGATGCCCAGGACGAACTGATCTTCTCCTTCACTTATGACGACGAAGGTGACTGGCCGGAACGCGCCGACGGGTTTGGAAGTTCGCTGGAGATCATTGATCCACAGGGCGACCTGGAAGACCCGGACAATTGGCGGTCCAGCGCTGAGTACAACGGCTCGCCAAGCACGATGGGCCTCGGGCCGGCCAGAAGCGTGGTCATTAACGATGTGCTGGCTCATTCCGACCCGCCTTTGGAGGATGCCATCGAACTGTGCAATCTGACCCCGAATCCCATTGATATCGGCGGCTGGTACCTGAGTGATAGCGGGAGCAATCTGAAGAAATTCCGCATTCCCAACGGCACTGTCATTCCCGCCAAGGGCTACACGGTCTTTTTTGAGGAGCAATTCAACATCAATAACACTCTCGTCCCGTTTGCGCTCAGTTCCGCGCAGGGTGATGAAGTCTATCTGGTCACGGCAGATGCCGCCGGGAAGTTGCTTCAATTCGCCGATCACGTTGAGTTTGGCGCCAGTGAGAATGGCATCTCGCTCGGACGCTATCCCGACGGCACCGGTCCGCTGACGGCCATGAGTCAACTCACTTTTGGAACGGCCATTACCGCAGCCAGTCCGCCGGATCAAATCGCTCTCTTTCGCACCGGCCGAGGCGCGCCCAATGCCTACCCGAAAGTCGGGCCGGTCGTGATCAGCCAGATCATGTACCATGCCGCCGATGACGGCGATGAGTTCATTGAGTTGCGCAACATCTCCGGCAGCGCAGTGCCTCTTTTCGATCCGCTGCATCCCACCAATACCTGGAAGCTGGGCCAGGCCGCAGATTACTCGTTCCCTCCCAACATCTTGCTCCAGTCCAATCAAACCCTGCTGATCGTTGGCATTGATCCGTCCGTTTTCCGCGCCCGAAACAACATCACGAATACCGTGCCGATTGTCGGACCCTACAATGGGACTTTGGACAACGCGGGCGAGAGCATTGAATTGCTTAAACCGGACGCTCCGCAGACGATTCCCCCCAACGTCGGCCTTGTTCCCTACCTACTGGTGGACAAGGTTCGCTACGACAACGACCCGCCTTGGCCGCCTTTGGCCGATGGGCACGGGCCTTCGTTGAAGCGAATTTACCTGGCCGGTTTTGGCAACGATCCGTTCAATTGGTCCACAGAGAACCCCCAGCTTCAGCGGGACACCGATGGAGATGGCATGCCCGACTCATGGGAATTGGATCATGGGCTGAATCAAAACTCCAATGCCGATGCCGCGTTCGATTCCGACGGGGACGGCCTGAGCAATCTTCAGGAATTCAGGAGCGGGACCGCCCCGCAAGACCCGCTCAGTTATCTCAAAATCGACACCGGAACCAAAGCGGGGGACAGCTTCACCATCCGGTTCCTGGCCGTCGCCGGTAAATCTTACACGATCCTTTTTCGCGATTCGCTGGATGCCGGCCCATGGACCAGGCTGGCCGACGTTTCTCCGCAACCAGGCAGCCAGATTGTGGCGCTCCCGGACCCCGGCGCCAACACCAGCAACCTCCGCTTCTACCGCCTCGTCACACCGCAACTGCCGTAAGACTCCCTTCAGAAGAATGAGGATGCAATCGCATGGACGCCGTCTGAAGTTCGGCTATGCTCTCGTGCATGAGTCTGCCCAACCGGTTTGGCGTGCCCGTCTGTCTCGAAAACAATGCCGGCCTTATCGGCGCCGCCAGCGCTACGTTCCCCCGGGCCCGCACGCTTGCCACGAACCGCAGCCGCAGCGCTCAACTCTCAGTCACACTACCCGCAAGCAAACAACTCACGACTTCGTTATGAACAGACCTGTTCGTGTTGGAATCATCGGATCGCAATTCATCTCCACCATCCATGCGGAAGCCCTCAAACGCTGCGCCGGCGCGGAGATTCTCGCCGCCGCCTCGCCGACCAAGAGCCACGTCAAGGCGTTCGCGGCGCAGTTTGGCATCCCGCAAATCTTCACTGATTATCGTCAGCTTCTTGCGCTGCCTGACATTGACATGGTCGTGGTCGGTGTGCCCAACCAGCTTCACTGCCAGATCACGGTCGATGCCGCCGCGGCCGGCAAACATGTCGTCATGGAAAAGCCGCTTTGCCTGAACCTCGCGGAAGCGGATCGCATGATCGATGCCTGCCAAAAGGCGAACGTGAAGCTGATGTATGCGGAGGAGCTTTGTTTCGCGCCCAAGTACGTCCGCCTCAAGCAACTCCTCGATTCCGGCGCGCTCGGCCGGCCGACGCTCATCAAACAGTCCGAAAAGCACGACGGCCCTCACGCCCCGCATTTCTGGGATGTGGAGCGCTCCGGCGGCGGCGTCACGATGGACATGGGCTGCCACGCTCTCGAGTTCTTCCGCTGGATGCTCGGCCGGCCCAAGATCAAGTCCGTCTATGCCCAGATGAGCACCCAGGTGCATGCGGACAAAACCAAAGGCGACGACAACGCGATCATCATCGTTGAATTCGAAAACGGCGCCTGCGGTGTGGCCGAGGAAAGCTGGACCAAGCTCGGCGGCATGGACGATCGCGCGGAGGTTCACGGCTCGAAAGGCGTTGCCTACGCGGACCTGCTGCATGGCAACGCGATCGAGACCTACAGCGCAGGGGGCTATGATTACGCCGTCGAGAAAGCCGGCTCCACCAAAGGCTGGAGCTTCACCATCTACGAGGAAGCCTGGAACTACGGCTTTTACCAGGAAATGGCGCATTTCGTGGATTGCGTCCGGCATGATCGGCCACCTCTGGTCACCGGCGAAGATGGCCGTGTCGTCCTCGAAGCCATCTTCGCCGCCTACGAATCCGCGCGCACCGGCCGCAAGGTTCGCCTGCCCTTCAAAACCAAGGCGGCCAAGCCGCATGATTTGTGGGTGAAGAAATGAATATGAAAACGCAAAATGACTCCCAGACATCCCAACCTAAACTTACCCGCCGCACCTTTCTCGGCACGTCGGCCGCGACGGCCGCCACCTTCATGATCGTCCCCCGCCAAGTGCTCGGCGGCGCAGGCCAGGCACCGCCAAGTGACAAGTTGAACATTGCCGTCATCGGCGCGGGCGGGCGTGGCGTGGACGACATTGAAGGCGTCAAAAGCCAGAACATCGTCGCGCTTTGCGACGTCGATGAACGGAGCGCCGCCGGCACGATCAAGCGGTTCCCCGACGCGAAGCGGTATGCGGACTTCCGTGTCATGCTGGAAAAGGAGAAGAGCATTGACGCCGTTGTCGTCGCAACGCCCGACCATACCCACGCGGTGGCGTCGATGGCGGCAATCAAGCTCGGCAAGCACGTTTATTGCGAGAAGCCGCTGACGCGCACGGTGCGGGAGGCGCGTGCGCTGGCCAAGGCCGCGGCCGAAGCGAAAGTGGCCACGCAGATGGGCAACCAAGGCATGGCCTTCGAGGGCAACCGGCTCATCAAGGAATGGCTTTGGGCCGGGGTCATCGGCCCCGTCCGCGAAGTCCACGTCTGGTCGGATCGCCCGACGCATCGCGGCAAGATGCCCTTATGGTGGCCGCAAGGCATCGAGCGCCCGACCGACACGCCGCCCGTGCCGGCGCAGTTAAACTGGGATCTTTGGCTCGGCCCGGCGCCGTGGCGCCCGTATCATCCGGCTTACGTGCCCTTCAAATGGCGCGGCTGGTGGGACTTCGGATCGGGCGGCCTCGGCGATATGGGCATTCACAACCTCGCGCCGGTCTTCTCGGCTTTGAAGCTCGGTCCGCCGGTGAGCATGCATGCCAGTTCAACGCCGGTGTTCAAGGAAACCGTGCCGCTCGCAGCCACCGTGCATTATCAGTTCGCCGCTCGTGGCGACATGCCGCCGGTCAAGCTCCATTGGTACGATGGCGGCCTCCTGCCGGAGCGGCCCGATGAACTGGAGGACGACCGTCCTCTCGATGCCGAGGACGGCGCCATCTTCGTCGGCGACAAGGGAAAGATTCTGGTCCGAGGCTGGGGTGGCGAGACCCCGCGCTTGATTCCCGAAGCCAAGCACCGCGAGTTCAAACCGCCGCCGAAGACGTTGCCGCGCTCGATCGGACACCACGAAGAATGGATTCAGGCCTGCAAACAGGGAACGCCGACCGAGTCAAATTTCGGATTTGCGGGTCCGCTGACGGAGGCGGTGCTGCTCGGCAGCATCGCCATCCGCTTGGGCGGCGAGGAACTCCATTGGGACAGCGCCAATCTGAAGATCACCAACGTTCCGGAAGCGAACGAACTCCTGCATTACGGATACCGCGACGGCTGGTCGCTGTGACCGCATAACGGCAAGCCGGCCAACCAAGGCACCGGGCGCTTTCTGCATGCGCCATTTGGCTCGTCCCGCGCCCGGCCGGACACCGCCGCCGGGCCGTGGACCCGCGAGCCGTTTGACGACGTGGATCCGATGCCCGACTACTAGAACGTCCTCACAGACTGAGGACAAGCCCCCGACCGCACCCCGATTCGCCGGCGCTTTCGCCGGCGTGCCCCCTGGGGTTTGCCCTGTGGCGGTCACAGCCGCCCCTTCTTCACCCCGCGCGCCATCCGCCAGGCAGCTCGCAGGCCGACAAACCCGTGCGACCGTGCCGAACGCAGCGAAGAAGCTTGAAAAACGTCCTTGCCTGCGGCCGGCACAGGCATAAAGTGGCGAAGAATGAGCACGATGGAAAAGCAATTCTCCGTCGCCCGCGGAGCGTCAAAAGCAATTTCCTATCAGTTTAAAGCATTAGGGGTCGTTCAGGTTTCCAGCGGATGAGGACTGTGAATCGGTTTGAGTTCATTTTGGTTTGGAAACGTGATCAGGCAAAAGGATTCACGCTGATCGAACTGCTGGTTGTGATCGCCATCATTGCCATTCTGGCGGGCTTGCTGTTGCCGGTGCTGGGGAAGGCCAAGGTGCGGGCCACGGCCACGAGTTGCCTCAACAACCTCAAGCAACTGCAAACCTGCTGGCAGATGTATGTGGGTGACCACGAGGATCGGGTGCCACCCAACCGCTCGATGGAGCGGAATGGCGTCTGGCGCAGCACGCCGGATTCATGGATCGGCGAGAGCAGTGCCCTCTACGACACGGATACGCGCCCAATCGAAAACGGCATCTTGTTCAAATACGACTACAATCGTTCGCTGAAGAGCTATCATTGTCCCGCGGACAAGTCCAAAGTCCGCGCGCTGCAAGACAGCGAATTGGGCATCCTCCGCACGCGCAGCTATTCCATGAGCGGCTGCCTGGGCGGGAATTACTACACGAACCGTGAACCCACCACCATCCAACAGGCCAGCGAGATTCAAGCGCCATCGCAGTTGTTTGTGTTCATTGACGAACACGAAGACAGCAGTGACGACGCCCATTTCCTGGTTTGGGCCAACCCCGATGATCGCTGGGTCAACATGCCCGCGGATCGACACGGCCAGTCGGGGGTTCTTTCCTTTGCCAACGGGCACGTGAAACGCTGGAAATGGAAATGGCCCAAACAGTTCAAGAAGAAAGAAAGCTACTGGAAGCGAGTCGAGAACCAGGCTGATCTGGCGGATTTGCGAAGGTTGCAGACTGCCTACCGGGCGTTCCCTGAAACCCCGCCGTCACCTTGAAAGGTGTTCTCCTTCACACCGTCACCGCACTTTGCCGTGGCAATCCTGTCCGGGGGCGGCCTTCGGTCGGCAAAACGCCGGCGGGCCTGCGCGAGTGCCCAAAAATCCCGAAAACAGAGCTTGCCACCTGCCGAAAGCAGGCAGAAAATCGCCGACAATGAACTCGATGGAAAAGCAATTCTCCGTCGCCCGCAGAGCGTCAAGAAGCAATTTCCTATCAGTCGATACTCTGGCATCAGCGTCGAAACGGATTCGCGCGTGGGAGGAAGAAGCTTGATTGTGTTCAGGTCTGGTCCGGTTCAGCAAAGCCGTCCGCCAGCGGCGTTCACGCTCATCGAATTGCTGGTCGTCATCGCGGTCATCGCCATTCTGGCTGGTTTGCTGTTGCCCGGTTTGTCGCGGGCCAAACAGGCGGCCCACGCCACGGTGTGCCGCCACAACCTGCGCCAGTGGCAGTTGCTCCTGGCGGTGTATTCGGACAACCACCAGGGGTTTTTTCCCGGGCAGGAAATGGCCGGTGCCATCGGCCTGGACGTGCCGTGGATGTACTCGATGCGCGACCATGGCGGCCGGGTCGAGGGCATCCGACTCTGCCCAACGGCCCGGACGCTCGCCAGCCCGACCGCCAAGCCTGCCGGTCAGGCGAGTGCCGTCAGGGGTGGGACGTTCGTGGCGTGGGGCAAGCTCCAACTCACGCTGGGCGACCGGTTGCCACGGGATTACTACGGCAGCTATGGCAGGAATAGCTGGCTGGCCGTGCCGCCGGAGCGCGGCCTGGTGATCGGGTTGTCGCAGGTCGGCACGCCCTCATCAGCCCCAAACTACTTTTGGAAGACCGCCAACGTGGACCACGCCACCTGGGTGCCGGCATTCTTGGACGGCTGGTGGTCGTGTGCCTGGCCGAAGGAAAACGACACGCCCCCGCATAAGGAAGGTCAAAACACGGCATTTCCGTGCGGCTGCCGGGATTCGATGCAGCGTTTTTGCATCAACCGGCACAACAAATTCGTCAACGCAGCTTTTATGGACGGGTCCGCGCGCAAGGTTGGGCTGAAGGAGTTGTGGACGTTGAAATGGCATCGGAGTTACAACACGGCGGGCCGTTGGACGAAAGCCGGCGGCGTGCGACCGACCGCTTGGCCTGAATGGATGAGGGGCTTCCGAGACTACTGAGGCCCGGCCCGGGTCTTCACAGGTCCTTCCGAATGCAATCGCGCGAGCCCCGTGTTGCCCAAAGATCAGACCTCAGTACGGCCCGCACAAAAAGCCGGGTGAGCAGGCGCAAGCTCAATTCCGCCGAAACGGGGTGGGCCAGGGTGACAGACTGAGCTGGCGCCACCTCCAGCTCAGCACGGACGCAGACTGACTTGCAACTCCGAGCGCGCCGCCAGCCAAAACCGCAGCCGGCGCCCGCTCCCATCCGGCCAGAGCGGTTCCGCGGCGTTCACGCCAGCCAGCACCTGCTCCCAGACCCGCCGCAGCGTCGCACCGTAAGGCACCTGCGGCAACAGGTGCATTTCCGGTTCCCGCCCGTTCCAGCGCAGCACGCCGGCGCTTTGGGTCAGCCGCCGAAAATGTTCGTGGTCGTCCCGGTAGTTGTCGTAGGCCGCCCGAAACGGCCCCAAGGCCCGGTAAAATTCGTGGCGCGCCACCACCTTGATCGCGTCCAACAGCCGCTTGGGGCCGGTGTCCAATCGCACCCTCTGGCGCGTGAGCAAATCCTCCAGTCGTGAGACGCTCTGTTGAGTCTGCCCTGCCTGAGCGGTGAGTTGGGTCCACGGTTGCTCCAGTTCGGCGATCTTGTTCTGGCGCGCCCTCCGGCTGTTTTCTTCCCGGGTCTGCGCCGCTTTGAGACGCGCCCGTTCGCGACGGCAGGCTACTTCGTCCGCGTGGGTCTGAGGGTCCGGCGTGTGGGCCGGGGCTGCGACCGGCAGTCGTTCCAGTTCGGCTTGGCGGGCTTGGCGAGCGGCCTGGCGCTGTTCACTCTGGCGCTGGGCCCAGAGCAGCCGGCCCAGTTGCGCCCGCACTTGCCGGCTTTGTTCCAGCAACGCCCGGTAGGCTCCATTCTCCACTTGCCGGTCGGTCAACTGGGTTTTGAGTTCGGCATACTCGATCACGCCGTAGCTGGTGATCTGGTTGAGGCCAAAGTGTTGGTCCAAATATTTGAAGTCGTTTTCCTGCACCCAGCGTTGGGTGTGGGCAAGCAGAACATTTTATTTGGCGCAAGGCCGGGGGAGCGTTACCTTCCCGGCGGCAAAAGACTATGGTTCTGGTGATCGACAACTATGATTCGTTTACCTACAACCTCGTCCAGTACCTGGGCGAGATGCAGGTCGCCTTGCAGGTCCATCGCAATGACCAGATTTCCCTCGGCCAAATCGAGGCGCTCCAGCCGGACCGGATTCTGATTTCACCAGGGCCCTGCTCGCCGCGTGAATCCGGCCTTTCCAATGAGATCATTCGCACGTTCAGCCCG
>CAYIIH010000088.1:20196-24482 GCA_964363225.1 uncultured Verrucomicrobiota bacterium | reverse complement strand
GCTTTCTGGATCACCTCGTTCATGCGCGGCGCCATTTCTGCAACACGCTCGGTCGCCCCTTTGCACCAGTGCCGGTCCCACATGTCGCAGATGATGAGGGCGGTCTTTTTGGCGTCCCATTCCACGAGTTTTTCGGCGATTTGATATTGGCCGGCCCCTTGGGTTGTCTCGACGCGGCGGCGCGTGGAGAGTTTGAGGGTTTGGGAATGGTCGGCAGCGAAAGCCGGCCCGCAGGCCAGCAGGAGCGCCGCAGTCACTCCGTGGACGGCGTGGCGGTATGGTAGCAGGTCGTTCATAGAGTTGAGGATTCCTACGCTGCAAGAATGGACCGGCTTTGCCAAGGTTAAAGGGAGTCTCGTCGCGGGAGCTTAGCCCGGAAATTTCACACTCCGCACCAACTGCCAACACGGCGGAGCGCCGGTCTGTGACCGGCTTTGGGCATTCCGACCGCGCTAAGCCGGTCACAGACCAGCGCTCCGTCTCAGCGAGTGTGAAATGTCCGGGTTAGACGCCCGCAGGATGTATTCGAGGTCGGAGCGCTTCATAGCGGCGCAGGATGCGCTGGCGTTCGTCCTGCGGCATGATGACCGCGAACGGGCTGCTGTGTCTCATGCGGTAGGCGTCTTCGCTGCGGTCGGCGAGCTTTTCCAGGACACCGGGCAAGCCGCGCGCACGAATGAGATCGAGCCATTCGCACAGGGCTTCCTTGGAGTGGATGGAATACTCCGGGTCGGCCAGGCGTTGTTCGATCCAGGCGACCACCAAGCCCAACTTGGCCGGTTCGCGCCGCAACACCGCCGCCATGACCTGGTCCATTTCGTAAGACCGCTCGTCGATGACCTGATGCCAGTTCACTCGGGCGAGTTAATCAGGAATTCTCTCCTGCCGCAACGTCGCCCGCATGCAGCATGGCGCCTTTCGTCGGCGGGGCTGCTTCCTCGGCTCCGGCGTGGTGGAAGCCTGGGGGCAAGACCGTGATCGGGACCCGCTGCAAACAAGCGGGCCTGTTCTGGTCCGAGCCGGGAACCGAGCACATCCTGGCCTTGCGCTGCCTCCACCACAGCCGCCGTCTCCAGGACTTCTGGGTCCACCGCCTCAACGCGCACGCCCCCGCAACGATTCACTCTCCCTCAACGCCTGACGTGAAGCATTCTGTCCCGCGCCCCTTATGAAGAAATCACGAAAATTTTTCTTTACAAGATTTGCCAGCGCGGCTATCAAGGGGCCAGACATCCAAGCAGCAACCGGGCACTGGTCATTCTCTGGGCCAGCCCCGCGGACAACAAAATCGCTGGATCCGCACCGAGCGAATGCGCACGGGTTGGGGGTGAACTGGCCAGTGCCGATCGGGACCATGACTGATGACATCAGAGTAAAGTGTGTGACACGAGTGCGCCGTTGCACCGCACCGGCGGCCCCGGTCTCTTCGCGACTTCCGGCTTTCAACGATCCTCGAACCTACAACCACAAACTATGAAGACACGAACCGCACACACCACGACGTCTGGGTTGACCTCGCAAGTCAGCGCCGGATGGACTTCCGCACACACGCCTCACACGCGCATCGGGAACTCCGGGAGGAAGTTCATCCGCTCTCACTGGATCGGCATCGTAGGAACGATGATGCTCTCGGTCGCCTTGACGCCGGCCATAGCAGGCACGCTCAGCAGCGACTTCACGACTGATCCCGGCGGCTTACTCCTCGGCAAAGCCAAGATCGAGGACGGCGTCTTGAAGCTTCAGGACCTGCAGGAATTGATCGATGGAACGTCGAGCCTGCCCATGCACGGCTCCTACATCTTGCCGCAGATCGACGCCGAGAAGGTCGCCAGTTTCACCGCCACTTTTAAGGCCAGCATCCACGGCGGCACCGAGCAGGCGGCGCAGGGCTTCAGCTTTGTTCTGGCGAACGACCTCGACCAGACCTCGCCCTTCCGCGAAGGCGGCGCGACCGGTGATGGCGCCGGATTCACGACCGGCCTGGTGATCTCGTTCGACACGGTGGACAACCTGGCCGGCTTCAGCGCCAACGGAAACGACCTAGGCGACGCGCCAGGCATCATTGTCCGAATCGGCGGGACTCGGCAGATTGCGAAGAAGTTCGCTAACCTCCGCACAGGTCCTCCCAACAATCAAACGCCCACCTTCGTCCCCGTCGAAATCAAGCTCGACGCCGACGGCACGCTCGATGTGAGCTACAACGGGGTGAAGGTCTATGACAACGTCCCAATCCCGTATATCCCTCTCGCCGGCACTTTCGGCTTCGGCGCCGGCACGGCCGAATTGACCGCAGCCATCCGCGCCAACCACTGGATCGACGACGTGAACATCACGACGACGACCGTGACAGCCGGCTCGCCGGTGCTCCTGTCGATCAGCCCGCCGTCGCAGGGCGCGCGCCCTGACGCCACGGTTGAGATTCAGATTGAAGACCTCGGCAGCGCCACCGTCTCAATGAGCTTTGACGACGGGGCGTCCTTCACGCCGAGCAAGTCAGTGGCTGGCAATGTGACAACGATCTCTTACGATCCGCCCGGCCTCCTGGCGCCCGGCTCCACGCACACGGTGAAGCTAAATTACGGCGCCAAGTCGCTGACCTACAGTTTCACGGTGATCAACGCCACGATCATCCCTGCGAGCTTCGCGGCGGCTCCGAACACCGTGGACGCGAGCGCGAGCGGCTTCA
The DNA here is from genome assembly GCA_964363225.1 of uncultured Verrucomicrobiota bacterium. Classification (GTDB taxonomy): domain Bacteria; phylum Verrucomicrobiota; class Verrucomicrobiia; order Limisphaerales; family CAYIIH01; genus CAYIIH01. The sequence goes on along the minus strand of CAYIIH010000088.1, from coordinate 21,796 downwards.
AGGTCCGTGTGCACCAGTTGGAGACTGGCCGGCCAGGTGGCAACAGTTACCAGGCGGCGGTGGACCAACTCGCCGGCAAGCTGGGGCCGAATGTCGCCGATCTGACCTCACCTCCGGCCAACCCCGACGGCTCGTTTGACAGGGAACTCATCAACATGGAGCAGGAAGGCGCCGAAGCGGGTCTCTTCAACGGCACCGAAGGCCACTTCGATGAACTGATCCCCGGCATCCCGGGTAGCGTGGGCAACACTGACAACATCGCGATGGAGGTCACCGGTTATCTGGACCTCAAGAAGGGCGTTAACACCCTGGGTCTGGTCAGCGACGACAATGCGCGCTTGAGCATCGGGCCCCATCCTCGGGATGTCACCGGCGCCAAGCTCATCGACATCACGATCGGCACGGCTACAGCCACGGTGTTGGTAGATCAGGATGGCATTTATCCTTTCAGTGTCATTTGGGCGGAGGGTGGCGGTGGCGCTCACCTCGAGCTCTGGTCGGTCGATTCCAGTGGCACACGCGTCCTTCTCAACGACCGCGCCACGACTGGTCACGTCAAAGTCTATCGCCAACTCAAGGCAGGGGTACAGAACGCGCCCTATCTGAGCTCCGCCAAGCCCGCGCCCGGCGACCTCAACGTGTCCACCACTCCCAAACTCGAGCTTGCCGCCACGGAAGAGGCGACGCAGGTCAACCAAGGCTCGATCAAGCTTTCCGTCAATGGCACGGCGGTGACTCTGCCCGCAGATGCCATCAGCAAGAGCGGCAGCGTAACCACCATCCGCTACTCGGTGAGCGACCCACTCGCGCCGAAGGCCGAGCAAAAGATCAAGCTGGAGTTGACTGACAGCGCCGGGCGCAACGTCGTCCGCGAGTACTCCTTCATCACCGGCACGGCCCGCGCGGGCGGCTTCGCTGGCGGCCAATGGGACTTCGACAACGGCAATCTGGAGGCCAGCATCGGCCGGGATTTGCGCTACATCGACGACTCGTTGGCCAGCCGCTACCAATTCGGCACGACGACCCAGCTCGGCATTGTTGGCATCAACGGCAAAGAGGCCAAGGTCATTCACATCCCCTACACGACAGGCGACGAAGGCCCGATCTTCAAGCAGATCGGCCTGCGCATGAGACATAACATCACTCCGAACGGCGGCGGCCAGGAAGTCAACCAATGGACGCTCATCATGGATGTTTACTGGGGCGCTGTGGGCTCCGGGTTTGGCTCGATCCTCCAAACGCACGACTTCGACAATCCGACCGACGGCGACATGTTCTGGCGGGCCAGCGACGGCTCCTACGGCAAGGGCTGCTGCTCGAACTACGACGGCATTTCGCAGGAACCCGGGCGCACCCACAAGCGAGGCGAGTGGGCGCGCGTGGTGTTCTCGGCGAACATCCCGGAGAAGCGGTTGGCGAAGTACGTCAACGGGTTCAAGCACCGCGAGGACGTCGGGGGCGACGGCGCGAGCATCGACGGGCGGTTCGGTCTGCCGCCTGAGGTGTTCCTCTTCGGCGACGGCGACGACAACGAACGCAGCGAAGCTTTCGTCAACTCGATCCAGATTCGCGAAGGGGCGCTGAGCGACGACGAAGTCGC
>CAYIIH010000088.1:0-20096 GCA_964363225.1 uncultured Verrucomicrobiota bacterium | reverse complement strand
GGTGTTCCTCTTCGGCGACGGCGACGACAACGAACGCAGCGAAGCTTTCGTCAACGCCATCCAGTTCCGCGAAGGCTCGATGACGGATGACGAAGTTGCCGCCCTCGGAGGCGCGTCGTCGTTCGGCATCCCCGGCGCTCCGGCGGGCGGAGGCGTGCGGGTGGCACCCCCGCCGAAAATCACGCTGGCTATCAGGACCAGTGGCGCCGACGTCGTGTTGACCTGGAACGGCGGTGCCCGCATCAAACTCCAGAAGAAGACCGCCTTGACTGATGCGCAGTGGCAGGATGTCGCCAACACCGAAGGACAGAGCACGGCGACGATCCCGATCACAGGCGCATCGGGATTCTATCGCGCGATCCGGCCGTAGTTATTCGCTCCCCGCGGCGGAGCACACGCCCCGGACTCGGCTCGAGGCAGCCGAGTCCGGCGTCGCAAGGTTCACTCACGACACGACATGAGCGCGGGCATGAACGACAAGACGTGATTCAGATTTCCTTCACCGTTTGAAGGAAAGCGGGCTTTGACGTGTGGAATCCGTGTGTCCTGTCGAGGCCCGCTTTTTTTTGAACTCCGCAGCCGCGTTCGTGCGAACGTTGCCGGTATCCGCGACCGCTACTTTGAAACGACCGCCGGAGCTTTCGCCCATGAGCCTTTCGAGCAACGCGAGGAATGGTGATGGCTTGGCTCATTTGCGCGAGTGCCTGGAGCTTCTCCCCTCACGGACTTGGAGCAACCAATCTCGCGGCGGACAGCAACGCCCAAGGACAGGTCAGATCGAGGATTCTCCGGTGTTGCGAAAATCCACTTTGCAGAAATGGCTTGCCATAATTTTAGAGGGTCAGCGATATTAAACTTGTGGCAGCTTTACGGCCTGACTCGGATAAAAAATGAACAACGTTTGCCTCGGCATTATTGGCATGGGAAACATGGGCAAGTTCCATGCGGATTACTTGCTCAACAAGAAGGTTCAGCGCTGCGAATTGACCGCCGTGAGCGATGCGTTCCCGGCCAACCTCGAGAACTACAGGCAACTCCGCACCTTCGACAAGAGTGAAGACCTGATCCGCTCCGGGACCGTGGACGCCGTCATCATTGCCACTCCGCACTATCTGCACACCACCATCGGCATTGACGCCCTCCAAAGCGGCCTGCACGTGCTGGTCGAAAAACCGATCTCCGTCCACAAGGCCGATTGTGAACGGCTGATGGCGGCGCATCAGAACAAGCAGCAGGTCTTCGCGGCCATGTTTCAACTGCGCACCGACCTCAAATACAAGAAAATCAAAAAGCTGATCGTGGAGGGCGAATTGGGCGAAATCATCCGTGTTAGTTGGATCATCACCGATTGGTATCGCACCGAGGCCTATTACGCCAGCGGCGGCTGGCGCGCCACCTGGAAGGGCGAAGGCGGGGGCGTTCTGCTCAACCAGTGTCCGCATCAATTGGACCTGCTGCAATGGTTCTGTGGCCGGCCCGTCCGCGTGCGCGGCTTCTGCCAATTGGGCCGCTATCACAACATCGAAGTCGAAGACAACGTGACCGCCTACTTCGAATATGCCAACGGCGGGACCGGCGTTTTCATCACTTCGACCGGCGAAGCGCCGGGCACGAACCGGCTCGAAATCGCCGGCCATCGCGGCAAGCTTGTGCTGGAGAACGGCAGGATCAGCTTCACGCGCAACGAAGTTTCCATGGTGGAATTCAGCCAGACTGCCAAGGCCGGTTTCGCCCGTCCGGAAGTATGGAATGTCGAGATACCGGCGGAGAGCGCCACCGCTCCGCACGCCGAAGTCACACAGAACTTCGTCAATGCCATTCTGGACGGTTCGCCGCTCATTGCGCCTGCGGCAGAGGGCCTTTACTCGGTGGAATTGGCCAATGCGGCGCTCTATTCCTCCTTGCTTGGACAGACCGTGGAACTGCCGCTGGACGGCCAGGCCTACGAACGGAAGCTGAATCAGTTGATCGCCGAATCGAAGTTCGAGAAAAAAGTCGTCGCGACGGTCGCCGACGATTTTTCAAAATCGTTTACCCGCTAAGAGTCCGGGCGCTTGGCCTCAAGCGTCCTAACTAATGGTTGAACATCCCGACGGAGGCTGAGGCCAGCCCCTCGGTTCACAGCTCAGATTTATGATTCTAACAGGCGTTGGTGACGAAGCCGGCAACACCATCGACACGCAAATCAAAGCGACGCAGGAATTGGGCTGGAAGTTCATTGAAGCCCGCAACGTCGAGGTGCCCGGCTTTCCCAAAGGCAACCTCCACGACATCCCCGAGGCGGCCTTTGACATCGTGTGCGATAAGCTGGGAAACGCAGGCATAGGAGTCTATTGCTTCGGCTCCACGGTCATGAATTGGGCCAAAAAAGTGAACGATCCGTTCGACGTCACTCTGGCCGAAGCGCGCCGCGCCATATCTCGCATGCAACGGCTCGGCACCAAGTTCATCCGCGTCATGAGCTTTAAGCCGGGCGATGACGACGAGCAAATCCCTTACGAGTGTTTCCGTCGCGTCCGTGAAGTGACGGCAATGTTTCTCGAGGCCGGCCTCCAGCCCGTGCATGAGAACTGCATGAATTACGGCGGCATGGGCTGGCCGTTCACGCTGCAATTGCTGGAAAAAGCGCCGGGCCTGAAGCTGGTTTTCGACACGGCCAATCCGGTCTTTAATGCCGATCGCACCAAGCCGAAACCGTGGCCCAAGCAAGACCCGTGGGAGTTCTGGACTCATGTCAAAGACCACGTCGCGCACATCCACATCAAAGATGCGACGTGGAATCCGGCCAGGAATGACGCCGACTACAACTGGCCGGGCGAAGGCCAGGGCCGCGTGCGCGACATTCTGAAAGATGCCTTTGCGGGCGGTTACGACGCCGGCATTTCCATCGAGCCGCACATGGTGGTGGTCTTTCACGATGCCGCCTCCAAAGCCAGCGACGAAGCCATCAGCGCCAACTACGTCGAGTATGGCCGGCGGCTGACGAAGCTGATCGAGGAGATCAAGGCGGAGTTGGGGCAGGGGAAAGGCGTGTAGCAGCCAAGTTCAGCGAAGCTCCAGCCGAAAGTCGGCCGGGCGAGACGCCGTCGAGTTTTGACAGTGGGAGGAAGGCGATCCATGGTGTCGCATCATCGAAACTCCTCCCATTCGGGTTCATTGTCGAAAATCCAACGATAATAATCGGCTCCTTGCAGTTGGCTGCCTGCCGTCTCATCCACCACCACCGTACATCGTGAATGCAACTGAAGGGCGGTGGCAGAGATCATGGCGGTGATCGGCCCTTCCACGGCTTTGGCGATGATGTCGGCCTTGTCCTCCCCGGTGGCCAGCAGCAGGCAGCGCCGGGATTCGAGGATGGTGCCGACGCCCATCGTGATGGCGCGGCGGGGCATCTTTGTCGAGTCGTCAAACAGCGGCGCGTTTTGCGTGAGGGTCGCGGGCGACAAAGCCTTGACGCGAGTCCGGGAGCGCAGGGCGGAGAGCGGTTCGTTGAAGCCCAGGTGGCCCGCGCGGCCGATGCCCAGGAGCTGCAGGTCAATGCCGCCCGACTTTGCGATCACCTGCTCGTAGCGCGCGCATTCGGCGTCGAGATCGGCCGCCATGCCGTCGGGCAGGTGCGTGTTCCGCAGATCGATGTTCACCTGCTGAAACAGGTGATGGTTCATGTAATGCCGGTAGGAATGGCGGTCGCGGCCCGGCAGGCCGACGTATTCGTCGAGGTTAAACGTGCGGCAGAGTGAGAAATCGAGTTTCTCCTCGCGGTGCCTGCGCACGAGCTGGGCATAGACCGATTCCATGGTGCGGCCAGTGGCGAGGCCCAGCACCAGGTTGGGGTTTGCTCGCAGTTCTTTCGCAATGATGCGCGCCACCAGGTCGGTAGCGGCGTCCGCGCCGGATCGAATAATGACTTCCACGGGCGACAGTTAACCACGAATGAACGAGAAAAAACAGGAAGAAAAATGGCGAAGCGAAAGACGCGCACCTGGAAACGGCGTCTTGCAGATGAGGCGGGCGAGCGATAGTCTTGCGCCATGACAATCGACTTAGCCAAAGACGTTGAGGAGTTCCTCCAGGGTCAGGTGCGCTCCGGGGTCTGCGCGGACGCCAGTGAACTGGTCAACGACGTCCTCCGCTCAATACGCGAGCAACAGCAGAAGCCCTTTGAGGTCACGGCGGAATTGGAGGCCTGGTTGCTGGAAGCGGCTGACAAACCCGTGACCCCGCTGACAAGAAGGGACTTCGACGCCATCCGGGAACGGGTGCGGGCGCGCGTACCCTCGACTGTGCCATGAGCGTCCGCAAGACGGACGATTTCATGGCGGACGTTGAGCGGCAGTTTGAATGGTATGAATCATTTCGGCGTAGCGGCTTTCGGCTGAATGCCGCACGTTGGCTTCGTTGGCCGTCGCACAGTCCCAAGCGTCCGTATGCAGTGAGGACGTTAGCTGCGCTCTGCCGAGACGCCGCGGCGGCGAAAGAAAGGAAATCCGAAACTCGAAATCCGAAATCCGAAACGAATGCTCCCCGCCGGCTTGCGGGTTTCGGGCTTCTGATTTCGGATTTCACCGGACGTATTTGGACAACTTCCTGGACGGCTTTTGGGTCGTAGAACTCTTTCTGGAGTTCTTCGGCGGTGAAGGAGTTGAAGGTGCCTTGCTCGGTGTAGCAGAGGTAGCGCAGGGCTCCGGGTGTGCCGTCGAAACGGCCGTCGGGCAGCAGGACTAGCCACGCGCCGGGGCCGAAGGCGGAGCCATTCAGAAACGTCTCGCCTTGCTCGAATGGCCTAAATCGCAGGCGGCCTGCCTCGCCCACCGCCGCCAGATGCCCGTCGTTCGTCGCTGAACGAATCGGCTGAATGGAACTGCCACTGACAAGAAAGCAGGCAGTCTTGACTGTGCTTTTCGACCGGGATAGTGTCCCGTCATGATCGTTGTGGAAACAGACAAGTTTAACGACTGACTACAGTGACAATCGGACAGACAGCAGAATCACGGATTCGAACGCTGACGGCGATTCGGGAAATCTCGCAGATCATCGTGAGTGCCTTTGATCTACAGGATTTGCTGGATCGAGTTGTGGCAACGCTGTTCGAGGTTTCCCGGGCTGAGGCATGCAGCATTTGGTTGATCGATCCAGATGGCAAAGTGCGGATCAAGGCCGCCGAGGGATACCACAAGCGGTTGCTGGCCAACTCTCCGGCCTACCAAGAAGCTCTTCGGTCAGGAAGGGTCGAAGACTACACCAAGGGACTCCCGATTCCGGCAGAATACGGACGCGAGGAGGGTGTAACCGGACAGATAGCCAAGACAGGAATTCATGTCCTGACAACAGGAGGAAGACCTCATGCGGAAGCCCACCCACAATGGAAAGGCAAATACGACCGAGTCCAATGGCCTCGGGGTGGAGTGTGCAAGTCGTTCTTTGGAGCGCCTCTCAAGGTGCAGGAGCGCACGATCGGCGTGCTGAAGATTGAGAACAAGCTTGAGCCGAGCGGCGAACTGGCGGCGGCCTTCAACGAAGAAGACGAAGAGGTGCTGACCATCCTGGCAAATGTTATCGTCGTCACGTTCGAGAACCAGCGGCTGGCCGAAGAGCGGCGCAAACAGGCGGAACAGGCGTGGCGGACGATCTCAGCGCGCTTGGCGCATAAAATCGGAAACCAAAACTTCGCGACGAAGGGCTTGCTGTCCATCCTTCAGAAACTGAGCCTTCCGGCGGACGGCGACCAACTGGTCGCTCGGGCTTGGCTTTGCTGCGAAGGCATTGACTCGGTGGTGAACGAGGCTAAGAAATTCTCCGGTCCCTTGGCCATCCAGAAGAAGCCCCGCGCGTTGGGCAAGTTCGTTGAGGTGACTGTCCGCAGCCACCCGATTGCCGATTGGCGCGCCGAGTATGAGTTTTCCCATGAGGATCCGACGGACGGTCCCGTGATTAGCTTGGACGAGGCCCAGATGCGCCATGTGCTCATGGAACTGCTTGAGAACTCGCAGGGTTTCAAGAAGGAAAACGCCAGGATTACTATTCACACGGGCCGCGCTCCCCAAGAGATGCTCACTCGCTGGGGCTTGGCCGGCGAATGTGCCTTGATTAACTACGCGGACAACGGACCGGGCATCCCAGACCACCACAAAGAAATCATTTTTGAGCCATTCGTCTCTTTCCGGCAGGGTTCTGGGCTGGGGCTCTCGATTGTGCGCCAAATCGTGGAGGCGCACGGAGGGAGAATCAAGGAATGCGGGAAGTATGGCGAAGGGGCGCGATTTCTGATTTGTCTGCCGTTCCAAACACCAGATCATTTGCCATGATTCCGAAAGTGCTAGTGATTGATGACGAGGCCAACGTCCGTTTTGCATTGCGCCGCCAGCTTTCATCCTTGAGTTGCGAGGTCTTGGAAGCCGACAACCTGGATGAGGCAAAGCGATTGCTGAGTCAACATCGGAACGAACTTCGTGTTGTCGTTCTCGACCTGAGGCTTGTCGCCGCAGAAGAGAAAGAGGGACAGGAATCGGGACTCGGCTTGCTGAAAGATGAACTCGTCTCCACGCAGGCTTGCACTGATTGCCGACATCTGCGGTTCAATCCGAACGTCATTGTTTTGACGGCCTATCCGAACGTCCAGAGCTGTCGCGAGGCATTCCTAGCCGGCGCCCTCGACTACTTGGGCAAGAGCGACGAGAACGTGTGGGATCTACTCATGGAAAAAGTCAAACAGGCCTTGGAACATCCCAAAGAGACTACACTTTTCCAGGCCCGCAAGTGGGTTGAAGATCACTATGACGACTTGCAGCAGAAGTATGACGGTCAGACTGTAGCCTTGGACGGAGAGAAAGTCGTGGCTTCAGCCAACACCTTGGAGGAGTTGAAAGCCGGGTTGCGGGGCCAGAAGCTTCACCCGGAGAACCTCCTTCTCGTGACGATCGTAAAGGAGGGCACATGAGAGCGCGCGGCTCTTTGGTGAGAAACGTCCCCATGTCTGCGGCGGGACGGCACGAAATCTTGGTGCCGGTCAGCCCCGGAGAACGGACGCTGTTCGCCTTTGAAGTGGCCGAGCGTCTGCCGATTCGCCGATGCTGGCTTCACAGCGGGCCGCCTCACCGGCCTTGCTGTCGTCTGCGGGCTCCCGTTTGGATTCAACAGCCACAGACAACCTCTGTGCCACTGGTGTTGTCTGTGGAGTTCTCCACCGAGGCCGCGGACAACACGCTGTGCGCCCGTGAGTGGAGGCGCCTCTATGGTTCAGACTACGAGGCACGGCCTGACATCTTCGTGCCTCTGCTTGGCCGCATGCGCTGGAGGAGTTTGTTGGCCGACGGGATTCTATCGGGCGGGGAGAAGATCGTTGGAATTGATGTGGATACGGGAGACCACCGGATTTTTAGCGAGATGCTGGAGGCCTTGGATTGGGCTGATTCATTGCGGAAGCCAACCATCTACTTCTACCGCTACGAGCCAGGTTTTGAACGAGTTCTGAGGAGAATTTGAGATGTCAACACAACCCGAAGAGCAAATCTGGATTTCTGAGAACACACCGTTTGTCAGTCCAAGAATGCGCGGGCAAGATGCCGGCGAGTTCGTACTGAAGGACTGTGTCCTGGACACCGGTTGCGCCTTGGACATGATCATTTCGCCATCGCTTGCTGAAAGCATTGCCGGGGCTGACAACTTCTACAGTTCAGACATTGCTTTGGCTAATGGAAACTTGGTGCCTGCCAAGTGGTTCCGTGGACAAGTCCACTGGCTTGGCCTGGAACGGTCGGTCGCCATCACGATCATGGACCCATGCCCAGCTCCCTTGCTCGGCTTGCCTTTGCTTAAAAACACCCTGGTCAGTCTGGGTGACAAGTCCGGCCGCGTCAGGCCGTTGTCAGGGACTGCTTGAACAAGGGTACGCCTGTTGCTTTTCGGCGGAAGAGTCAAGTTCGGCGTAACCAGCGGGTTTCTGTGTATCCGCCGTGCCGCTCCACAACTTGCGCAGGTGCGATGAGCGGCTTGGGCGTGACACGTCAGAAGATCCGAGTATGCCATCGGTGCACACTTCAAGTCGTTGTCCAGGATGCAGCCTTTGGCTTCTTCGCGGTCCACCCATAGTCTGGCATTGACAGTGTAAAGGTTGGCGGCGTTGATAGGTTTGCCTTCCTCCAGCTTGGGGAGGAATTTGACAATCATGTCCAGCAGGAGCGGGCGCTGGGCGAGTTCTTTGAGGTTGTAGATGCTCTGGATTTTCTGCCCGTCGGCGGCGGGGCGGGCCTTGCGGAGGCAGGCCTGGATTTGGTCGTCGTCGAATTGTTCCAGATCGACGGCCTCGACGTAGGATTGCCGACGAAGTTCGCGGTGAAGCTCGGTTTCGATCTCGGAGAGTTTTAGGCCTTCGCCGATGACTTTCACCTGCTCGTTGCGGTTTTTGAACCCGTAAAGAGCCCAAGGAACCGCGAAATACGGGAAAGCGAAAGAGGAAGATTCCCCGAAGCGGCATTCTTTCACCTCCGGAGTGTGGAGTCCATTTTGTCGGGTTCCTCTTCTTTTCGTGCATTCCGCATGTTTCGCGGTTGGAACTGTCGGATTCAAGAGAGCAGCAGGTGAGGATGACCTTGCCGCAATGCTCGCCGGCGCTGTGTCTTCGCTGGCGTGTGACAGGAGCAGGTCATACTCGAAGCCGGACGTCGGCATGTTGCCTGGTGATTCAGGAGCCAGACTGGTCTTCTTGCTCATGGCATCTTGAGTTAACCAAGCCGGCCTGGGGAAGACAAGGCGGGTTTCAAGATTCGTCTGCTGTCCCTGGCGGAAGTCGTCCTAACTCCGTCTCTGTTGACCTACCCCAGCCCAAATTCCTTTTTGTTCTGCTCGCACGACACGAGCACGGGGCGTTCGGCGATTTTTGTCTTGAGCATCGCTTGTTCGTCCGCGCCCGCCGTGAGCGGCAGCGCAACTTGGCCGCCCTCAACTGCGGAGCGTTGCAGGGCCAGCATGATCTCGGCGCCCAGGCAGGCGTGGTCGAAGTTGCAGGAGTGGACTTTCCGGTCGTCGTCCAGCCAATCGGCCATTTCCTGGATGTAAGGCGGCATGTCGAGGTCGTAATTCATCGCGCCTTCACCGCTCTGGAAACCTCTGCTCTTGGTCACGGCGCGCCAACCGCCGTTGGTAAGCACCTCGGCAAAGCCTTCGGTGCCTTGCGCCCCGAGGCGATTTTTGCCCCACCACTTCGCGACTTCGGGCTGATCGGGCGCGCCGGCGCCGCATTCATAGACGCCGCGCACGCCGTTGGCGAATTGCACGAAGCCTGCGATGTAGTCGGGTGACGGATGGTTGTCGGCCAGCTTTGCGCGGCCCGCGGCTTGGGCCATCGCCCAGGTGGCGGGCGCGTAGTTGTTGAACCAGCAGGTGTAGTCGATCAAGTGGGAGAGCATGTGCGTCATCCAACCGGTGGCGGTACCATAGACGGTGTGGATGCGGCCCAGCGCGCCACTGGCAATGATCTCCTTCACTTTGCGGTAGTGGACGCCGTAGCGGTGCTGATGGCTGACCACGGCCTTCACACCGGCATGGCGCATCAAGTCGCGGATGGCGAACAACTCAGCGCTGGTGAGAGCGACCGGTTTCTCGAATGCGATCAGCTTTGCGCCGCACTCGAGGCCGATCCGGATCATCGGCGTGCGGAGATTCGGCAGCGTGCAGAAGCAGAACACGTCCGGCTTGACCGCTTTCGCCAGCGCGGCGGCATCGGTGCTCTTTTCCGGATTGCCGAGCTTGGCGGCGGCCGCGTCGAGGCGCGCGGCGTCGATGTCGCAGATGCCGGCGACCTGGAATTGGGGATTGGCGTTGAAAGTGGCGGCGTGGTGCAGGCCGCGTTTGCCCATGCCGACGACGAGGACGGAATACTTGCTCATAGGTGAAAGCTCAAGAGTCTGGGTGGTGAGAAAAAGGGCCGGCTTGCCGTCCGGCCCTCGCGTGATTGAAACGCTTATTTGCAGCAGGCGCAGGTGGGACCGCTTTGCGCCGGGCCGGGCTTGTCGCTGCCGTGCGCGGCGTTCGCCTTGTTCCATTCCTTCACCTTGGCGATGACGTGGTCCACTTCCTCTTCGGTCAATTCGGGATACATCGGGAGGCTGATGCAGCAGGCGGCGTTGGCCTCGGCGTTGGCCACCGAACCGGCGATGCGCGCGCCTTTGCCCCAGGGATAACCGGCCTGCTGGTGGATGGCGATCGAGTAATGGGTCTTGGCATCCACGCCATTCTTGACGAGGTAGTCCGACAATGGGTCGCGCAGCTCCGGCTCCTTCGCTTCGATGACGTAGAGATGGAACACGTGCCGGTAACCGGGCAATTCGACGGGCAGGTCGATGGTCTGGCACTCTTTGAGACCGGCCGTGTAGCGGGCAGCCCACTGGCGACGCAGGTCATTCCAGGCGTCGATGTGCTTGAGCTTGGCGCTCAAGATGCCGGCATGAAGGTCATCCAGGCGGCTGTTGAAGCCGTAGCTGTGGACGTTGCGCGCGTTCGAGCCGTGATTGCGCAGCTTACGGATGTGCGCATCGATGTCCGGATTGTTCGTCACGAGCGCGCCGCTGTCGCCGAAGGTGCCGAGGTTCTTCTGGATGATGAAGCTGGTCGTCGTGGCGTCACTCAACTCGGCGACCTTGAAGCCCTGGCCATAAGCGCCGATGGCCTGAGCGTTGTCTTCGATGAGCTTGAGGTTGTGCTTGTCCGCAATCTTCTTGATGGCAATCATGTCGGCGCACTGGCCGTAGAGGTGCACGGGGATGATGGCCTTTGTCCTTGGCGTGATGGCGGCCTCGATGTTGGCCGGGCAGATGCATTTGGTCTTCGGGCAGCAATCGACGAACACAGCGGTGGCGCCGGCGATCCAGATCGCTTCGGCCGTGGCAAAAAAGGTGTTCGGATGCGTGATCACTTCGTCGCCGGGACCGATGCCGAGGGCCATGAGCGCCAGCCAGATCGCATCGGTGCCGTTGCCGACGCCGACGGCGTATTTGGTGCCATGGTATTTGGCCAGCTCGCTTTCGAAGCGCTTGAGCATGGGTCCCTGGACATATTGGCCGCTCTCCAGCACGTCCTTGATGTTCGCATCGATTTCGTTCTTGATGTTGTGGTACTGACGGACATGTCCGTAAAACTCAACTTTCATAATTCCAATTTCTTTCTTTGTTCTTTGACGTGAAAAACTTGGGAAAAATTACGCAGACGCTCGCGGCCCTGACAAGGACTTTCACTAAAATCCTTGCCAACTCCCCCGCCCGTGACCGACAAAAGACCCATGAACTCCGGGGAACGATGCGCCTGGCACTATGCGACCCGCCAACCGGTCTGCGTGCGGTGGCAGGCCGGAAAAATCACTCACTTGGAACTGGCCGGCAATCCGCCGCCGGGACTGTGGATGGCTCCGCCCTTGGTTGACCTGCAAGTCAACGGCTTTGGCGGCATCGACTTTCAGCAGGATCACCTCACTGAAGACGACTTGCATGTGGCCACGCGTGGTTTGCATCAGTCCGGATGCGGCCGGTATTTGCTGACGCTCATCACCGACGAATGGCCCAAGCTCATGGCTCGGCTCAGTCATCTTCGCAGCTTGCGCTCCCGGTCGGCTTGGCTGCATTCGGCGATTGCCGGGTGGCACATCGAAGGCCCTTTTTTGTCGGCTGAACCCGGTTTTTGCGGCGCTCACGATCCGGCGGTGATGATCGATCCGACTCCGGCGCATATCCAAGAACTGCGCGAAATCACCGGGTCCGATCCTGTGCTCCTGACGGTGGCGCCGGAACGGCCGGGCAGTTTGGAGGCGATCGCTTTGGCTGTTTCGTTGGGCATAAGGGTGAGTTTGGGACATACCAATGCGCCAGCGGCAGTGCTGCAACAAGCAGTCGGAGCGGGCGCCCGCGGGTTCACGCATCTGGGCAATGCCTGTCCCAAAGAACTGGATCGCCAGGACAACATACTTTGGCGCGTGTTTGAAACCGCCGGGCTGACGGTCGGGCTGATTGCCGATGGCATTCATGTTTCCCCGGCTTTTTTTCGGCTGGCGCATGGAGTGATCGGGAAGGAGTCCATTTACTACACGACCGATGCCATGGCGGCTGCGGGCGCTCTGCCAGGGCGATACACGATCGGACGGCTGGAAGTGGAAGTGGGAGCCGATCAGGTGGTGCGCCAGCCGGGCAAGACGAATTTCGCCGGCTCGGCCTTACGTCCCATTGAAGGGGTCTTTCGGGCGGCACAAATGCTGAACTCTCCCTGGCAAGAGGTTTGGGACCGGTTTGCGCGGCAACCGGCAGAATTCATGGCGCTGCCCAGCCGATTTGAGGCCGGCCAACCGGCCGATTTTTGCCTCTTGAAATTGGCGGGAGACAATCAGATCGCGGAATTGCAGATTTACCTGGGCGGCCAGCCGGCGTGTTGACTCCCGGAATTGACTCCACGATTGAGTCAGCCAGGGCCATTCAGTAGGCTGCGCACTTGTGCAGAAGCCTGACGATCTTGTTCCGCCTCTCCTGGCCTGGTTTGCCCGTAGCGCCCGCGACCTTCCCTGGCGCCGCACGCGCGATCCTTACGCGATATGGGTTTCGGAAATCATGCTGCAACAAACGCAAGTCAAAACCGTTATTCCCTACTGGAAACGGTGGATGAAGGAATTGCCGACGATCCAGGCGCTGGCCGAGGCAAGAACGGAGAAAGTGCTCAAATTGTGGGAAGGGCTGGGTTATTACACGCGCGCTCGCAACTTGCATCAGGCCGCCCGTATGATTGTTGATCAGCAGGGAGGCCGGTTCCCTGAGAACTTTGCAGAGGTGCGGGCGCTTCCCGGCATTGGCCGCTACACCGCCGGCGCCATTTGCAGCATCGCCTTCAATCAGCCGGTCCCCATTGTGGATGGCAATGTCATTCGCGTTTTGACACGCGTCTTTGGAATGCGCGGCCATCCCCGCCACGGACGAACGAGCCGGCGACTTTGGACGCTGGCGGAGCAATTGGTTTCCTCCGCGGCTCAGGTCGCGCCACGCTGTCCTGGCCATTCTTTGCCAATAGGAACGGCAGCGTCCGGGAGCCGCGACAGGTCGAAGACGAGGGACAGAACCTGTTCAAGTCTCAACCAGGCTCTCATGGAATTGGGTGCCACCGTATGCACACCCAGGCAGCCGCGATGTTCCGAGTGCCCATTGCGCGCGCACTGCTTTGCCTATCTCGAGTCGCAAATCGACCGGTTCCCAAACATGGGGACAAGACCGGCAACGGTGCCTCGCCGTTTCGTTGCTTTCGTCATCAGAAACGGTGCGCGTCTTTTGGTCAGGCAACGGCCTGAAGGCGTCGTGAACGCTCGTTTTTGGGAGTTCCCGAACCTGGAGATCACGACGGCGGAAACGGAGCCTGCGTCAGCGGCCGCTCGGCTGTTTGGCCTTCGGCTGAGGAGCTTTCGTCCGCTGTGCCAGATCAGACACAGCATCACCCGTTATCGAATCACGATGGACGTATTTGAAATTACGGCCCGCGATTTCTGTTGCAGGAATGGCGCCGGCCCGACAGGGCGTCCTGACGCAAGAGCGGGGCGGATCGGCGGCGGAAACAGCCCCGGCGCGGACACTGTCGCGCAGAATCACAGCCCCAGGGCAGCTTTTTCTGAACTCGGCCAGATGTGTTGGGCCGGCGTGTCCGAGCTTAAAAAACTGCCCTTGGCCGCCGCCCATCGCGAGGTCCTCAACGCGCTTCTACGAGGCAGGCGGGAGCGCGAAGGCATAGGAGAAGCTTAAATCATCGGACTGATAACATTTACAGCAACCCTTGGTTTCATTTCTTTCGGTCCTTCCCCGAGGGCTTTCAGTTCAATGTGCGAGGCATTTTGCGCTTCATTAGTGTTTTTTGCACGTTGGTGTCCACTCATTCTGACATTGGATAACACTTCATTTATGGTTTCTCTCACTCGATCGACGATTGGGATGGACTTATTCAGCGCTTCTCCCGGCTCGATCAGTCTTCAGATAATCGTCTTTTGGTCGTTCCACGGACGCCGGCGGCAATCTGGTCCTGTGCAACCAATCTAATCCCACGGGCGATTCGTTAAGTCCGTCGGTCCAGTGCTGCTTCCTGATGGGCCACGGGCCCTTGGGCAATGGCCGATAGGACATGAAGAACGAAATTGAAGCCTGTGAATCACGTTCGTCGAGCCGGTGTGGACGTGCGCCTACCCCTTTCAATTCAAAGGTGGACCTGCCCGCCAGCGGCAGGTGAAGTGCTTTGACCCGCCCTCGCGGGCTAACTCCAGATGGGTGACTGAACGGATCGCTTCCTTGGGGAAGCGGCTCCGGAATCAACGACCGAAATGATTGGTTTGAGCGCGGCTGGAGAAAAACAATCTCGGCGGCCAGTAGAACTCAACAGAAAAGAAAAAAGTTGAGACCAAAAACGTTTTGCCTCTTGACGCTCCTATTGAATAGCACGGCTTTATGGGTGACTCCTGCTACGAATTATTGTTACTGATTACACTTCGAGGGCTTTCGAAGACCATACAGAGAATTCAGGTTGTCAAAACTCATTAAGGCATTGTCTGGGGCTCCGTAATAGCCACCAAACTCTCCTGTCAAAGGGTCCCAGTGTTTGAGCAGGTCGCTGAAGGCCTGGCCCAGCCCGGAGTTAGGTTCCACCAACTTCTGCTCCAACGGCGGGCTCATCCACTGGTGGAGGTCGTCCATGATTTTCTGACTGTGTTCCGGGTGGAACAGGAGCCGGGCCTCGGGCGAGAGGCCCCAGTCCTTGGCCGGCGCAGGGTGTTGGCAAACCTCGCCCAGGCTTTCCAACACGGGCTGGCATTCCTGGGGGAAGTTTGGGGCAATTTCGACCCATTGCCGCCGGCCGTGACTCCAACCGTTGGCCAGGATGCTCTGGAACTCCTTGGAAGGATTGCGCGAGAGCGCGTCGCACCTCTGAATGGGAGGCGGGGAGTCGGCGGCGCGCCGGGCCAGCAATTGGTCCAGGTTCTCACCGGCGTGACGGGGCCCGGTAACGAACAGCGCTACCGTGTGGCCCTCTGCCTCGGAGACGAGGCTGGTGGTGAAAATCCCGGTGCCGCTCTGGCCCCTGAGCGGCGGGGCCAGCTTCCTTGGCCAGGCTCTGCCCCCGCAGGGGGGTATCGTCGTTGTGGATCAACCGGCCTTGAGCTGCCAGCGTGATCAAGGCCTCCTGCGCCGGCTCCATCGCTTGGCCCGCTTGCGCCCTGAGCTCCCATTGCATGGAGGCGGGCAGGCGCACGCCCAGATCGGTTTGCATTCGGTCCAACCGGTAGTGCGGCAGACCGCCCCCGAACCGCAAAGATCCCCGCAGGGGGCCGACGGTCGGATCGGACTTTTCCAGGCCAGCCTCCGGGGGGGGCGGGGCGGTGAAGATTTTCCCGCAGCGCTTGCCGCGCAGCTTCTCCAGTTCAAAGCGGATCGCCGCAAACAGAGGCGGGTCTCCTTGGCTGGGATCAGTCCCAGGATCCATTGGAGGGTGCGCAATAACTGCTCGACCAACTGGTCAATCTCCCCGGGCCACAGCGCCGCCCACTTCACCCGCAACTCTTCCAGTTGGGCCGGGCTCAGACTCAGGATCTCGGGGGCCTTGCCTTTAGCCCTGGCACTGGACCCCGGCCAAATAATGAGGGGTCTCCAGCAGGCTGCCGAAGAGTTTTTCCGCCGGCGTGGGCCGCACGGGCCGGATTTCCACCGGCCCCAACGCGGCCAAGGAACACTCCCGCGGCGGGGCCGCCAAGACCAACTCGCGCGCCGGGGCCCGATGTCGCGCTGCGTTGTTGGGTGGACAAAATCGTTGGGCGGGCAGTGGGATGGGGCCGGCCCGGTGCAACTCCAGCATCAGACTCCGGGCGACCCGGTCGCGCGACTGCCCAGGGGGCTGGATCCAGTTCCAGGCCTGGCACAGCTTGGCCGAGAGGCGCCGGCGGCTTAAACCGGGATGCTCGGCCATCAACTGCCGGATCCAGTCAACTTCCGCGGCGCTCACTTTCCGGCCTCGGCAAGCAAACTCGCTCTGCACGACCGCCCGCCTCGCGCGTCAAAAAATGGAACGTAAATCATTTTTCAGGTTTTTCACGGCCGGCCGGGCGTGAGGCCGCCGGGGCAATCGGCCGCCCTAAGGGGGCGGCTTGGGCGCTGTTGGGATGGCCGTTCCAGAGCCGTAACTGCAGTGGAGGCACATTCACCCAAGGTGGGCGGTTGGCCGCCCTGGGGCCACCAACCAAAGCGTCCCGGCGAGAGCCGCTTTCGGGCAGAGCCAAAAGCCTTGGCCGTCGCACATGATGAATCGGCGGGCTATTCTCGGTCGTCTCTGACGGGACTTTGGACCGACATCCACCTCCACTGCGTCTGCTTGTACGGCAGCCGCGGCAGGCAGGTCAGCCTCTTTTTACGTGAGAAATCTTACCCGTGGCAATCGCCCCAGGACGACCTCGCCGCCGCCGAGAAATTCATCAACGGCTGCGGCGACCACCGCCGCGACCGAGCAACTCACGCGGATGACCCGGAGGCCACGGATTCAGACATTAAACTTGAAGAGGATCACATCGCCGTCCTGGACCACGTAATCCTTGCCTTCAATGCGGTAGTGGCCTTTATCGCGGGCGTGGCCGACAGAACCACACGCCACCAGGTCGTTCAACTTGACGGTTTCCGCCTTGATGAAGCCGCGCTCGAAATCAGTATGGATCACGCCCGCCGCTTTGGGCGCGGTGTCTCCGGCATGCACCGTCCAGGCGCGGCATTCCTTTTCGTTGAAGGTAAAGAACGTGCGCAGGCCCAGCACCTGGTAGGCGCTGCGGATGAGCTGGCCGGAGCCGGATTGCGTCACGCCCAATTCCTTCAAATATTCCCGGGCCTCTTCCGGTGACAGGTCGCCGAGATCGCTCTCGAGTTGGGCGCAAATGACCACTGTGTCGCAGGCATGATGAGCACGGGCGTAGTCGCGCACTTGGATCACAGCCAACTTGGCGTCGGCATCGGCCAGGTCGGCTTCCTTCACGTTGGCCGCAAAAACGGTCGGCTTGTTGGTCAACAGGAAGAAACCTTTGATGATGGCCTTCTCTTCCGGCGAAAGGGGAATTCCGAGGGTATTGGCGGTATTGCCGGCATTCAAATGATGCTCGAATTTCTCCAGCAAATGCGCCTCGAGCAGCGCATGTTTGTCACCTCTTTTGACGTCCCGGTTGATTTTCTCCAGCCGCTTCTTCACCGTTTCGAGGTCTGCCAGCACCAGCTCGGTGGTGACGATTTCGATGTCGCGCACGGGGTCGATGCTGCCGGTGACGTGATGGATGTCGGGGTCTTCGAAGCAGCGCACGACCTGGATGATGGCGTCCACCTCCCGGATGTGACTGAGGAACTTGTTGCCCAGGCCCTCGCCGTGCGACGCGCCTTTGACCAGGCCGGCAATATCGACAAACTCGATGGTCGCCGGGATAACGGTCGAAACCTTGGCGACCTTGGCCAGCGCTTCGAGCCGTGCTTCGGGGACGTTGACGACGCCGAGATTGGGTTCGACGGTGCAGAAGGGGTAATTCTCCGCCGCCGCTTTATGAGAGCGAGTGACGGCGTTGAATAATGTGGACTTCCCGACATTCGGGAGACCCACGATGCCGGCTTTTAGCATACGCGCTCCTAAGCAATGCCGGGAGAGAGGGGGTAGATCAAGAAGAAAGAAGCAACAGACGAAAAAAGCGACGGTTTATCGATTCCATGGCTGCGTGAAAGTCCGAAGCCCGAAAGTCGAAATCCGAAAGAAATCCGTATCCACGCAGCAGGAGCGCGGGCATCCATGCCTGCGCGTTGATGAAAGAACCGTCTTTGCGGCCCGCCCGAGTTCGTTTCCCATCGGTGAAACAACTCACTAAGAGGTGAGGGACGCCCTCAAGCGGCAGGCCTTCGCAAAACTCGATGGCTGGCCATCGCTTGCGGCACACGCAGGCATGGATGCCCGCGCTCCTATTGAATTGTCACGGCTTAGCGCCGCCCTGTTTGCTCAAGGATTCCGCGCAGCTTCCACCTCTTCGCGGATGATTTTTCTAAATCCGGCGATGCCTGTGTCAAAGGCCGCCGCCATAGGCAGGACAGGGGTTTTCGGAATCCGGCGCTTGAATTTGTTCAAGTTCGCTGCGGCGACCGGTTCATCCATTTTATTGGCCACGACCAGGCGCGGTTTTTCCAGCAACCGGGGATCATAGAGGCCAAGCTCATTGAGCAATTGCCGGTAATCATCCCAGGGCAGACGGCCGTCCGTCCCGGCCATGTCCAACAACAAGACGAGGATTTTGCAGCGTTGGATGTGGCGGAGGAAGGCGTGGCCCAAACCGACATTCTGATGCGCCCCTTCGATAAGGCCGGGAACATCGCATACGGTCAGCCGGTAAAAATCGGGATACTGGACAATGCCGATTTGCGGGTGCAGCGTCGTGAACGGGTAAGGCGCAATCTTCGGCCGGGCATGAGAAATTGCGGCCAACAAGGTCGATTTGCCGGCGTTCGGATAGCCAACCAGGCCAATTTCGGCGATCAAACGGAGTTCAAAACGAAAATGGCCTTCTTCGCCCGGTTCGCCCGGTTGGGCAAAACGGGGCGTTTGCCGGCGGGCAGTGGCAAAATTCCGGTTGCCCAGTCCTCCGCGTCCGCCCTTGCAAAGGACGAATTGCTGGCCGTGATCCGTCAGGTCCGTGATCAATTCACCCGCTGCGGAGGCGGGGTGGGAAACGGTTTTCTCGGCTTCCTCGGATAAATCGATTTCCAAGGCTCGCCCGCCATGAGAATGCCGCATCAGGGCACGTTGGCCGGTGGAAAGTTGGAGCGAAGGCTTGGCGTCGTCCATCGGTTCGGAATCCTGGGGAGGCGAAACCGCGACAGAAGCTTCGAGCTTCCAAACCAGCGTGCCGCACGGGACTCTGACGATCAGATCCTTGCCCGCGTGGCCATCCATGCCCTTGCCCAGGCCTGGTTTGCCTCGTTCAGCGATCAGCCTCGGAGCATAAAACTGGGCGATCAGATTGTTCAGATCATGGTTGGCTTGGAGGATGACATCGCCGCCGCGCCCGCCGTTGCCGCCGCTCGGCCCGCCCTTGGCCACGAACGCTTCGCGATGGAACGCCACACACCCTTTGCCGCCGTGGCCCGCTCGCGCGAAGATTTTGATTTCATCAATAAACATCGTTGTCGCGCAAACAAAAAGGCGAGGCCCAAGACCTCGCCGTGGCTGGCATCGGGATGAAAGTTTAGTTGCTGGCTAGGACGGCCACGGGTTCCACGTTGATCCGGCGGCTGTCTTTGTCGAATTTGACTTTGCCGTCGATGAGCGCAAACAAAGTCCAATCCCGGCCCGTGCCGACGTTTTTGCCGGCGTGAAACTTCGTGCCGCGCTGCCGGACGAGGATGCTGCCGGCGGTGACGAATTGCCCGCCAAACTCTTTGACGCCAAGCCGCTTGCTGACGCTGTCGCGCCCGTTGCGGCAACTGCCTTGACCTTTTTTATGTGCCATAACTTTACACGTTGATTTCTTTGATTCTTACCACCGTCAATTCCTGGCGATGGCCCACGGTGCGGTGGTACCCTTTGCGGCGCTTCATCTTGAAAGCGACTTTCTTGGGGCCGCGGATATGTTCCACCACGTCGGCCACGACTTTCGCATTGGCAACCGTCGGTCCGCCCACGGTGACTTGGCCATCGTTGTTCACCAGCAAGACCCGATCAAAAGTAAACGGTTGCCCGGCTTCGACTTCCAGGCGTTCGATCTCGAGTGTGTCACCGGCGGTGACACGATACTGTTTGCTACCTGTTTCTAAGACTGCGTACATAAGTTCCCTCATCAAAAGGGGTCAAATAAGACCAAAACCACGCCGCGGTGTCAATGGCCCATTTTGGGCAATTTCGCGCGTTCGTCTCATCTCAGCAAACCAGTCGGCGGCGCGGCGGAATGGGCGGAGTAATATGGGCCGAGTAACACACTTGTTCAAACCTTGACTTCAAATCCGTGGTAGCGATATAGTCTCTTACGTTGGCCCAGACCCTCTTATGCCAGCAGACCGTGGCAGTGGGAGCGGGATTTCCATCCGGCATCGCCG
>CAYIIH010000087.1:0-24654 GCA_964363225.1 uncultured Verrucomicrobiota bacterium | reverse complement strand
GGCAGACGAATGACGAAGACGCTCCCTTTGCCCGGCTGGCTTTCCACTGAGATCTCACCGTCGTGCGCTTCGACAATGCGGTTGGTGATGGCCAGCCCCAGTCCGCAACCGTGTTCGGCCGCTGGCGAGGGCCGTCCACGATAGAAATCCTGGAAGATGAAAGGCATGTCTTCCGGGACGATGCCCACGCCGGAGTCCGCCACCGAGATGACGACCGCGTCGCCGTTGTTCACGGCCTTGACCTGGACCTGGCCTTGGGGATGGGAGTACTTGACAGCGTTCCCGATCAAATTCACCAGGGCCTCCGTCAGACTGCCTTCGTGGCCGAGCACCGGGCGCGCCGGTTCGGCGAGCGAAGTCACGATGTCAATGCTCTTGCGGGTCGCCTCGGGTTGGACTACTTCGACGGCCTTGCGGATGGCGGGAGCGACGGACATCGGCGCGAAGCTTTCCCTGAGCTTCTGAAAGTCGCCGGACATCCCCTGCAGCCATCGGTGAATCAGCTTGACCATTTCATCAATGCGGACCTTGAGGCGCTCGAACCGGTCCTTCTGTTCGGCCGTCAACTGCCCGGACAAGTCCGCCGCCAGCGCGAAGAGGCCCTGCTGGACCGCGCTGAGCGGCGATTTCAGTTCATGGGACACGATGGCGGCAAAGTGCTCCCGCAGCGTTTCCCTTTCCCGCCGCAGCGCCTGGGTTTCCAGGATGAGCCGCCGGCGCTCCAGCCCGCGGCGCGTGATCAGGCGCAGTTCTTCGGGCGTGAACGGCTTGGGCAGAAAATCAAACGCGCCCTGCTTCATGGCCTGGACCGCGGAGTTGAGCGTGGCGTAGCCGGTAATGACAATGGTGACGACGGTCGGATCCGAGACGTGCAGGCGCTCGATGACCTCGAAACCGGAAATGCCCGGCATTTTGAGGTCCACGAAAACGAGGTCGGGCTGAAAGGCCTGCACTTGCTGCAGGCCCAGCGTGCCGTTGCGCGCCGTGGCGGTCTGGTAATGCTCGCCCGCCAGCACGCGCGTGCAGGAATCCAGCACGACGTCTTCGTCGTCAATCACAAGTATTTTCTGGTTCGTGTTCACCGGCTAAGCCTCGCCTTCCACAGTCATGGGCAACCGGACGGTGAACGTGGTGCCCTTGCCCACCTCGCTCTCCACCGAGATGGAGCCCTCATGCTCTTTGACAATCCCGTAGCTGATCGCCAGACCCAGGCCCGTGCCATGGCCGACTTCTTTGGTCGTGAAAAAGGGATCGAAGATTCGCTCCAGGTCCTCGGGTTTGACGCCGTGTCCGGTGTCTTTGAACTCGATTTCCACAGCATTCTCCGCCGCGGCGACACGTGTGCTCAACGTCAACCGCCCGCTGCCGTTCATCGCTTCGGCGGCGTTGATGATCATGTTCATGAACACCTGCTGGATTTGCGAAGGGTCCATGACGACCGGCGGAAGGTCCGCCTTGATAACTTTTGTGATCTGGATGTTGTGAAAGAGCGACTGGTTCTCCACCAAAGCGATGCACTCCTCCAGCACCGCGTTCACGTTGGACGGTCGCTTGGCGGGTTTGCGCTGGCGTGAGAAATCCAGCAAGCCGCGGATCGTATCCCGGCAGCGGTCGGCCTGGTTGACGATTCTTTGCGCCAGGTCTTTGGTGCCATTGCCGTCGGCCGTTTTCTCCAATAGCAGATGGGAATAAGTGACGATACCCTCGAGCGGGTTGTTGATTTCATGCGCCACGCCCGCGGCCAACTGGCCAATGAGCGCCAGCCGCTCGGACTCCATGATCTTGGTGCGGGCGAATTCCTTGAGTTTCTCATCCCGTTTTTTCAGAGACGACGCCATCCAGTTGAACGTGTCCGCCAGCTCCCGGAACTCATCGTTGGACCGGACCTCGACCTTGGCGTCCAGGTTGCCGTGCGCCACTTCGCGCGAGGCGGAAACCAGCTTGTTGAGCGACGTGGAGATGTTGCGGGAAATGACGTAAGCGAGCGCCATCGTGACCAACGCGCCCCCCAGCGTGATCGCGAGAAAGGTGAAGATGGCGCGCCGCTTGATGTCCAGATACTTCTGCTCCAGAATGCCGACATAGAGGATGCCGACAATCTGGTGGCGGATGTCGCGGATCGGCTCGTAGGCGGTGATGTACCAGTTGTTCACGACGTAGGCGCGCCCGATCCATTGTTTGCCCTTCTTGACGACCTGCTGGTACACGTCCTCCGCAATGCGCGTGCCGATGGCGCGGCTGCCGTCGCTATTCCTCACGTTCGTCGCAATGCGCAGATCGTCCTGAAACAGCGTGGCGGTGCCGATGTCTTCGCCCTTGTATTTAAGATCCTGGAACACGGTCTGTTTGGTCTTGTCAACGATCTCGAAGTTTCGGTTCAGGAGCACTCCGCCATAGGCCACGCCGATGAAGTTGTTGTCGAGGTCGAAAATCGGCGCGGCGGCTCTTAACATCATGCCCGACGTTTCTTCCTGTTCCTGCCGCACCCGCGCCTTGGGAGTCGGGATGAACTTGAAATAAGCCCGCTCAGCCAGCAGCGGGGATTCCTTCCGCAACTCCCCGGCGGGAATGATCGCCGTCGCCGCCGCGGGTTCCTTCCGTTCGATGACCGCGCGCACGAGTTCATCACGACCCTGGTCGTCGCCCGACAGGATCAAGTTGCTGGTCCGCAACAGCACCTTGCCCGACTTGTCGGTAATGGTCAGCACATCCAGGCCTTCCCGCTCTTTGATTTTCCCAAGCGCGTCAATAGCTTGCTTCATGTTTCCGGAGAACAGAGCGTTCAAGAGGAGCACCCGGTCCGCCGTCAACCGGACCACGTCTTTGATGTGGCTGAGCTTGTTCAAGTAGATCTCGCGTGCCGAATTGAGATCGGTGCGGACCTTCTCCTGGGCTTCGGCCACGACGCGATGGCCAATGATCTGCACCCCCACCACGCTCAGGATCACACTGGTGAGGACGATGATGAGCAAAAAACTCAACGCCAGTTTGGTGACGATGGGGACCTTCACGCCGTTCTGGTGGGCCATGCGGCCGCGTGCCAGCCCTTTGCCATCCAAGAAGCTCAAGATGCTCGGTCCGGTTTTCACGCGCGCCTTACCGTTTTTTCCGAATTAACGATCTGGCCAGCCCGTAACGATAGAATGTCCCCACCGGGTCCGGGATGCCGGCCAGCGTCCGGCGCGAGCGGGCTGCCCTTGGGCTGGGACCGGCTTTCGAGGACCGCGCCCATGGCGGCCTTCGTGATCGTGGGCGCAGGAGGGAACGAAGCGCACGCCCCGGCGTTGGATTTGACGGCGGTCGTCCGTTGCCTTAGGGTTCGTGCGATGCAAGTGACCATTGAGATTCCAGACAGGCTGGCCAAGCAGGTGGAGCCTGAACGTGAGCATCTGGCTGAAATCCTTGAACTGGGTTTGCGGCAACACCGGGCCCAGGCCTCCGGCCTCCGCCGCGAATTCCTGGCGTTTCTTGCTCGCGGGCCGCAGCCCAGCGAAATCATCGCGTTTCGGCCGTCAGAGGCCGCCGTCGAGCGCGCCCGCGAACTCCTTCGGCGCAACAAGCAAGGCCATCTCACTCCCGAGGAAGAAGCCGAAATGGACGATATCGGCGAACTGGACCATGTGATCACCCAGGTCAAGGCCCAGGCACGGTTGCACCTGCGGGCCGCATGAGCACGCAGTGGATTCCGGCCGCGCTCCGAACCGAGGTCCTGCAGCGCGCCGGTGGCCGCTGTGAATACTGCCGCGTCCATCAAGACGACGCGGGCGTTCCGCACGAACCCGATCACATCGTTGCCGAACAACACGGGGGCCAGACCGCGGCGGAAAACCTCGCCTTCGCCTGCTACCACTGCAATCGCCACAAAGGGACGAATCTGGCGTCCGTTGATCCGGAGAGCGGCCAGCCGGTTTTCCTTTTCCACCCGCGCCGGGACAAGTGGTCGGACCACTTCCGAATCGAAGGTGCCTGGATCGTCCCGTTGACGCCCACAGGTCGCGCGACGGCTGCCCTGTTGAAATTCGACACTCCGGAACGCTTGGAAAGCCGGCGATTGCTGGCACGGGCAGGACGATACCCAGTTTGAGTTCGCGAGAACATCCAACATCGAATGAACTCCGGTGCCGCTTCTCTTTGGATGTTCGGCGTTGGGTGTTGGATGTTGGATGTTCATCACAGGGTTTACGAACTGACGTGTTGACCATGGTCCACAGGCAAATCCACTTTTCGCCGCAGCAGACTCTTCGCGAGGCCGTAGCGGTAGAACGTGCCGACCGGATCGGGAATGCCGGAAAGGATTTCGCCGATTTCTTTCCCGTCCTTGGCCGCGAGATTGGCGCAGAGCGAGGAGAGAATCTTCGCGCCCTGGTCCCTCACGCGCGAGGTCGGGCCGAAGCAGCCCGTGCAGGGCATGTTGCCGGACGGACAAACGGCTTCGCAGCCTCCGCGCGTGGCCGGGCCCATGCACACGATGCCTTGCGAGAGCAGGCATTTCTCCGCGTCGAGCGGCGTCAGGTGCGGGCGCCTGAATTCGGTGAAGCTCAGGTCGGCAGGCTTGGTTGCCTTGCGGGGGCATTGGTCACACAGGGCGATGTCCGGCGCGAGCACGGTGCCTTTGGGCGGCAGCTTGCCGGCGAGCAACGCGCCAACAGCGGCCTGGGTGAGCTTGGGCGTCGGCGGACAGCCGGGGATGTAGTAGTCCACGTCCACCACTTGGTCGAGGGCGCGGACGACGTTGCGAAACTCCGGAAGCGTGACATCGTGGCCGTTGTTCTGGAACGAGGTCTGCGGGCGCGTCTTGGCCTCGTTCGCTGTTGAAGGCGATTCCTCATAGACGAACCGCAGCAACTGCTCGCGCGGAAACTGGTTCGCCAGACTCGGAATCCCCCCGAGATGCGCGCAGGCGCCGTAGGCGATGAGGAACTGGCTCTTGCGCCGGAGCAAGTGCGCCATTTCCTCCTGCTCGGAAGTGCGGATGGCGCCGTTGAGCAGAGTGGCGACGATGGACTTGTCCGGCATGGCTTCCACGTCCTTCTTCTTGAAGTCCATCGCCACGGGCCACAGCACAATATCCACCGCCTCGACCACGCCGAGGATGTCCTCGGCCAGGTCCACAATCGCTTCCTCACAACCGCCGCACGAGGCGCACCAGTAAAACGCGACCTTGGGTTTAGCTGACATGAGTCACCTCCGCTTCCGGTTGTTGTTTCTGTTCCTGCTCGTGCACGGCGTGTTCGAGGGCGAGCATTTCCTTGTCCGACTCGGCAAACTGTTTGGGCAGATCGAGCGGGCCGAGTGCTTTGAGTTTCTCCACCATCTCGTTGACGACCGTCTTCACCTTCTCGCCCTCGGCGGCCGAGATCCATTCCAGGCGCACGCGGTCCTCTTCAATCCCCATGTCATGCAACATGCGTTTGAGCATTTCGAACCGGCGCAGGGCCTTGTAGTTGCCTTCGATGTAGTGGCAGTCGCCGAGGTGGCAGCCGCCAATCAGGACCCCATCGGCGCCCCGGGCCAGCGCGTCGAGGATGAACTGCGGGTCCACCCGGCCCGAGCACATCAGCCGGATGATGCGCACGTTGGGCGCATACTTCATGCGCGACACGCCGGCCAGGTCGGCGGCGGTGTAGGTGCACCAGGTGCAGAAGAATGCCACGATGCGTGGCTGCCATTGTCCGTTATTCATAAGCCAGTACTCCCTCGATTTCGCTGAAGATTTCCTCGTCTTCGAACAAGTGCTGCCGGATCGAACCCGACGGGCACGCGGCCACACACACCCCGCAGCCCTTGCACAGGGCCTCGTTGATGACCGCTTTGAGCTTCTCCTCGTTGAAGGTGATGGCCGTGTACGGGCACAATGGAATGCAGGATTTGCAACCGGAGCAGTCCTCTTCGGTGATGTACGCCGTGTTGGGTTCCTGTTCCACGTGGCCCCGGTCAATCAACGCCAGCGCTTCGGCGGCGGCGGCCCCGGCCTGGGCCACGGTGTCGGGGATGTCTTTCGGGCCCTGGCAGCAGCCGGCCAGGAAAATGCCGTCGGTGAACGTGTTGACCGGCGCCAGCTTGGGATGGCGTTCGAGAAAGAATCCTTCGCTGGCGCAGGAGATGTTGAACAGCCGGCGCACATCCTGGGCGTCCGCCTGCGGCTCCAGGCCCACGCTCAGTACCACCATGTCCACCGGGATCTTGCGGACGCGTTGCAACAGCGTGTCCTCCACCTGCATCACGAGCCGGCCGTTGCCGCTGGCGGGTGACTCGGGGTAAACGTCCGCCACCTTGCCGCGCACCAGGTGAACGCCCTCTTCGGCCACGCGGTTGTAGAACTCCTCCATGCTCTTGCCCGGCGTGCGCATATCAATGTAGAAGTTATAGACCTCGGCGCCGCTGTGCTCTTTGATCAAATGGGCGAGTTTCAAGGAATACAAGCAGCAGACGCGCGAGCAATACTTGTTCGTGTTCTCGTCCCGCGAGCCGACGCAGTGGACGATGCCGACGGTCTCGGGTTTCTTGCCGTTGCGCAGGATGATCTCGCCGCCGGTGGGGCCGGAGGCGTTCACCAGGCGCTCGACTTCGAGGGCGTTGTACACGTTCGGATAAACGCCATACCCGTAGTACGGCGTGCGCGTGGCGTCGAAGATGCGGAACCCCGTGGCGATGATGATCGTGCCGACCTGGATTTCCTTCATCTCCTCCTCTTGCTTGAAATCAATCGCCTTCCGGTCGGCACAGGCCTCAACGCAGGTCTTCTTGCACTTGCCGGTCTTGAACTCGATACAGGTTTGCGGATCAATCACCGTCACCGGCGGTGTCGCCTGCGGGAACGGCAGGTAAATGGGCTTCCGTTTGCTGAGGCCCAGGTTGAACTCGTCCGGGAACTTCGCTTCCTTGTAGATGCACGCCTCGACGCATTGCTGGCAGCCGGTGCAGAGGTCTTCCAAGATGTAACGCGGTTTGCGGCGCACCGTTACTTTGAAGTTCCCGACGTAACCGTCCACCTTGGCGACTTCGGAGTAGGTCCAAAGCGTGATGTTCTCGTGGGCGGCCACGGCTGACATCTTGGGTGTGAGGATGCAGGCCGCGCAATCGAGCGTCGGGAAGGTCTTGTCGAACTGGGCCATGTGGCCGCCGATGCTTGGCTCGCGCTCGACGAGGTAAACCTTCTTGCCGGCGTTGGCCAGGGTCAGCGCCGCGTGGATGCCGGCGATGCCGCCGCCGACGATCAGTGCGTCGGCATGGATGGGCACTTTCTTCACTTCGAGCGCCCGATGATGGGCCACGCGCCGGATGGCGGCGTGCGTCAGCGCCTTGGCTTTGCGGGTCGCCGCTTCCCGGTCGGTGTGGACCCAAGCGTCGTGTTCGCGCAGGTTGACCATGTGAAAGAAAAACGGATTGAGGCCGCCGCGCTCCGTGGCTTTGCGGAACGTGTGCTCGTGCAGCAGCGGGGAGCAAGAGGCCACCACCACGCGGTTCAGCCCGTGCTCCTTGATGTCGCGCTGGATCAGCTCCTGGCCCGGGTCGGAGCACATGTATTTGTAGTCCCGCGACACGGCCACGCCGGGCAGCTTCGCCGCGTATTTGGCCACAGAGTCCACGTCCACCATGCCGGCAATGTTGGTGCCGCAGTGGCAGATGTAATAACCGATGCGAACAGGTCCGTTGGTGTTTCTTGCCATGGTCAGTCCTCCAGTGATTCAGCCAGCAGTTCAACCACATCCCGCACGACCATCTGCTTGTCGTGGCCGGCGGTCTTCAAGGCGTCTTCAAAGCGTGACACTTCGTACGGGCAGGAAACCGCGAGCACGTCCGCGCCCGTGGCGATGGCTTCCTGGACGCGCCGGTCGGAGAGCCGCTCCATGCTCCTGGCCTTGTAGTAGGTGTCCAGCCACATGCCGCCGCCGCCCCCGCCGCAGCAGAGGGCGTTGATCCGGTTGTGCGCCATCTCCACGAGCTTGACGCCCGGGATGGCGTTCAGCAGAGCGCGCGGCTCGTCGTAGAATCCGTTGTGCCGCCCCAGACAGCAGGAGTCGTGATAGGTCACACGATAATCCAGCTTCTTGGTGAGCCTTGGCTTCAGCGCCGCCAGTTCCTTGGCGAAGAAGGTGGTCGTGTGTTCCAGCGGGTAATCGAAACCGAGGGGCGGGTAGAGATACCGGAAGGCGTCGTAGGCGTGCGCGCCGCTGGTCAACAGGCGGTTGAACTTGTACTTGCGGAACACGCCCATGTTCCGTTCGCGTAGCGTGTCGAACAGTCCCGCCTCGCCGACGAGCCTGGCACATTCGCCCGCGCAGCGTTCCTCGTTGCCGAGAATGGCGAAATCCACCCCGAGCGCGCGCAGGAGTTTCACCACGGCCCGGCTGTTTTCCTGGCCGCGCGGATGGTACGAGGTATAGCACTCGACGAACCAGAGCACGTCCACCGGCTTCGGGTCCTGAGGCAGGAGGCGGATCGGCACCCCGGCGGTCTTGACCCATTCCACCCGTTTGGCCGGCGAGAGGCCCATGGGATTCCCGTAACGGAGGGTGTTCTGCAAGGCGCTCTGCAATTCCTTCGGCACGTTGGGGAGTTGTTCGAAGACCCGCTCCTTGACCAGCGGCAAAAGCACTTCCGTCAGCCGTATCTTGCGGGGACACTTGGCCAGGCAAGCGTAACAGGCCACGCAATTCAGCAGGCTGTCCGATTGAAACACTTCCTCGATCAAACCCGAGCGAAGCATGTTGATGATCTGGCGGGGCGGATACGCCATGTACTCGCCATACGGACAGGTGCCGGCGCACATCCCGCATTGAATGCAGCTCATGATGCGGCCGCCTTCGGGCGTTTGCAGCAGGTTGTCCAGCGTGAGCTCATCCTCACCGGCGAATTGTTCTTTGGGTGCTACCATGTCGGTCGTTCCTCCTCGTTCAGTTCATGGCCTCCCAGACCAGTTCGGCCATGTCTTTGACCTGGATTTTACCCTCGTTGCCCGTGGTCTTGACCGCGTCGCGGAACATCGCGATGTCCTTGGGACAGGCGACCACCAGCGTGGAAACGCCCGCAAGTCCGGCGGCCTCGCGGACACGACTCTCGGCCGGACGCTCCTTGATGCCGGGCGTGTCTTCCATCCAGATGCGACCGCCGCCCGCGCCGCAGCAGTAACTCCGGTCGCGGCAGCGCGGCATCTCGACGACTTCCAAGCCGAGGGCGCGCAGCACACGGCGGGGAGCGTCATAGACGCCGTTGTAGCGGCCCAAGTAACAAGGGTCGTGGTAGGTCACGCGGCCCGTGAGCTTCTGCTTCAATGGCAGCTTGCCGGCCCCGACCAACTCGTCGAGCACTTCCGTGTAATGCTTCACCGGCACGGTGTGGCTGTTCCAGGCATACTCGTTCTTCAGGGTGTTGAGCGTGTGCGGGTCGGTGGTGACGACGGCCCGAAACTGCGCCTTGGCAAAAGCCTGCATGTTTTTCTCCCGCAACATTTCGAAGAGACCCTCCTCCCCGATGCGGCGGACGTCGTTGCCGGCGTTGCGCTCGGCTTCGTGGAGCAGGCCGAAGTCCAGCCCCGCCCGGGCAAACACCTGGGCGGTCTTCTTCGTGATGTCTTCGCAGCGCGGGTCGTACGAGGCGTAGTCGCCGACAAACCACAAGTATTCCACCGGCTCCTTGCGCGCGTCCTTGATCGGAACGCCGGCGGTCTGGACCCAACGGGCGCGCATCCGGTCGGACTTGCCGAAGGAATTTCCGTACCGTTGCAGACTGCCGAGCATATCCTGCACCGGGCGATCCACTTCGCCCTGGCTGACGAGGTGACGGCGCAGCGCGACGATGAGCGGCACCTGCTCGTTCCAAACGGCGCAGCAGTTCATGCAGGCCAGACACGTCGTGCAGGCCCATAGCTCACCGGGCGCGATCACATCGCCGACCAGGTTGGGCCGGCTGTCGCCGTTGGCAGACTTGAGGCCGACGTGGAGGATGTGGTCTTTGATCTTCTGAACGATCTGCTGAGGCTGGAGCGAGTAACCGGACGCCGCCGCCGGACACGAACGGTCACAGCGCCCGCACTCGGCGCAGGAAAAGCCACTGAGCAACTGCTTCCAAGTCAACTCCTCCCACTTCGCCGCGCCGGCGGTGAGGTCGTCCTTCGCACCCTGAACCGTGAGGTCGCCCACCGCGCGCGTGGCGGCCTGGCTGAAGAAGACGTTGAAGGGCGACGCCAGCAGGTGCAGGTGTTTGGAGTACGGCAAGTACACCAGGAAGAACAGCACGACGAGGATGTGCAGCCACCACATGGCCTTGGCCCAGCCGTGCGCCGCGGGTTCCGACATCCCGGCAAACGCTGGTGCGAGCAAACTGCCGAACGGCAGCCAGCCGCCCGCTTGCGCTTCGCCGGCCTGGATGCGGAATGCCGAACCGAAGAGTGTGCTAAGCATGAGCAGGCCGATTAGACCCAGGATGAGATTGGCATCGAAGCTTAGGTGGAGGTGCGGCGGCGCGAAGAACAGCCGTCGCGCCAAGGCGACTCCGAGTGCGACGAGCACCAGCACCGAGAAGATTTCCAGGCACAAAATGACCGCGGAGAGTTCATCCGGATACGGAATCGGCAGGAACGGGAACAACCCGCGCGCCAAAGCCCAGTTGAAACACGTCGCGTAGAGCATGAACCCCCAGAAGATCAGGAAATGCGGCAGGCCGATGCTGCGCTCGTTGAAGAGGCGGGGTTGCAGGAGCACGTGTTTGAGGGCGTGCGCGAGACGTTTGACTGGGTGATCCAACCGGTTCTCCGAACGCCCGCGCCGCAGGAGTCCGATCAACCGATACACCCGCCACCCGAACGCGCCGAAGGCCAGCGCCGCGAGCAGCCACAGTACCGCGATGCCGGGCACACCCAGAACGGAGATTTGGATGGGGTCGGTGTTCACGATGCGTCAGGCCTTTCGGGCTTTGATTTTGTCCGTCAGCGCCGGCACGATCTCCAGCAGGTCACCGCAAACGCCGTAGTGCGCGATATCGAAGATCGGCGCATGCGGGTCCGTATTGATCGCCACAATCAACTGCGAACTCTGCATGCCCTCCACGTGCTCGGGCGCGCCGCTGATCCCGAGGGCCACGTAGAGTTTGGGCTTCACGCACAGGCCCGATTTGCCCACCTGGCGGCTCAGCGGCAACCAGCCTTGATCAATCACCGGCCGCGAGGCGCACACCACGCCGCCCAGCGCGGTGGCGAGGTCCTCCGCCAGCGTCAGGTTATCCTGGGTCTGAATCCCGCGACCCACCGCCACGAGGACGTCATGCTTGGAAATGTCCACGTCCCCCGCCTCCGGCTCGATGTACTTTTGGAAAAGCTCCCTTGGCACTTCCACGGGAATCGAAGTCTTCTCCACTGTCGGCGCCCGATCGCTGCGGCCCGCATCGGCCGGGAACGCGCCGGGGCAGACCGTGATGACGCCGCGCGCCTCCGGGAGCCGCACGTCCGCAAAAATCTTGCCGCCGAAAAGCTGGCTCGTCGCGATCACCGCGCCATCCTCAACCCGCAGCCCCCGGCAAAAGTTCACGCAAGGCAGCCCGGCACGGGCCGAGACAAATGTGCCGATGCCCATCGAAACATTCGTGCCGCCAACCAGGATCAGCGAGGCCTGTTGCTGCTCCAGGAGCTTGACCAGCAACGCGGCGGCCGTGCTGGCGGGCGCCGTGGCCAGATGCAGGTCTTCAACCACCAGAACCTTGTCCGCCGCTCCCAGCGGCCCGGTCAAAGACGCAGCGTCGTCGCTGAACACCGCCACGGAAAGCGGCGAACCGAGGGCATCCGCCAGTTTGCGCCCGGCGCCGAGCAGTTCGAACGTCGTGTCCAGAAGGTTGCCCTTGAGATGCTCGGCCAGAATGAGAATGCCACCTGCCATACGCGCGTCTCCTAAATCAAGTTGCTTTTCGACAGCACTGCGACGATTTGATCCGCCGCCTGCTCCGGCGAACCTTCAATCATGGTGGCGCCGCCCGTCACTTCGGGTTTGTACATGCGTTCGAGTTTCAATGGTCCAAGTTGATCCGGCGGTGTCACCTCCACGGTTTCGATGCGGCCGGTCTTCATGGCCGCGCGCACTTTGGCCACCGGCACGTAGCGCGGCGGCTTTTCGGCCGACTGAATGCCGAGCACCGCGGGGAGGGGCAATTCAATTTCCCCACGCCAACCGCCGGCGAATTCCTTGGTGATCACGGCTTTCCCCTCGCGCGACGCGACCGCCGTCACCACACACACATAGGGCAGGCCGAGCAACTCGGCGAGGTAAGGCCCCAACTCCCCGTCGAGGTCGTCAATCGCCTGGCTGCACACAAAGATCAACGTGTCTGGCGGCAGCGCCTTGCCTTCGCCCGTCAGGAACGCCCCGAAGACGCGGGCGGCGGACCTGCTCCGGATGCCGGCCACGTCGCCGGTCAACTTGACCGCCCGATCGGCTCCTTTCGCCAGCGCCGTGAACAGCACATCGTCCACTTCGGGTCCGTCGAGCGCCACCGCCGTCACGCTGCCGCCCTGCCTCTCCTTAAGGAGCAGCGCCTCCTCCAAGGCATGCTCATCGGGGTCGCTCAGCTTCAACCGGAGGTACTCGGTCTCCAGGGATTTGCCATCGGCGGCCACCGTCATTTCCTCTACGGTGTCCGGCACCAGCTTCATGACGACGAAAGTTTGCATTTGCGCAAATCTGATCTTCCTACCGGTGGCACATCACTACCGGCCGCTGTACGCTTGTACCATGCTAGTACGAACCTATAGCCGGCCCATGTGGGCCTGGCTACACGGTCTTTGTCAATCAGTTGCCCTTTTTTGTCAATCTACTTCAGTTAGAATGGCTGCTCAATCGCCCCGGCTGGCTGGCGGCGCTAAATTCAATTGCAGCGAATGGCAGAGCGACCGGATTCTTTCCAGAGCCGTAGCCATGCCGGATTGGGCGACGGGGGACAGCGTTTCGCCGAACTCCAGGTTTGCCGCGGGAATCGTCAGCCACCAGGCCGGCGTGGTGTGGCCGAAGACGTCACGGGCCAACGCCAGCATCGTGCGCGGGTCGGCGGCGTGGGCCATGAGTTGCGAGGAGTCGTTGGGTTCGAGTGGACGCAACTGAACTTCATTCGGCGCGTCCACGGTGGCATCCACGAATACGACGGCGTCGGCGCGTGAGATTGGGTCGGCGTGCTCGGGGGAGAGTTGCTGGCAGATCAGCGTGCTGACGCCGGGCCAACGCCATGCGCCTACTGCTTCGGCGATGCGCGGGCCGACGCCGTCGTCGGAACGCAGCGTGTTGCCGTAACCGATGACGAGGAGATGGGTGGTCTGCATAACCGTTTCGCGTAGCCGCCGACGTGAGGAGGCGGACGCACCGCCGAGAATCCGCCTCCTCACGTCGGCGGCTACTGTCATCCGCGAGTGACCTCGTTCAAAACTTTTCCGTCCGATCCAACCAACCGCACCTGCAGCGGCATTTGTCCGACGGCATGGGTCGAGCAACTCAGGCACGGGTCGTAGCAACGGATGCCGTGTTCGATGCGGTTGAGCAGGGGTTCTGGAATTTCGTTGCCGCGTACATAGTGCCGCGCGATTTGCGCCACGGTCTGGTTCATCGCCAGGTTGTTCTGGCCCGTGGCGACGATGAGATTCACTTTTTGCAGCAGGCCGTTGCGATCCACGGTGTAGTCGTGGAAGAGCGTGCCGCGCGGGGCTTCGCTCACCCCCACCCCGTGCAGACTGTTGATGCCGGCATCGGCGCGCAGGTAATCGCTCAAGAGGTCCGGGTCGTCCAGGTAGCGCTCGATGTATTCGAGGCTGGCGAGGATTTCGATGAGGCGCGCGTAGTGATAGAGGAACGACGACGTAACCACACCGCGGCCCAGCTTCCTGAATTTCTTCAACTCCGCGTCCGCTTTGGGCACGCCCATTTGCTCGGCGACGTTCAGGCGGGCGAGCGGGCCGACGCGATACATGCCATCCGGAAAACCGAGCGGCAGGTAATACGGCGACTTCAGATACGACCCGTTTTGCACCGACTCGCCGATGACTTCGTAATATTTCTGCGGGTCAACCTGGTCGGCGATGATGCTGCCGCTGCTGTCAATGAAGCGGAGTTTGCCCCCGTGATGTTCCCAGGTGCCGTCCGGCGCGACGAGGCCCATGAACAACGACGGGAAGTTGCCGAAGATTTGAATCTCGCGCTGATGTTTCTCCATCGTCTGCCTCCAAAGGTCAAACGCAACCTGCGTGGTCGCGAAGGCCTCCGGCAGCCAGCCGCGGATCTTGTCGCGGCCTTCGGCCGTCAGCGCACTGCGTACGCCGCCGGGCACGGCCCACGCGGGATGAATTTTTTTGCCGCCGAGGACTTCGATGATTTCCTGGCCGAACTGGCGCAGACGGATGCCGGCGCGGGCGAGGTCGGCATTGCTTGCGATCAAACCGAAAACATTGCGTTTCGCCTGGGGCGTGTCCCAGCCCAGTAGAAAATCGGGCGCGCTCAGGTGAAAGAAACTCAACGCGTGGCTTTGCACCATCTGGCCGAGGTTCATCAGACGGCGCAGCTTGTCGGCAGCGGGCGGGATGTTGACGGCCATGATGGCGTCGCCAGCCTTGGCGGACGCGAGCAAATGGCTGACCGGGCAGATGCCGCAGATGCGCGGCGTGATGCCGGGCATTTCGCCGTAGGGCCGACCCTCGCAGAATTTCTCGAAGCCGCGAAACTCGACGACGGGGAACTCGGCGTCGGACACGTTGCCCTCGTCGTCCACGAAGATGCTGATCTTGGCGTGGCCCTCGATGCGGGTCACGGGATCAATGATGATGCGTTTTGACATAAATAAATTGTCCTCAGGCCGGGCGGGCAGTCCTCTGCACGCCGCACGACGGCGCGCACGGAGTGACGCGCCCTACTTCAGCCAAATTTCAACTCCGCCCCTTCCAGCTTCGGCTCGACGCCGCTCAACATCTGGCCAACCAGCGCCTTGATGCGATCCGCGTGCGGCGGGCAGCCGGGCAAAAAGTATTCAACGTGGACGACTTCATGCACAGGCTGCACACGCTCCAATAACTTCGGCACGATACCCTCGGACTTCGGCAAGCATGGATTGTTTTGCGCGTTCTCGATGTAGGCGCGTTGCAACACACTTTCGGCGTTGCCGAGCCCGAGTTGATTGCGGATGGCCGGCACATTTGCGGTCACGGCGCAATCGCCGAACGACACGAGCACCTTGGTCCGTGCGCGAATTTTGTGGAGCAGTTCGAGGTTGTCCTCGTTGCAGATCGCACCTTCGATGAGGCACACGTCCACGTTCTCCGGATAATTCTTCACGTCCACGACCGGGCTGTAAACGATATCCACCTTCGTGGCGAGTTCGATGAGAAACTCGTCGAGGTCGAGGAACGACATGTGGCAGCCGGAACAGCCGCCGAACCAAACTGTGGCTAGTCTGACGCGATCCATTGTTTTTTCTCCCGTGCGTTGACGATGAATTCGAGTTTGGTGCGATCGCGTTCCATTTCGGCCACCGTCGAGCCTTTGTGGAACAGCGCGCCCGTGGGACAGGCTTGCACGCATTTACCGCAGTTCGTGCAGGAATCAGCTTCGCCCCAAGGCAGGTTGAGGTCGGTGATGATGTGCGAGCGGCCACCGCGGCCGGAGACGTTCTTCGTGCCCGCGCCTTCGATGTGCCAGCACACACGCACGCAACGGGTGCAGAGCACGCAGCGGTTGTGGTCCATGCCGAACAACGCGTGCGTGTTGTCCACGTTCCATTTCGGGAAGGTGTATTCGTAACGGACGTGATCCATGCCGTTCGAGTAGGCGAGCGTCTGCAATTCGCAATGGCCGTTGGACACGCACACGGCGCAGATGTGATTCCGCTCGGCGAAGAGCAGTTCGAGGATCATCCGCCGGTAGTTGCGAAGGCGCTCGCTGTCCGTCTTGATATCCATGTCTTCGGCGACCTTCGTCGTGCAGGCCGGGAGCAGCTTCGGCGCCCCGGTGACTTCCACGAGGCAAAGGCGGCACGCGCCCACGTCATACACGCCTTCGAGATGGCACAACGTCGGAATCTGTGCGCCCGCTTCCTCGGCCGCCTGCAAAATCGTCGCGCCTTCCTCGGCGCTGATTTGTTTGCCGTCAATGGTCAGTGTCTTGGCAGCCATAAATTCAAATGACGAATGTCGAATGTCGAATGACGAGTGTCGAACAAGGGCGTGTTGCGTATGGCGTGTTCCGTCAAGTATTTCGCCGGCGTCCGACTGCTGCTTGACGCCACACGGAACACGCACAACCGCCGCCCATTCGTCATGCGGAATTCGTTATTCATGTTGCAACCGTTTGTTTCTCCACTTCACCGTTGCCGCCGCGCGGACCGTAGGTGTCCGGCTGCAACATCTCCTCGTATTCGTTGCGGAAAAACCGCAGCGTGCTGAGCGTGGGATTCGGCGCGGCCTGGCCGAGGCCGCACAGACTGGTGTTCTTCACCATGTCGCAAAGTTCTTCCAACTTCGCCAAGTCGCGGGCGGTGGCTTTGCGTTGGAGAATCTTGTCGAGCAGGCTGTGCATCTGCACCGTGCCGGCGCGGCAGGGAATGCACTTGCCGCACGACTCGTCCACGCAGAACTCCATGAAGAACCGCGCCATGTCCACCATCCTGGTGCTGTCATCCATCACGATCATGCCGCCCGAGCCCATGATCGAGCCGAGCTTGGTGAGCGATTCATAATCCACCGGCGTGTCCAGATACTCCGCGGGAATGCAACCGCCCGAGGATCCCCCGGTTTGCACGGCCTTGATCCGGCCGCCATCCGGCGCGCCGCCACCCATTTCTTCGACGATGGTGCGAAGCGGCGTGCCCATCGGCACTTCGATGAGTCCGGTGTTCTTAATTTTGCCGGCGAGCGCAAAAACTTTGGTACCCTTGCTTTTTTCCGTGCCGATGCCGGCGAACCATTCGGCGCCGTGGCGGTAAATGGGCGGGACGTTGGCGAAGGTTTCGACGTTGTTGATGAGCGTGGGGCAGCCCCACAAGCCGCTTTCCGCCGGGAACGGCGGACGCGGTCGCGGCGTGCCGCGCTTGCCTTCGACGGAAGCCATCAGCGCGGTTTCCTCGCCACAGACAAACGCGCCCGCGCCCATGCGCAGATCAATGTTGAAGTTGAACGGCGACTCGAAGATGCCGCTGCCTAACACGGCGAGTTGTTTGGCCTGTTTGATGGCGGTCTGCAACCGGCTGATGGCGAGCGGATATTCGGCGCGCACGTAAATGAAGCCCTGATCCGCGCCGACCGCGTAAGCGGCGATGGCCATGCCTTCGAGCACGCTGTGCGGATCGCCTTCAAGCACGCTGCGATCCATGAACGCGCCGGGGTCGCCCTCGTCGGCATTGCAGATGACGTATTTCTTTTCGCCGGGCGATTTGGCGACCGTGCCCCACTTGAGTCCGGTGGGAAAACCCGCGCCGCCGCGCCCGCGCAAGCCGCTGGCGACCATTGCATCCACAACTTCCTTCGGCGTCAGTTCGCGCAGCACGTGGCGCAGGGCGTGATAGCCATCCGCAGCGATGTAACTTTCGATGCGCTCCGGATCAATCACACCGCTGTTCGCGAGCACGATGGACAATTGTTTCTTGAAAAACGCCGCGTTGGGATCGGTTTGCGCGACATTCGCACTGCCGCCGTTGAGCGCGGCGATCATCGAAGGCGCGTCTTGCGCGTTGACCTTGACGTAGAGCGAATTCTGCGGATCGGCGGCAACCAGTGGCCCTTCGCAGCAGAGTTTCAAGCAGCCGACGCCGCGCACTTCGACTTCGTTTTTCAGTCCCGCGCCGGCGACAGCTTTTTCAAGTTGTTCCTTGACGCCCTTTGAACCGCACGACATGCAACCGGCGCCCATGCAGCAGCGGAGGGTGAATTTCTTCCGCCCGGCCAGTTCCTGTTCTTTGATTTGAAGGAGATCGTTGAGAACCATGGTTTAGCTCCACTTCTTGATTTGTTCGAGCGCAGCCTCGGGCGTCTCGTGCGGCCTGACTGTGCCGTCATAAACCACCGCCGGCGCGATGGCGCTCGCGCCGATGCAACGCACGGTCATGAGCGAAACCTTGTTGTCCGCCGTCGTTTCGCCCGGCTTGATCTTGAGTTTCTCCTGGAGGGAACTGAGGACCTTGTTCGCGCCCTTGACGTAACACGCCGTGCCCATGCAGACGACGCAGGTGTGCTCGCCTTTCGGCTTGAGCGTGAAAAAGTGGTAAAACGTGGCCACGCCGTACACGCGGCTGGGCGGCAGCTTGAGCTTGTAGGCGACGAACAACAGCAAATCATCTTCGAGACAACCGAACAATTCCTGCGCCTTGTGCAGCACCTCGATCAGGGCGTCGTGCCGGAACTGGTGTTTCTTCATGTGGACTTCCAGAATCTTGAAGCGTTTGTCGCCACTGGCGTGATCCAGAACGGTCTGGATGTTCCGGGCTTTCGATTTGGCCATGGTCGCAATCATATCGGTTGCATGGCGGCGGAGATTTGTCCGCCAGCCGCGCGCTCTGGTTTCCAGAAGCGCAGGACTAACTTACTTCCGGTGGTGTGAGGAATTCTCAGCGGAAATTGGCATTTGATCGCCGTCTTTTGCAAGAGGAAAGTTGACTTGAAAGTTGACTTGACCAGAGCAAAATCGGGAGAGTCACTGAGTAACTCATGAGCATGAGCATACGTAGCGTGGACTTGAAGGGGTGAACATGTCATCATCGCCAGCCTGGAAAGGCCAATGAACTCGACCCCCAGCAGTGGGTCGGACTTGGCAAAATAATCTTGTGTAAGTCATTCACTTGCAATGGCACTTGGTTTCGTGGTCAAAAAGAGACAGATTGATAGTCAACGACTTATATCTGACTCCTGCAGGCTGCTAGGCAGCGGCTCGCGCTTGTGACCCTCGTTGCCGCCGCCCATTGGATCTCATTTCAGCCGGACGTTGGCGGAAAAGCAGTCGTCATTGACACCAGCGCCGCCGGCCAACGGCAGATCCTGGATGGCTTTGGCACCTGTCTCTCCAGCACCGAGGGGCAGCAGACGTGGTGGCAGGAAGCCCGCCTGGCGCAGTTCAAGTGAGCCGCTTCAACGCCCCTGGGGCAGCCACCGCGGATGATCGGCGCCGCTTTCGTTCAAACCGCGCGTGAGCAAGCGTGGGTTGCGACCGTCCACGTCCATCACCCAGACCGCAGGCGGCCCGCCCGTCACCGCACGGCAGAAAACGACGTGCCGGCCCTCCGGTGATTCGCTGGCCCGGAAATCCCACACGGGCGGCTCGTGGCGCGTCAGACGGACCACGGATCCGTTGCGTGGATTCAGGCGGCAGATTTCTGTGCCGCCGCGCGCGAGGTCGGGCTTGAAGTCGCGGTTGAAGTGGTCGGTGTCGGGCCGTTGCGGCTGAAATTCCCACGCCACTTTCGAGCCGGGCAGCCGGCGCGAGAACAGAATCTGTCCATCGCGGGTCCAGGCCGGCATGTTCGAGCCGCTGCCTCGATTCTGCGGATTCC
Organism: uncultured Verrucomicrobiota bacterium; assembly: GCA_964363225.1. GTDB lineage: Bacteria > Verrucomicrobiota > Verrucomicrobiia > Limisphaerales > CAYIIH01 > CAYIIH01. The sequence continues at coordinate 5,157 of CAYIIH010000087.1, read as the reverse complement.
CGTAGGTGGCCGCAAACCACTGCGCCTGGCCGCTGGTGAGCACGCGATGCTCGGAGCCGTCCGCCCGGCCGATGCAGAGGTCCGACCAATCGTGGCCGGGATCCGTCCGGTAATGCCCGTCCTGGTAGAGAATCCATTGCCCGTCCGGCGACCAACTGGTTCCAAAGTAAAGATGAGCGGGGTGGGCCGCGATGCGAACCCGGTTGCCGCCTTCCAGGTCGCTCGTCCAGACCTCGTAGCCCCGCGGACTGGCCAGGTGAAACGCCACGCGGCGGCCATCCGGGCTCAGGCTCAATCCGTACGGCAACCCCTCGCCCGCTCCCGTGAACTCACGCGCGTCGGTTCCATCGAGATTCATGGTGAAAATCTGGCCCGCCTTGTTCTTCACCACTTGCACCAGCATGCGCTCTTCTCCGAGCAACAGAGCCGGAGTGTAAAACACGGCCATGCGCTCCTTCGTCGCAATCTCTGTCAAAGAGTCCTTTTCAAGATCGTAGATCCAGATATGGGTTGGCGTCTGGGTGTAAAACTCCTCGAACGGCCGGCCCGGCCCGGCCCGGCGCGGCTCCATGCTCAGAAAAATCACGCGCCGTCCGTCGGCGAAAAACGGCCCGGGCTGCCAAGTCGCCTGATTGGGCACCTTGAAGTTAAAGTAACGCAGACCGGAGCCGTCAGCGTTTATCACCGCGGTGCGCCCTTGCGAGACGAAAAAGATGCGGGCTGGGCGCCGTCCGGTCGCGCGGTTCGCCTGTGAAGTCGATCGGCAGGAGGCACAGCCGGTAAGAGCAAGGAGGGAGGCGTGACGGAAGAAACTGCGACGGTCAATGCAGTAAGGATTCATAAAATGATGGTGCTTGAAGAACCCTCAATCGTCGAGCGAACCTTTCGAAAACGAACCGTTGAGGCACAAGTTGCCGGATCGCGTGCTGTCCAAAGCCAGCTTGCAGCGTTTATGCTGCAGCGGTGCTCCAAGATGTCCAAACTCCAGACTCCAGCGCCGGGCATCCTGCCCGGCGCTGGAGTCTGGACATTTTTCGATCTCGTCCGCCGAAAACTGTGCAATCGCGCGGTTCGCCATCTCCCGGAGGGAGATCTGAAAATAGCCCAGCCTTTCAAGCTGGGACGGCAATGGGGAAGGCCGAGTCCCGTAGGGACGGCCGAGTTCGAATCATTCCCACGCAGTTTGCTCAGGCGGCTCGATGTCATATTCCTTGAGCCAGACGAACAGGAACAGCCATGGAAGGTGTACCAGCATCAGCCGTCCCTTCGGGACTTGTGTTCTGCGCATTTGAATCCCAGCAGTGAACTGCCGGGCTATTGTCTGATCTCCCTCCGAGAGATTCGAAAAGGCAGCCGGGCGACGGTCTGACATCCTCCAGCCATCTCCTGGATTGATGCCCAAAAGGTCCAAACTCCAGGCGGCGACATTATTGTAGCCGCGGCCGGGGGGCTGGGCGCCAAGAATGTAGCCCCACCATTGGCCGCTTAATGGGGAGGCGCGCATTAGCAGGGCGCAGCGCCTCGCAGCGGAAGACTTGAAACTGCGAGGCCGGTGACTAATATGGGCCTCGATGAAGCTCCTCTTTTCTACTCTCGCCAAACTGGTCCGCCGGACATTCGAACCGCGCGGAGTACGGGCTCTCTCGCTCGCTGGCGTTGGCGAGAAAGCCCGCCGCAGAAAACAACCGAAACGATGGTTTACACCGGAACCGGCGGCCACTGGGTTTGGGCACAGGTGCAGGAGTTGGCTTGCGCCCGTGCTGCGCTGCGGTGGGTGTGTGGTGCTTCTTAGCGCGGCGCTGGCCCTGCGCGCCGGCGATCCCGCGGATCGATTGGCGGCCGGTTTTGCCGCGCCTCCCGACTCGACCCGCCCGTGGGCTTATTGGATGTGGATGGATGGCAATGTGAGCCGCGAGGGAATCACCGCCGACCTGGAAGCCATGAAGCGGGCAGGCCTCGGCGGCGTGATCATCATGGAGGTGAACGTCGGCATCCCGCGGGGCCCGGTGCAGTTCATGAGTCGGGAGTGGCGTCAACTCTTCAAGCATGTCGTCACCGAAGCGGAGCGGTTGGGCATGCAGATCACCCTCAATGCCGGGCCGGGCTGGACCGGCAGCGGCGGCCCTTGGGTCAAGCCCGAACAATCCATGCAACACCTGGTCGCCAGTGCCACCGAGGTCACGGGTCCGAAACGGTTCGAGGAAGTCCTGCCCCGCCCGCAGCGCCGGCCTGCGTTCTTCGGCGATGGCGCACTGCCGCCGGACTTGGAGAAGGCGAAGAACGAGTTTTACCAAGATGTCGTTGTGCTGGCCTTCCCGACGCCAGCCGGCAACCAGCGGATCGCGGACATCGACGAGAAGGCGCTTTATGTGCGGGCGCCGTATTCCTCGCAGCCAGGAGTGAGGCCGTTCCTTCCTGCGCCGGCGGATTACCCGGCGCTGCCAACCGGAGCGGCGGTGGAATCCGCCCGTATTATTGACCTCACCGAACGCCTGGCGCCTGACGGCCGTCTCACGTGGGATGTGCCGGAAGGCCTCTGGACGATCCTGCGTTTCGGCCGGACCAGCACCGGGGCGAACACCCGGCCCGCGCCCGTGCCGGGCCTGGGGTTGGAGTCCGACAAATTCGACCCCGCCGCGCTCGACGCGCACTTCGACTCCTTTGTCGGCGCTCTGCTCCGCGAACTTGGACCCCGCCAAGCCCTCGCTGATGCTGGCTGGACTTCGCTGCACATCGACAGTTGGGAAATGGGCGCGCAGAACTGGACTTCCGCCTTCCGCGACGAGTTCCGGCGCCGGCGCGGCTACGATCTTTTCCGTTACCTGCCCGCGCTGACCGGGCGCGTGGTGGACAGCATCGAAATCACCGAGCGCTTTCTTTGGGACCTGCGGCAGACCGCGCAGGAGTTGGTCATCGAGAACCATGCGCAACACCTCAAGGAACTCGGCCGCCGCCATGGTTTCCAGCTTTCCATCGAGCCTTACGACATGAATCCGTGTGCGGACATGACTCTCGGCGGTGTTGCCGACGTGCCGATGTGCGAGTTCTGGCTTTATGGATTCAACACCAGTTACAGCGTCATCGAGGCGGTCTCTGTTGCCCACACGCTGGGACGTCCGGTCGTAGCGGCGGAGGCGTTTACGTCGACCGACGCCGAGCGGTGGCAGGCACATCCGGCCACGATGAAACCGCTGGGCGACTGGGCCTTTGGCGCCGGCGTGAACCGGATTGTCTTCCATCGCTACCAACACCAGCCTTGGCTCGACCGCTGGCCGGGCATGACGATGGGACCGTACGGCGTCCACTGGGAACGCACCCAGACTTGGTGGGACATGGCGCACGCCTATCACGCTTACCTCGCGCGTTGCCAGTTCCTGCTCCGGCAAGGCCTGCCGGTCGCCGATGTTTGCTTCCTCGTAGCTGAGGGCGCGCCGCATGTCTTCCGCCCGCCGGCCTCAGCCATGCGCGACGACCCTCCCGATCGCCTGGGCTACAACTTCGACGGTTGTGCGCCGGAGACTCTGCATACACGCGCGTCGGTGAGAGATGGCAGACTTATCCTGCCCGACGGCATGACCTATCGGCTGCTGGTCCTTCCCGAAAGGCAAACCATGACGCCGGCGCTGCTGCGCAAGATCAGGGAACTCGTCGGAGCGGGCGCGACGATCATCGGCCCGCGTCCGCGAAAATCGCCCAGCCTCTCCGGCTTCCCAGATTGCGACGCGGAGATAGCGCGAGTCGCCGATGAGTTGTGGGGAAAGGACGAACCGAGTGAGGGAGGAAACAAAGCTGCAGCTTCCGGCTCAATCGTCCAACGCACCGTCGGGAAAGGCCGCGTGATTTCAGCGCGAAGCGCAGCGACGGAAGCCAGCCCGCTCAACATGGCGCCGGGGCCAAAGCCCGCCGCGCCCGCCCTCGAAGCGGAGCAATACGGCGACTTCGGCGTCGTCATGCGTGTGCTGGGGCAGATGGGAATCCCACCGGATTTCGAGGCCGACGCGCGACTGCGTTACGCCCACCGCATCGACGGAGAAACGGATATCTATTTCGTCGCCAACCCGGAGGACCGCGTCCTGGCGGCGAATTGCACCTTTCGTGTGCGTGGGAAGCAGCCGGAGCTTTGGGACGCCGTCACCGGAACTTTGCGAGGCCTGCCCGAGTTTGCGGCGAAGGAGGGACGCACCTCCGTTGCGCTGCGCTTCGAGCCGCATCAATCCTTTTTCGTCCTCTTCCGCAAGCCCGCCACCGAAGCCAAGCTCGCAGGCCGAAACTTCCCCGACGCGAGAACGCCGTTTGAACTCACCGGCCCGTGGGACATTTCGTTCGATCCGAAGTGGGGCGGCCCGGAGAAAATCACTTTTCAGGCTTTGGAGGATTGGAGCCGACGCCCCGAAGTGGGCATCAAGTTCTATTCCGGCACGGCGACTTACCGCAAGGCCTTCGACTTGCCGGGCGAATCACGGACCGCGAATCACGGATCACGAATCGAACTTGACCTCGGGGTCGTGAAGAACCTCGCCCAGGTCCGCCTCAACGGTCGCGACCTTGGCGTCGTTTGGTGCGCGCCCTGGCGGGTGGACATCACTGGCGTGGCGAAGCCCGCGGGCAACGAGTTGGAGATCGTGGTGGCCAACCTTTGGCCCAACCGGTTGATCGGCGACGAGCACCAACCGCCGGACTGCGAGTATGGCGGCGATGGGAATCTCATACGCTGGCCGGAATGGCTGGCCGAAAAGAAACCGCGCCCATCGCAGGGCCGATCCACGTTCGCTACCTGGAAGCACTTCACCCGCAACTCGCCTCTGCTGCCGTCGGGTTTGCTGGGGCCCGTGACGCTGCGGCAGTCGGATCACTGATTGCGGTGCGTTTCCATTTCTTTGCTTGCCAAAATTGGCAGACGAGGGCGTCTGCCACACCACCCGGGGCGAGTTCCCTTTCCATGAACCTTCGTTCCGTAGCGGCGTCTCGGCAGAGCGCCGCATACTTCTCCTTCGAAGAATAGCGGCGCTGCCGAGACGCCGCTACGATTGAGTTCTTGGCCCTGAGGCGTAATTGCTGAGTGGTGGCGGCTCTCCGTGGACCTGCACTCGGAGCGCGGACAGCCTTTTCCGCGTTCTTCTTCATCATCGTTACCTTCACGCGGCCAAGGGTGTCCGC
>CAYIIH010000086.1:0-24834 GCA_964363225.1 uncultured Verrucomicrobiota bacterium | reverse complement strand
CGGGCCTGGAACTCGCACTCGGCGCAGTGCCGGTTCAGGACGAGGTCGGGCGGCGCGGGGTTGGAGAGCAGCGCGGTGATTTTCTCGAGGCGCTTCCGCACTTCGCCGGCCAGGGCCGAGGTCTTCACCTTCGTAACCTTCGGTTGTAGCTGCGCTTGTGAAAGCGCGGCTGTTATCGACCCGGCTTGCCGGCCTGCCGCTTGGCCTGAAAAGTCAGCCGCGCTCTCACGAGCGCAGCCACGACCGTCGCCGTGGATGATCTTGCCGAGGGCGATCACGCGACCCAGCGCTGCCGAGAGAACGAAAGCATCGAAGGCCAGCAGCAGCTTGTCGTCCTTGGTGAGCTTGTTGAAGAAGATGAAACGGATGGGGATGAACTGGGCCGCCCTGCCCCGGCCTTCGGAGGGCACGCGCTCGACTGCGTGGAGACGGGATTCGGCGACGAAGGCAGGCTGTAGGGCGGCGCCTGGAACCGTAGCAGCCGAGGTAACGAGGCTCTGACTGATTGGTTGAGAGCCGAGGGTTGAGGGTTGAGGGACGGAAGAATGAGCCTCGTCACCTCGGCTGCTACGAGGCAGCTCCAGCGTCCGCGCTACGACATCCACCGCCAGCCGCCACTGGGCAGTCTTGAGGTCTTCCGGAGATGGCGAGAGCGCGGACTCGCCTTCCGGCGCAGCCGCCAGCAACCGTTCGGTTTGGGTGGCGCGGAAAGACTCGTTTTGCGCTTTCACCCATTCCGCGTAGGTGTTGCCGCTGGGTGCTTCGCCAGTTGCCCGCAGCCAGCATTTTGTCGGGCACTTGAGGTGGGCTTGGAAGAGAAAGGGTGTGATGGTCATGGTTGAAAGCTACGCCTTTCCGAGTCTTATGGCAGGAGTGTTTTGAGGGCTTGCCTGACGACGTTCTTCGCCGTCTGCCAAGGCGACTCTGTGCTGCAATCTGTACGAATCCTCGCGCGCCGCGAGGATTTTCTGGCGTGGTGCAGGAGCGGGGGGGCGGGGGGGGTGGGGCGCCCCGCGCGCGCCCCCGCCCAAACCCCCAAAATATGGTCGGCGCTCCTTTGGTTGCGACCTTGCCGCGCGGCGCCTATCGCGTCTCTGCGGTTTATTCAGACAATTCCTGCTGCGGCTCCGGCCAACGCGACCGGCGCAAGCGACCGGCGCAAGGTTGACCTGTCCCAGAGGAAGCAGTAGCCTTGCCTCCAGAACGATATGAGCGCCACGCTGGAACAGGTTGAACAACAGGCCCTGGCTTTATCAGCCGAGGAGCGCACGCGGTTGGCGGACAAACTGTGGGAGACTCTGGCTGGCCGCCGCGGCTTGGAGGTAGATGACTCTCGAACTCGAACGGTTGCTGCACGAGGGAAGGTAGGGCCTTGACCAAGCCAGGACGACCGGCGAGTTGCGCAGTCGGAAATGACCAAGGCCAGGCTCAGTCCGAAAGCCCAGCATGACTTTTCGCCGCTTCATTCGAGGTTTCCTGTGGACCGTAGTCAGCCTGGTGGTTTTGGCCGCCCTGGTGGCCGGCGGGCTTTGGTGGTATTTCCATCCGGCCGTTCAGCGCATGGACGCCGTCGTTTACGGCCAACGCGGCGATCGACCGCTCGCCCTGGACGTGATCAAGCCCGCCAAGCCAAACGGCCTCGGCATCCTCCTGCTGGTGAGCGGCGGCTGGAAGTCGGGGAAGCCGGGCAGCTTTCGCGAGTGGATGGGGGCGCCGCTCCTGCGTCACGGCTACACGTTGTTCGCCGTTTATCACGTGTCGCAACCGGAGGCGACGGTGATGGAGATCATCGACGACATGCACCGCGCGGTCCGTTTCGTGCGGCACCAGGCCAGGGATTACGGCGTCGATCCGCAACGGCTGGGGGTGACCGGCGGGAGCGCCGGCGGACATTTGAGCCTGATGCTCGCCACGCGCGGCCGGCCGGGTCCGCGCGAGGCCGCCGATCCCGTGGAACGGGAAAGCAGCGCCGTGCAGGCCGTGGCCATCTTCTATCCCGTCACCGACCTGTTGAACCTTGGCACATCGACGGAAAACCTGGGGGACGGCGGCCCGCCCAAGAGCTTTCGCCGCGCCTTTGGTCCGCAAGCCACCAACCTGGCCGTGTGGAAGGCCGTCGGCCGCGACTCCTCGCCCATCTATCACATCACCACGAACCTCCCGCCGGTGCTGATTCATCACGGCGACGCCGACACGCTGGCGCCGCTGGAACAATCGGAGTGGTTCCAAGGCAAGGCGCGCGAGGCTGGCCAGACAGTCCAGATCGTCGTTCATCCCGGCGGCCAGCACGGCTGGCTGACGATGGTGTTTGATATCCGCAAGTTCGGCGACTGGTTCGACCAGCATCTGCGGCAGGGCCGGTGATGGGTGCATCAACCTGGTGTTGCGCCTTCAACAAAAGGTTGAGCAGGATGGTAAATCGATTTCGGGCATCGTCCTCGTCGTCGCTCTCGTCCTCGATGTCGCCTTCATTCTCGAGGACGAGGAGGACGACGAGAACGAGGACGAACAGACGGTCTGGAATCTCCGAAAACTCTCTAACGGAGCGTCCGGATTTTGATATTGCGGAATTCGAGGCGGGCGGTGTGGTCCTGCAGGCAGATGTGGCCTTTGGTCGGCGGCGCCTTGAAGTGCGGCATGTTCTTGAATTTGCTCTTGGCCACGCGCTGGTTCCAATCATCGCTCCCCAGTTCGTACTCGAAGAGTTTCACGCCATTCAGCCAATGCTCGAGGTGGCGTCCGTCGGCCACGACACGGACCGCATTCCACTCGCCCAGCGGGTGCGACACGTCCTTCGACGGGGCGTAGAGGTCGTAGCAGGCCCCGGCCAATTCCAGCACGGAACGGCCCGGATAGGCCGCGTTGTCCAGAATCTGCATTTCGGGCCCGGTATGCCACGACGTCACGGCGTCTTCCGACGCCCTCACGATGAGGCCGCTGTTGCCGGCCCGGTCCACGATTTTCCATTCCAGTTGGAGATCGAAGTTGTCGAACTGCTCGACGGTGATGATGTCGTCGCCGCCGCCGGCGCCTTTGCCACCCGCGCCGCCGCTCACCCGCACCAGGGTGCCGTCGATCACTTTCCATCCCGGCGGCATTTTGTCCATCTTGTAGCCGCGCCAGCCCTCGGTGGTTTTGCCATCGAACAACAGCCGCCAGCCGGCCTTTTTTTCGTCCTCGGTCAGGCTGTTCACCTGTCTGGCTCCCGTCGCGGCGGGCCGCGAGCTTGGAGCAGGAGGCGTTTCGGCGGCGGAAGCGGACCATGCCACTAGTCCAACCAGCAACAACAACGATGTTTTCATAATCTGTTTCATTTTGGTGTTCATGGTAGCTCTTTAGCTGGACAAGGCAATGCCGCTGTTGCCTTCAGGGCTTCCTTTCGGCCGCATCTCAGTTTTGGCAGCCGGATGGGACGGCCTGAAGGGCCGGTGGTGGACCAGCCCAGGGTCAGCGCAGCGCCACCCTGGGTCCAAACGCCCCCACGCCAACCGCTCTGTCAGAGCGGTCACATTCGAACCTGCGCTCTGACAGAGCGCGTTTCCACCCCGGCGTCAACATATAAGGGCGGCGCTCGCGAGGCTCGCTGGCCCTGGGCTCGTGGACGCCAGCCTTTCAGGCTGGATCGGGTGCTGCATCGCTCGTTCCTGTATTCCCAACACCCGCGGAGATGCGCCCCTCCGCGTCCCGCCTTCCGGCGGGGGCTTCGTCCCTCAGCCCCGGCGCTCCGCGCCTCCCGCCTCCAAGCCGGTCGCTCCGCTCCCCACTGGCTGACCTGCGGCGAGGCGAAAGCCCAGGCCCCTGTCGCGGTCGCCGGGCACGCTCCAGTCCCGGTCGGCGGACCGGCACCACCCGGCGTTGAACCAGCAGGAGCCGCCGCGCACGACGCGCCCCGCGCCCTCTTTCGGCCCAGTCGGATCAGTTTGCGCTTCGGCGGAATATCTGTCTGCCCAATAGTCCGCACACCATTCCCAAACGTTGCCGTGCATGTCGTACAAACCCCAGGTGTTCGGTGACTTCTCGCCTACCGGATGGGTTTCATTGCCGCTGTTCTGATCGTACCAGCCCAGACGCTCCAGGGCCGGGTCTTTGCCCTCCGGCTTCGTGCAGTTCGATTCGTCGTTAAACGCGCTCGTCGTCCCCGCCCGGCAGGCATACTCCCACTCCGCCTCCGTCGGCAGCCGGAATTCAAAGTCCGCAGGCATGGCTCCTGATTCGCGCGCAAGCCGGGTGAGGTTTCCGCAAAACTCCGCGGCATCGTTCCATCTCACATTCTCCACCGGTCGGCGCTGGCCTTGGGATTCGCTCGGGTTTTTGCCGATCACCGCCTGCCACTGCTCTTGCGTGCAGGGCGTGGCGCCCAGCCAAAAGCCGCGGGTCAGGGTCACCAGGTGCTGTGGTCCTTCATCGGCCCACCGGCCCGCCTCGTCTTCCGGCGAGCCCATGAGGAAGTTGCCCGGTGAAATCCAACGCAGTTCCAAAACAACTCCGCCAAGCAGCAATTCCGCATAGACGCCCCGCACATCCTCGCCCCAGCCGCCGGCCCAGGCGGGCGGAAAATGATCCGGAACCGTGATGACGGCGCGATCAGTCATGTCGCCTCCAGCGGAACTGCGTGGTTAAGAAAAACGTCCCCGGGAGCGTTCGAACGCGCATCCACGCGCCTACCAGCACCCGGAGACGGACGGATCGCGCCAGGCCGAAGCCCGGCGCCACGAGAGCCGGGTCAGCCGTTGGCTCCACCAGCGGGTGAGCTGCGGCGAGGCGAAAGCCCTGGTTCCTGTTGCGGTTGCCGGGCTCGTTCCTGTTCCGGTAGGCGGACCGGCACCTCCTGGCGTTGTTCCAGTAGGAGCCGCCGCGCACGACGCGCCTCGCGCGATAGGCCCTCGATCGTCGGAGGATGTAGCAGGTCTGTTTCACGGGGGCAATACTTTCTCAGCCTCGTCGCGCAACGCCAGCACACGCCGGCGCCAGGCGCGGCATTGAGCCTGATCCGTGTGGGCCAGCAGTGCCTCGACGCGCCGTTGCAGTTCGGCGACGCCCATTCTTCCACGGACGCAGGCCTCCTCGTACGCAGTCAGACGCAGCCGAAAACGCCGCCGGGCGCGCCGATCCAGCAACAGCCGCCCCGGCAGGACTCGAAATCCAAGGAAGGGCATGCCCTGAACCGTGGGCAAGAGGCGTGTGCCAGGTTTCAGCTTCAAACCCAGGGCTGTCTGAAGCCAGAGGGCAATTTCTTCCCGCCACACCCCGAGCTGATCGGCCGAATCATGCCAAAGCGCGAAGTCGTCCATGAAACGGACGTAACAGCGGCAATGGAGTCCCTCTTTGACGTGCCGATCCAGCGCGTCCAGGTAGAAATTGGCGAAGTACTGGCTGGTGAGAGTGCCTATGGGCAAGCCTTGGCCGGGAGCGGTCTGATAACTCTCGACAATGCGGTCGAGCAGCCGCAGCAGCGCGGCGTCCTTGAAAAGCCGGCGCAACCGCTCCTGCAAGCGATCGTGATCGACCGAGTCAAAGTACCGCCGAATATCCATTTTGAGGAAATGCGCCTTCCGGGCGGCAAACCGCCGGGCCTGCACCAGGGCGGCCCGGTTGCCTTTGCCTGCACGGCAGGCGCAACTGCCGTCGATGGCGCCCCGCTCGAAGTGCGGGCCGCAGATATTCATGATGGCGTGGTGCAGGACTCGCTCTCGGAACGGCGCGGCGTGGATCGTGCGCTGCTTCGGATCGAACACCACAAACCGCGCGAATTCGCCCACCGTTACGGAGCCGTCGAGAATCTCCCTGGAGAGCGAACGAAGCCTCTCGTCCAGGCCTCCGGCGAAGCCGCGCACCGTATTCGAATTGCGCCGGCCGCGGGCTGCTTTCCAGAAGGCCAGGACCAGGTTGCCGCGTTCGGCAATGCGTGGCAGCAAATGTCCGGCGCGTTTCATGCCCAGTCCGGAAGAATAAACCGCGAACCGCGCTTTCCGATTGCAGTCCAAAGAGTAAGCGGGGTGCTTTCCGAAACGCTTTTCTTCTCCGCGTCTTCCGCGTCTGGCGCGGTTTCAAAGGCTCTTGTTCGGTTCATGGGCGTTCTCTTTCCGGGTTTGTTCAGCCACGGATTGGCGGACGGTTTCGAGAAATCGGGGGCCGTGTTTGCGGGCCCGCGCCGGGCCGAGACCCTCCAGGGACTCCAGATCGCTGAGGCTCTGACAGCGGCGCTGGGCCACGGCGGCCAGTTGTTCGTTGGTCATGATGGCGTAGATTGGCACGCCTTCCTCGGCGGCGATCTTCTTGCGCAGCTCTCGCAAGGCCGCGAAGACAGCGAAGGTTTCCGGGTCCAGCACCTCCCGGTAGTCCACGGTTTTGGCCCCGGACGGTCTGGTGGTGGCCGTGCCTGAGACTGAATCCACGTACTCCACGCACACCGCCCAGCCCGGATCGGGCGGGTGGGGACAGAAGTGCTTTTCCACGCTCACCACTCGCAGAGAATGCAAGGCGGCGTTCAGTTCCGCCTGCGCGGACTGCCCGTGGCGAGCCGGAATCCAGTGAAAGGCCATGCCCATAAAATTCTTCGACGCTCCGCGTCCCGCCTTCCGGCGGGGGCTTCGTCCCTCAGCCCCGGCGCTCCGCGCCTCCCGCCTCCAGGCCGGTCGCTCCGCTCCCCACTGGCTGACCTGCGGCGAGGCGAAAGCCCTGGATCCCGATGCGGTCGCCGGGCACGAACCAGCCCCGGTAGGCGGACAGGCACCACCAGGCGAGGTCCCAGCAGGAGCCGCCGCGCACGACGCGCCTCGCGCCTTTCGTGCAGAGCGGATCCACCGCACCATCGACATACGTGTCTGTCACAACGCTCGCCTCTTCAAAGCCGCAGTAGTCCGCGCACCATTCCCAGACGTTGCCGTGCATGTCATACAGGCCCCAGGAATTCGGCGCAAGCTCGCCCACCGGATGCGTCTCGCCTTTCTCACCTTCGCCATGCCAGCCCAGCCGTTCCAGAGCGGGATCCTTTCCCTCGGGCTTGGTGCAAGCCGATCCATCATTGAACGCCGTCGTGGTCCCCGCCCGGCAGGCGTATTCCCATTCCGCTTCCGTTGGCAGGCGGAACTCGAGGGCCGGCACACGGTCTTGCAGCCGTGCGCAGAATTCCCGGCACTGCTGCCAGTCCACGGATTCCACGGGCCGGTTCGAACCTTTGAAATGACTGGGATTCCGGCCCATCACCGCCTGCCACTGCTCCTGAGTGCAAGGCGTGCTGGCCAGCCAGTAACCGCGGGTGAGCGTCACCCGATGCGGCACTTCATCAGGGTACCTGTCCTTCTCATCTTCCGGCGAACCCATAAGAAAGCTGCCGGGCGGAACCCAGCGGAGGCGGAACAGGACGCCGTCCAAATCAAATTCCAGGAAAAGACCGAACCGGTCGCGCCCCATGCGTCGCGCCCAGTCCGGTCGGATCATGGTGCCGATCTTCAGTTCGCCGCAGTCGGTAGAGAGCTGGATTTGCTTCGCCCGGTGCAGCGGGCAGCGGATTTCCGGCGCTTGCCGGGGCAGGATGCCGTAGGACGTTGTCTGACCGGCGGCGATTTCCATGTGCAACTCCAGGCGTGAACGCCGGGCGCGAATCCATCCCAGCGGTGATCCGGTTTGGATGGTGGCTAGTGGAGCCACCGGCTGACCTGGCCTGCAGCGGCGGAGCCACAACTCGGCGCCTACGATACGAGCTTCCCAAAGGGTTTCCACGCCAGGGTCTTGCAGGAGCAGGTCATGCACCCAGGCCACGTCTTTGGGATTGATTCCCTCCGGCGCCTCGCCCACCGGCTCGCCGGTCCAGGACTGGGTGAGTGCCCAGCCAACTGCCACCTCTTCCTGCTTCGTCCGAGCTTCCGGCGAGACGCGTGGGATCTCCCGCCTCTGCCATTCGAAGAGAAGCAGGCGTTCAGGCAAGCGTTTTGACTCTTCCATGTCGCGGTCTCGAGCGATGAGAAACATGGCGCGGTCGGCCTGCCGGAGAACGTTCCGGGCGCGTTCCACGTCCTTCGGCAGCAGTGGCGCGCCACATTCGTGGAGGTTCAGGGTTTCACGAGCAAGGACGGTTTTGGCGCAGTAGTCGTGAAACCGCTTCAACAATTCGGCCACGCACGGCCCGCTTGCGCTCGTCACCAGCCTCCCTGAAAACGGCGCGTCTCCGGACAGCCGACTCCGGCAGCAACGCCATAGCCAGGGGCGTCCGGGCGGCTTCGGCATGATGCCAGGCCTCGAACTCGGTGCCCACGTCGGCGAGGCCAGGTTCGAGCAGCAAGCGCAGAGATCGCAAAAGCCCCGGCTCTATGCGGACGCCGGGCGAAAGCAAAGCCAACAATTGATCCACACCCAAGCACGCTTTTTGGCGGTCGGACTCGGACGCACGGGGACGCAAACCGAAGCCACCGCGCGGGAGTCTTTCGCCGCGATCCCAACACGCGCTTTCCCAGAGACGGGCCAGTCTGGAATCCCACCGATCGCGTGGGCAGGGCAGGAGAGCGCTGCATTGATGGCCACGCCGGCGCAGGTGACCGGCGAATTCTGCCCAAGCGCGAGTGAGCCGCGAATCGCGGCTCAGCCGGCCCAGGTCGCCGAGGACCAGCACAGGAACACCGGCTGCCGGTTTGAGCGGGCCGAGGGATCGAGTCCAAAAACGGCGCGCCGCAACCGCCGTTGATCCCTCGTCCAGCCACCAACCATCTAATCCCTCGCGTCCACGAAGCCGCTCGATGCGATTGACCAGGTCGGTCGCATCATCCCAGAAGGGCATGAGTGCATCGCGCCGATCCACGAGGATGCAGGCGCGATCCGCCCAAGCGAGGAAGCGGAGCCGGGGCAAACGCCGAATCGGGCGTAGCTCGGCCGCATCGCGGATGAGTCGGCGGACGTCCAGGCGCTGGCTTTCCCTTTGGCAGCCCAAGACCTGGCGGAGATACGGCCAAAGCCTCGACCAAGGCTGGAGGGCAGGCGTAGGCGGCGGAGATTTGTCCTTGGCGGGAGAGAGTTCATCCTCGCTAATCGACGTGATCGTTTCCAACCAACGGCCGCCAGTTCGTTCGACCGCTGACTCAGGTTTGTTGGAGGACGCACGCACCGGAATGAGGAAGGAAATGGGCTCGGCAGAGCCGGGTCTCCCGCCGAGCCGTGGCCCATGCTCCTCCGCACCACCCGGCCCGGGACCGATTTCCGTAGGCAGGCGAACGGTTTCTTCAGCTCCTTGCGCTTCATAACCAAGAAGTTCCGCCACGGCATTGCGGGCGTTAGCCGGGACATCCGCCAAGCTGAGCAGGAGGTCACTGCGGTTGATGACAGCCCGGCGTTTCACAGCCTCGGTTCCTCCGGATTCTTGCGCAAGGCGAAGTCGCGAATCTTGGCCAACGCATGCAACTGGTCATCCTCATTTTCTGGATGCAGTTCCGACAATGCGCGGAGAAGGTCCAGGTATTCGGCCGGGCCAGGGCGGACATGTCCCAAGCCCTGCGCCTCTTTCCTGTCTTTCAAGAGTTGCCGGGCTGCTTCCCGGTAAACCTTTTCCCCTTTGATCCGATCGCCGAAGTGGACGCGTGCGCGCTCAATGAGGAAGTCGATTTGTTGTTTTTCCGTGTCGGGCAGTTTCATCTGCAGCACAAGACAGCGGCGGAGGAACGCCGCCGGCAATTCACGTTCCTCGTTGGTCGTGACGACAACCAACGGCGGCGCCGCGTCCGGAGACAGAGCCACGCTACAGCCGGCTTGTTGCGCCTGGAATCCGTTGTTGCCCAGGCTTTCGAGCAAGCCGTTAGGCAGGTCGGCATCGGCCTTGTCAATCTCGTCAATCAGGACCACACAGCCCTGGCCGGGAGTCCAACCATTCGGGCGGAAAGGCTCGCGGACAATCCGACAAAACCGCCCGGCTTGTTGCCGGGCCGATTCCCAGTCGAAGGTCCACCAGAGGATGCCGGGCTGCACAAAGCGCGATTCCGTCAGTTTGTCCGCCCAATCGGCGCCTTGACTGGCGGAACCCATCACCTGGGCCTGGGCGAGGCGGGAGACGGCATCGTAAGTGTAAAGAAGATCCGTGCACTCGCAGCGGGCGTTGATGACCTGGCAAAGGAAGGGGACGTTGAGGATATGAGCGGCGGCCCGGGCAAGTTGGCTTTTGCCGAGGCCAGGCTCCCCGCGGACCAGGAGAGGCCGCCGCGCCGCCAGCGCGGCACGCACCGCCCAAACGCTCCGGGCATCGAAGCGATGCCACGTCTCCGGCCAGGAATCGAGGGCTGGGAGTTTATAGACTTCAGTTCGTCTGCTTGGATCAGGATGTTCGGGATGATCAGGATCGAAATGGACTTTCATTCAAGGTTTCCTTCGGGATTTTACGTTGTTCTCAATTTCCTGGAGCCGGCAGAGCACAGCCTCGACCAGAACGGAGGCCCGCCCGGACTCGACCAGGACATCCCTGACCCCGGTCTTCTTCTGCAACACGACCAGAAGCCGCCAATCGAAGCCGGGATCGCTTTTCAACGTCTCCGCGAGCGTCTCGTCTTCCTCGAAGAGCGTGAACATCGGTTGCTTAAGATCGTGCAATGCGGCCAACTGCTGTCGCAGGTTTTCCTCCGCCAATTTCCAGGACGCCTCGCCTGCGCCCCAGGAAATGCCTCGAATCTTCATCAGGTTCATCTTCACTTCCTTTAACAGACTCTCGCGAGTGGGGCCCGCCGGCTCGACCAGCGTGGAGACCGGCACAAAACCTTTACCGGTGGGAGTTCCCGGACTGGCGGATGGACTCCACTGGGCTCGAATTCCGAGAAGGGCGGCCAGGATGATTTCGGCGGTGCAGGGGTTGGTAAGCGGTGGGACTTCGATGCGTCCCGATTTGAGTTGCGGGCGCATCTCCTGGACCCATTCCGGAGCCACACCCAGCGCGGCCAGGCCGTCCACAATCTGGCGAATCTCGGCGAGGTCTTCGCGCGGTGTCTCGTCCTCCAGCCACGAGTGAATCAGCTTGAACACCTCGTTCAACCCAGCGTTCAGAGCGATATCGATGATGTCGCGCGCGGTGTCCTTCCGGGCGGCATCCGTTGATTTGAGGGCGGCTTCCAGTTCGGTTCGGAGCTTGGGATTGGCATTCAGGGTTTTAGACACCATTTCAACCACTCCCGCAAAGATGGCTCTCGCGCCGTCCGGGGGTGGCGGAGAGGCTGGCGCAGCCGGCGGGGCGTAGCCACGGGTCAGCAGCAGTGCGTCTGGGTCTTTCTCGACGGGTGTCGCATGCCAGTGCCTTCTCTCGTTGTCGGAACGTCCGGTCCAGAAGGCATAGTTCACGCAAATCCCCCAGTTCGCCGGAAAACCGGAGAGCTTGTCTGCGCCGAGAATTCCAGGACCCACGGGAAGTTGTCCCTTCACCACCGCCACGATTCCCGTGGCAACACCAAGGCGGATCTCCAAATCAGGCGAGCAATGATCTGCCAATTTCTGCGCGAAGAAGAAGGCGGCGCTGCCACCTTTCTCCTCCGCGGAAAAGACGAGGACGCCGCCGTCACCGGCCGGAGCGTACCAAAGCTGGCCCTTCTTCGCGCGGTCCAAGCCTCCGATGGAATGGAGAACCTCGGCTACTCGATCGGTCAGGCGAGTGACAGCATCCCATTGTTTGCCCGAGCCCTGTCCGGAAAAAGCGACCAGATCATATACGACGATGTGCGCGTCGAATTCGGAAGGTTGTCCGCCCTGGGGAAGCGAGCCGTAGGATTTTGGCGAGTAACCGGATCTGTAGTAATCGAACTCGGTCTTCTTTACCTTGCCGCGAAATGGTCCGTCGAACTTGAAATCCGCGACGCGCGAGTTCTGAGTGATCGCATCAAAGGCATCCTCATAGTCGCTCACAACTTTCCTGCCCGCAGCGTCCCTCTTTGCAGCCACCACCACAATCCTACATTCGGAATCCGGCATTGCGGCCAGGCGGGCGGCAAGATTGATGGGTGACCCAACAAGATTTTTTCCAACGAGGTCCTGAACTTCCTTTAGTTGTCCGACAGTGATGCCGATGGCTAGGCGGACGCCGCCGGTCGCGGCGTCGTCGAGAACCTGCCTGGCCGTGAGCAGAGCGGGGCCCGGATTGCGCACGCAAAGAAAACGGCCATAGACGCTGGAACGAATGTGTTCAATATCGAGATCGGCAGTCCGTTCGGCCTTGCGGCAGACGTTGATCAAAACTTGTTGGGATGCGGCGAGTTGACCCGGCTTCATCTGGTCCATGCCGCAGATTCGGCAGAAGACAACGTAGTGCCGATCTCGGGAGCCGCCTCCATGTCAATCCGGTCCGGCCTGCGGTAGAGCGGCTTTCACGGCTGGAGGTTTCGGAGGGCTGGCGGCGGTTTTCCTCCCCGGACGGCGCTGGACCGGTTCAGCCGGCTGCGACTTCTTCGCTGAAGCAGAGGTTTGCGGCGGAGTATGGATCGAGATCGTGGCGTTTCCATAGCTGTTTGTTTGGGTGCCGACTGTCTGCCCGCGCATGTCGAAAACCGGACTGGGCCCGGGCGGGCGCGGCGGTTCAGGATCTGAACGGCCGTCCGCGGCGGTCTTCGCTCCGTGCATCGGACTGTTTTGAGCGGTCCGAACCGTTTTGGTTTTCTCGCCTTCGTTTTTCATCTGGC
The DNA here is from genome assembly GCA_964363225.1 of uncultured Verrucomicrobiota bacterium. Lineage (GTDB taxonomy): Bacteria > Verrucomicrobiota > Verrucomicrobiia > Limisphaerales > CAYIIH01 > CAYIIH01. The sequence goes on along the minus strand of CAYIIH010000086.1, from coordinate 12,202 downwards.
AATTCCTTCATCCGTAATACCACAGTTCAAATAGCCGCAAAAAGGCGCAAAAGACACAAAAACAAACTCCGGGAGAGATGACACTAAGCCGCTTCTTCGCGCTGCGGGTGATCTCTCGGTCTGTCGGTCTTTAAGCGCAGTGCCATTTCTTTGCCCCGCTGCAATGCGTCCATACGCTCGCGACCGGCGAAGATTTTCTGGCGAGGCGCAGGAGCGCCGACATTCTTGTCGGCCCGAAACGTGCGCCAACGCCAAAGCCTGCCTGCCGGGGCGGCGCAGGCAGGCCGACAAGAATGTCGGCGCTCCTTTGGCTGCGGCTGCGCGGCGCTGCGCCTTTTGCGCCTTTTGGCGGCTAACCCGGGCGCGCTTTTTAGCTACGTCCTGGAGGTCGGGGACCACGTAACAGCGGTCCAAGTCGCGGAGGTTGTGGAACTCGTGTTCGATCGCCCGCATCTCGTCTGGCCGGGTCCGGGGCATCTGGACCGGTTCCTTTAAGTGCTGGGCGAGTGCCTCGTTCGAGGCCGTGCCGGCGTGGAAGCTGGCACCGCCGGCGATAGCGAATTGGGTGTGCATGGATTGTCCACGCATGTCGAAGCCGCCGCGGCCGGGTTTGGCCTTCGGAGGCGCCGGTGGCGGCTTGTTACGCTCGGGCGGTTTCATGATGATTCCCCGGCCTGACTTCGGGAGAAGAGTTCGGGTTCACGATTTGCAGATCTTCGTTTTCGGCAAAGCTTTTGGCATAGCGGTCCGGAAACCGATCCGCAAACGCTCGGTTTTCCTGCGACTGCTTGCGGAGTAAAGATGAATCAATTCCGGTGACAGGGAAAGCCAATTTCGGCCGAAGCGGGCGCTCGGCCGAGACGCCGCTACGAGGCTGAAACGATGTCTCCCTGGTATTCGACCCGCAGCTTGCTGGGCATGGACGAGACAAGGCAGGAAGGGAGCCGTTGTGTCAATGGTGAGGACTGACACGTGCAGTTGGAACCGCGAAATACGCGAACCACGCGAAAACAGAGTCAATTGGAGGGAACGACTGATTCACTCGTCGGGTAGAGGCCCTGGTGCTGCCAACGCATTCTCATTTCGCGTATTTGGCATGTTTCGCGGTTTGAACTGCCGGATTTAGATTCAGGACTGACAGGTTTTCGCGTGCCGCGCGGCCAGGGTTGATCCGCGGTCAGCGTTGACGTATGAGTAATGACCAGCCAATTCACTATGGCCAAAGAAACTGGAATTGTTGAACGGCGAGCCAGCCTTTGGCCGTGCGTGTTCACAAGTGCGTGCTGGCTGCTGACCGGTTTGTGCAGCTTGGCGGACGATTGGCCGCAGTGGATGGGACCCCGCCGCGACGGCGTCTGGCGCGAGAACGGCATCGTGCGGCGATTCCCCACGAACGGGCCGCCCGTGCTGTGGCGCAGACCCATCCACGGAGGATACTCCGGTCCGGCCGTCGTGGGTCATCGGCTTTTTCTGATGGATCGTAAGGCGGGCCAGATGGCCGAAAGAAAGAAAGGGGACAACAGCCTGCCGCAAATCCCCGGCAACGAACGCGTGCTCTGTCTCGATGCGAGGAACGGCCAGACCGTTTGGGAACATAGCTATGATTGCCCTTATCGGATCGACTATCCCGCCGGCCCGCGCACCACACCGGTGATTGCGGACGGAAAGGTTTTCACCCTCGGCGCCATGGGCGACCTGCTTTGCCTGAGCGCGGACGAAGGCAAGGTCCTTTGGTCGCGCCACCTGCTGCGGGATTATCAGCTTGCCGGACCTCCGTTGTGGGGCTGGGCTGGCCACCCGTTGCTCGACGGCGAACGGCTCATCTGCCTGGCCGGCGGAACCAACAGCGCGGTCGTGGCTTTCCACAAGGAGACCGGCCAAGAAATCTGGCGGGCGCTGACGGCCGTGGAGATTGGCTACGCGCCGCCGGTCATTTACACGATCAATGGCCAACGCCAATTGATCATCTGGCACCCGGACGCCGTCAATGGTCTGGAACCGGAGACGGGCCAACTCCTCTGGTCGCAACCTTACCCGGTCGAGGGCAAGCCGCAGCGCCCGGAGGTGACGATTGCCATGCCCAGGCTGGAGGGCGATCGGTTGTTTGTCTCCAGCTTTTACCACGGTTCGTTGTTGCTCCAGATCGGGGCAGACGGAGCGAAGGTGGCTTGGAATCGGCACAGTTCGAGCAAATCGGTCATGAACGATGGATTGCACACCGTGCTGGGCACGCCGTTCCTGAAGGAGGGTTTCATTTACGGCATCTGCGGTTTTGGCGAGCTGCGGTGTCTCGACATGCAGACGGGCGAGCGCCGGTGGGAGACCTACGCTGCGACCGGCGGGCAGAAAGGTTTTTTTGCCAATGTGTTTATCATCGAGCACGAGGACCGCGCGTTTCTGTGGAATGACCAGGGCGAACTGCTCCTGGCGCGCCTGCGCCCCGAAGGCTTTGCGGAGATCAGCCGCGCCAAGTTGCTTGATCCGGTCGAAAACACGCGCGGACGTGACGTGCTCTGGTGCCATCCCGCGTTTGCCAACCGCTGCGCTTACATGCACAACGGCAAGGAGTTGATCTGCGTCTCTCTGGCGCTTTAGCCGTCTCTATGCCGTAAGGGTAGGCGGAAAGAAACCGCAGAGACGCGATCGACGCAGAGAACATTGAGTTTCGGGTCGGTCGGAAACCATTGACCCTTCCGTGACCGAATCTGATTTGGCTCGACTTGACTCCTCTCAGCGTTCATCCTCTTCCACACCAGCGCCATGAATCCAATGTCCACGCTGCGCGGCCTTTTCCCGTTTGTGGGACAGCCAAATCCCACAGGCGAACACTCGCAAGACATAATTTAGCGATTCTCCAGGGTGAACCAGGAATTTCGTGCGCGACGATCGGTTATGGTTCGCCTCTCAGGTTCTTGGGAATACGCAACTTAGAAAAGATTCAATCTGGCCGACCGGGGGCATTTGCGTCATTGGAAGCAGCCAGACAGGCTGGTTTTGACGATGGCGATCCATGATACCGTTTTGGCACAGCAATTGCCTCAGCAGGGCCGATCGGCCGTTTGGCTGAATGCCAGGCAAACAAAGTCGATTTGATGGTGGCACTGAGATACGAATGACATGAACGCGGAATTCGGAATGCGGAGTGCGGCATGAGGCGAAATTCGAGTGCCAACCACTACTGACAACGGACAACTGACTACTGACAACGAACCATGAACGACCTTCGCTACGCCTTCCGCATGTTGTTGAAGAATCCCGGCTTCACCGCCGTCGCCGCGCTCTCTCTGGCACTCGGCATCGGGGCCAACGCAACCGTCTTTTGCTGGATTCAAAACGTGCTGCTGCGCCCCATTCCCGGCGTGGCGAAACCCGACCAACTGGCGGTGTTGACGACTACGCATGGCGCGGCCGTGTGGGACACCGTCTCCCTGCCGGACCTTAAAGATTACGCCGAACTTAAACAGGTCTTCGCCGGCATCATCGGCTCGCAAATCACCCCGGCCTGCCTGACGATCAACGGCCAGCCGCAGTGGATTTACGGGCAGATTGCGACGGCAAATTTCTTCGAGGTGCTGGGCGTCAAGCCGGTCTTGGGCCGCACCTTTCTCGCCGAAGAAGACCTGAAACCGGGCGGTCATCCGGTGTTGGTGTTGAGCTACGGATTCTGGCAGCGGCGCTTCGGCGGCGATCCCGCGGTCATCGGCAAAACCGTCGAGCTCAATCGCCGTTCCTTCACGATCATCGGCGTGGTTCCGGCAACGTTTCGCGGTACGATGGGCGGATTGAACTTCGATTTTTGGGCGCCGTTGACCATGCACGAAGAAGTGGCAAACTTCGGCTCGCTCACGAGTCGCGGTGATCATTGGCTCCACACCCAGGCGCGATTGCAGCCTGGCGTGACCCGGGAGCAGGCCCAGGCAGCGGTCAACACGCTCGCCCGCCGGCTCGAGCAGGCCTATCCCGACAGCAACAAGGAGATCGGCCTTCAGGTCCTGCCGTTGTGGAAATCGCCTTATGGCGGGCAATCGATGTTATTGCCGGTGCTGCGCATTCTGCTGGCGGTGAGTTTTGGGGTGTTGCTGATTGTGGCGGCCAATGTCGCGAACCTGCTTCTGGCGCGCGCCACAGGCCGGCAAAAGGAAATCGCCATCCGGCTCGCGATGGGCTCCGGGCGCGCTCGGCTGATCCGCCAACTGCTCACCGAGAGCTTGCTCCTGGCCCTCGTCGGCGGCGGCGCCGGAATGTTGTTGGCCCGTTGGGCCGCGGAGCTTTTCAAGTTCTTTCTGCCCAACACGCACCTGCCCATCGGCTACACGTTTGAACTCGATGCTCAGACTCTGGGGTTCACGCTGCTGCTGACGCTGCTCACCGGCCTGGTGTTCGGACTGGCTCCGGCGCTGCAGGCGACACGAACGAACCTGGCCGGCACGCTCAAAGAGGGCGGACGCACTTCCGCCGCCGGCGCCGCTCACCATCGTTTGCGCAGCGCGCTGGTGGTGTCGGAGGTGGCGCTGGCCTTGCTCCTGCTGGTCGGGGCCGGGCTGTGCATCAAGGGCTTCGACAAGGCCCGGCGCATTGATCCGGGATTCGATCCGACCAACGTTCTTTGCGTCGGGATGCGCATTGGCATGCAGGGCTATACCGAGCAGACCGGAAAAGTTTTCTATCGCCAGTTGCGCCAGCGGCTCGCGGCGTTGCCGGGCGTCAAAGAAGTCGGCCTGGTCAGTTGGATACCACTTGGCTTCGAGGGCGGCGGCAGCACGGGCGTCGAGGTCGAGGGCTATAGTCGCAGCCCCAACGAAGACATGAGCATCCCGTTCAGCATTGTTTCCCCGAAATACTTTGACGCGATGCGCATCCCCATTCTCGACGGGCGCGATTTCACCGAGCAGGACGATGAAAAGGTGTCCGGGGTTGCGGTCATCAACGAGACGATGGGCAAGCGGTATTGGCCGGGGCAAAATCCCATTGGCCGGCGGCTGACCTATTGGGGGGGCAGCAGGCAAGCCATGGTGGTGGGCGTCGTCAAAGCCGGCAAGTATCGCTCGTTGAGCGAGCCGCCCAAGTCTTTCTTTTACCTGCCTTACCAACAGGGTGTTTGGGACCTTAATCTGGGTGTCGTGCTCCGCACCACGGTCGATCCTGCCAACCTGGTCTCGGCCCTGCGCCGCGAAGTCCGCGCGCTCGACCCCGGCGTCGAAATCTGGGGGACGCTCCCGCTGACGGATTATATTCAGGCCGCGTTTCTGCAGCAGCGGATCGCCGCCACCTTGCTGGTTCTTCTGGGCGCGGTGGCTCTGGTGCTGGCGGCGATGGGCATTTACGGCGTGATGGCCTATGTGGTCAGCCAGCGCACGCACGAGATCGGCGTCCGCATGGCCCTGGGGGCGCAAACGAGCGACGTGCTCAAACTGGTGTTGGGGCAAGGGATGCTGCTGGCCTTGATCGGCGTGGGCCTCGGTCTGACCGGAGCTCTGGCGGTGACACGGTTGCTGTCGAATTTCCTTTACGGCGTGAGCCCGTTCGACCTCTGGACCTTTGGGGGTGTCTCACTGATGTTGGCGGCCGTGACCTTGGTGGCGTGTTACTTCCCGGCGCGCAAGGCAACGAAAGTCGATCCGATGGTGGCGCTGCGCTACGAATAGCGCCCGTAAATTGAGTTAACTCGTAACATTGTTGGAAGAGTTAAACGGATTGAATTGTGAAACGTGAAAGGTCCGGCGCAGATTCTCCGGTCGTAGGAAGAGAAAGACTCCCAAGCGACGAGCGCTGTGTCGGCAAGCTCAGGGTTTATTCTGCGTGCAATTGGTGGGATTTCACTTCAAACTTGGCCATGGTTTTGCCTGAGCCAGGCTTGTTGCCGAGCACGGCGCCAGCGATCTTTGCCACCACCCATTGGAGCGTGGTGCTGGCCGCCGGCCATCCCGACTCACCGCAGGCGGCTGAAGCCTTGGAAACACTCTGCCGCACGTATTGGTACCCGCTTTATGCCTAGGTCCGGCGGCGCGGCCACAGTCCCGAGGACGCGCAAGACCTGACGCAAGCCTTCCTCCTCCAGTTGCTGGAGCGCAAGTCGTTTGCCCGCGTGGATCGGAGCAAAGGACGGTTTCGCTCTTTTCTGCTCGCCGGGCTGAACTACTTTCTGGCTGACCAACGGGATCACGACCGTGCCCAGAAGCGCGGCGGGGGCCTGCCTGTGCCCTCATTCGATGCGCAAGCGGCCGAGCAACGTTATCGCCTGGAACCGGTGGATGATCGCAGCCCCGACCGGCTCTTCGAGCGCCGATGGGCACTGGCATTGTTGGACCAGGTGCTCGCGCGTCTCGAACAGGAGTTTCGCGAGAATCACCAAGTCGAGCGGTTCCAGCGGCTGCGCGTGTTCCTCGTGGCTGGCACGGGCCGCGAAACTCACGCCGAGGTGGCGGCGGAACTGGGCATGACCACTGAGGCGGTCAAGAAAGCCGTGCACCGTTTGCGACACCGCTACCACAAACTGTTCCGCCAGGAAATCGCCCGCACGGTGGCCGACCCGGCGGAAGTTGAGGAAGAGCTGCGCCATCTCTGCGCCGTCATGGCTGGGTAGCCCGAAGTTCTACCGGCAGGCGATTGCCAGAAACCTGTGGCGGCGTCTCGTGAGAGCGCCGCATTCTTTAGCAGAATGTCAGCGGCGCTCGCACGAGACGCCGCTACCGGGGCGTGAGAAATGCAACTCAGCCGGCAAAAAGGGCGTACGGTTGACCGGAACGATCAAATGCAGCGCCAGCGAGGCTTGCGGTAGCGCGAAGTGATCTTGTCCCGACTCACGGTCTTTTCCGGTACTAATAGTGACGGCAGATTGCCGTTAGGCGATATGGCGACTCAAAACACGTGTCTGAACTGCGGCGCGCCCTTGGCCGGTGACGCGCGCCATGGGTTCTGTCCCAAGTGCCTTTTCCTCCAGGCCAGCGGCGGCATGGAGAACTCGGAAGTTGACTCAGCCGAAAGCGTTCAGGCCGGCAGTTCGTCGCCGCCGGCCGATTCGGCGCCGCACGAAGGCCACACGCTTCGGCCTGCTGCTGGGCTTTCGTTTGGTGACTACGAGTTGCTGGAGGAGATCGGCCGCGGCGGCATGGGCGTGGTCTATCGCGCCCGGCAACGTAGTCTGAACCGGGTCGTTGCGATCAAGATGATGGCCTTCGGCCCCAACTCGAGCCCAGAACTGGTCAAGCGGTTCCGCGCCGAGGCCGTTTCGGCGGCGAGTCTGCACCATCCCAACATCGTCGCCATCCACGAGGTGGGCATCCATGAGGAGCGGCACTTCTTCGTGATGGACTACGTCGAGGGGCAGAGCCTGACCAAAGCGATTGCGGATTGCGGATTGCGGATTGCGGATTTCCGGCGGACGGCGCAATGGGTGAAGACGATCGCCGAGGCGGTCCACTACGCCCACGAGCGCGGCATCCTGCATCGCGATCTGAAACCCTCCAATGTCCTGATCGACGTGCAGGATCAGCCGCATGTGGTGGACTTCGGCCTGGCCCGGCAGTTGGAGGGCGATTCGGAATTGACTGTGACCGGGCAAGTTCTGGGCTCGCCCCAATACCTGCCGCCCGAACAAGCCACCGGCCAGCGCGGGCGCGTTTCCCGGCGCACCGATGTGTATGCCCTGGGCGCGACGCTGTATCACCTGCTGACCGGGCGCCCGCCGTTTCAGGCCGAATCCCTGGCCCAAACGCTGGACCTGGTGCTCCACGCCGAGCCGGTCGCGCCGCGCCTGCTCAACCCCAGCGTTTCTCGCGACCTGGAAACGATTTGCCTGAAGTGCCTGGAGAAAGAACCGGCCCGCCGGTAGCCCACGGCCCAGGCCTTGGCCGAGGAACTCACGCGCTTTCTGGCGAGTGAGCCGATCCAGGCGCGCCCCCTTGGCCCGGCCGGCAAGGTCTGGCGCTGGTGCCGGCGCAAGCCGCAGTTGGCGAGCCTGGCCGCGGTGGCAGGACTGTTGTTCGTCTTGGGGTTCACTGGCGTGCTGTGGCAGTGGCGGCGAGCGGAAGCGCAGCGGGAGCGCGCGGAGACCGAAGCAAACGTCGCCCAGCGTAACCGTTATACCCTGGCCATATACTCGGCACAGCAAGCCCTCAAGGCGAACAACGTTGGTCGGGCATCCGCGTTGTTGGATGAACACCGTCCCTTGGGGAAATCCGAAGATGATCTGCGCGGTTACTTCGAGTGGCGCTTTCTCTGGCAACAATGCCAAAACGTGGCGGAGGTTGTGGGGAGTATGCCCGGCGGCATTCGCACCCTGGAAGTCTCCCGCGACGGCCGCTGGCTTCTGGCCGGGTCGCAACGCGGCGCCGTGAAAGCGTGGAACCTCACGACCGGCGAGGAGATCCTCCTGGTGCCGGAGCAAGGTTGGCCAAGCTACGCCACCTTCTCGCCGGACAGTCGTCTCGTGCTGTTCTCCGCCGTGCAGAGCGTGGAACCTATTGGGTCAATCATCCTCTGGGATATCGAAAAGCGAGAACGGGTGACCTCGATCACCGACCCGTGGTTCGTCGGTCCAATGGCCTTCTCGCGGGACGGCCGGTGGCTCGGCTCCGGGGTCTGCAGTCTGGATCTCCAAAGGAAGATCCTGGTCCGAGATTTCCTCCAGCAAACGAACATCAGCGAAGTCAGAGGCCGCACGCGATTCACGGATTCTGATCACGGACTTGCGTGGGCGTTTGGTCCTGACAACCAGAGCATCGTCTTCTCCGAGAACGAACCTGACTGTAGCATCGGTCTGTGTAACCTCAGTCCCCCGAGCGAGCCTCGATATTTTCCTGGGCACCGCGAGGCGATCACGGCCATCGCCACCAGTCCGTACGGCCAGATCGTGGCGACGGGCGCTGGCTTTACGGACACCGGCATCCGACTCTGGGATTTCCCTGCGTTCCGACCTCTGGGCGGACTCTCCGGGCACGAGAAGTGGGTCACCGGACTCCAGTTCTCGCCCGATGGCCGAACTCTGGCTTCCGCCAGCGCGGATCAAACCGTCCGCCTTTGGGACGTAGCGACGCACCGCCCGAAGTGGGTTTCCAAACGGTTGCCCCAAGAAGTGTGGCGAGTCTGTTTCTCGACGAACGGCCAGCACCTGTTCAGTGGATCCAGCGACGGATCCATTCACCGCTGGCGCCTTGACGCTCCGCAGGAAGAACCGCACTTCTGGCGTCAACCGGCCGCCCTCGAATCTCTCACGATGGCGCCGTCCGGAGGGCAATTCGCCGGAACCCGCAATGGCCGTGTCTATCTGGGGGAAGCTCAAGGAGACGCGGCGCCCCGACCCATCGCCGAACTGGGCACCAACAACACCCGCCTCCTTTTCTCAAGCGACGGTCAGTCTCTGTTCGCGGGAACCTGGACCGGCGAGATCCAGGTGTGGTCGGTCTCCCGCCAGGAAGTGGTCCATCGTCAGCGTGGCTCACCCGAGCCCGTCTGGCGGCTCCAGCAGGATGGGGCAGGGCGAATCCTGGCGGCGGTGCAGACCGAGACACCCTACGCGCTGCAAGTGGACCATCACTGCCGGATCACCGTCTGGAACACATCGGATTGGAAGCAGCGCCAGTCGTGGATCGCGACGAGTTCCACGCCATGGTGTGCGGTGTCTCCCGATGGCAGGAAGGTGGCCATCGGCTCCAACCTTGGCTCCGTCCAAGTGCGGGCCCTCACGGATTCCGCCGGCGCCAACTCCACGTCCCTCCCCGCCGGGACGGTCACCGGCCTGACTTTCTCGCCGGACAACCGCCTCCTGGCGGCCGCCAACCGAGAGGGCTATGTCCACGTCTGGGAATTGCCGACCCTGCGGGAGTTGCCGGAGTTCCGGGCCCACCAAGGCGTCATTCACGCCCTCGCCTTTTCCCCCGACAGCCGCCGCCTGGCCACCGCAGGTGAAGGCGAGGAAGCCATCAAGGTCTGGGACGTCGCCATCTGGCGGGAATTGATGACACTGGAGCGCCCGGGAGAGGCTGTCGGCCCGATCAGCTTCAGTTCCGACGGCGCTCAACTCACCGCCGGGAATTCACGGGGCGACCTGCTCGTCTGGCGCGTGCCTTCCTGGGCGCAGATCGCCGCCCAAGAGAAAGGGCAGCGGGCTCGATGAACTCCCGCTTGACCCACGCACGCGGCTGCCCTTGGTAAAGAACACCATGATCTCGCCGCGCGATTTCTTGGGCGGCATCCCCTCTCCGGTTAACATGGACGTACGGTGGCTGCAAGAGCGGACATTCCCGAGCACCGACTGAGTCGGGGCCTTTCATGCCCTCTCCGGTGGCTGGTTGGTGAATCGAATACCGAGGCGACCGAGACGCCGCGCAGTAACTTTGTCCCCTTTCGTCGGTTTTTCCGGTGTACGGAGGTGATGACCGAAGTGGCATCATTCTTATGTTCTTATGAAAACCGAACTCTCTGTCTTGTTCGCAACCACCTGGGCACGCCGGACTGGCCCCAGCCCCCAACCAACTCCAGCGCTGGTGGTTCTGATCGTCTGGGTAATCGCCGCGTTCAGCGGCTCCAGTGCTCTGGCTCAGCCGACCATCACCACTCAGCCAAAGAGCCTCGCGGTCTTACTAAGCAGCAATGCCACCTTTCGCGTGACGGCCACCGGCACTGCGCCGCTGGCCTATCGATGGCAGTTGGACGGCTGGGAGCGGGCGGGCGCCACCAACGCTAGCCTGGTGGTGAGCAACGTGGCCTTGGCCGACCTGGGCAGTTACACCGTGGTCGTTCGCGATACCAATGGCCAAGCCGTCAGCCCGCCCGCCTGGCTCAAACTGGCGCGGTGGACGGAGTTGGTCGTCTTCGACGCCAGCATCTCCATGGCTCAATACTCGAATGGCAAGTCCTGGGTGGAATGGTTTGCGGAGCGTGCCTGTCTCTCCGCGTCCGGTCAGGTGAAGAACTACGCTACGGGCGGCGCCTCGTGTTCGGATGTCCGCTCACAGATTGCCACGTATTTGCGCTCCTACACCCCAGGCGCGAACACGGTGTTGGCCCCTTGGTGGGCCGGTATGACTACGGATTTGGTCTGGAACTATCGTCCCGTCCAACAGGTTGTTTCCAACTACGCCGCCAACATTACTCAACTGGCGAAGGGCGGCGGCAAGCTCTTCCTCCTCCCCACCTTGGTGCCGCTCTATCTGAACCCCGGTTTGGATAGTCCCTACGCGAGGAGCCTGGACTACCAGGACATCAATGCCCGCATGAACCAGGAAATCCAGAAGATCCAGTCTGACTATGGCGTGACCGTCTTCCGCTTCGACTACTCCCAACTCTGTAGCAACCTCCTGGCCGACCCGGCGGCCTACGGTTTCACCAACGTCACCAGCGCCGCCATGAATTATTGCCCTCCCGGCGACCCGAACAAGTTTCTCTGGTGGGATGGCATTCACCCCACGACGGCTCTCCATCACGTGACGAGCGATGAAATCTACCGCTGCCTGACGCCACCCCTGGTTCTCGTGCCACTAACCAGGAGTGCGAATGGCACTCTGGCCGTCCAGTGGCAAGGGGGTTCAGGACCGTTTCGACTCCAGCATTGCGACGACCTGGCCAGTGGCCTCTGGCAATCGGAGGGGTTGACCTTTGAGACGAACGAAAGCCTGACCGCCTCACCTTCGCAGCAGTTCCTCCGCGTCTTGCAGGTGGGGCAATGAGGGCCAAACCGATCCGATGCGAAAAGTTCAAAATCATGAAAACACACTTCGAAGAATCGGCGCACAGCCGCCGCGCGAACTGCCCTGGAACGAATTCCTGGCCACTCGGCCAGGCCATCTGGCTGGCCGTGCTGTGCCTGGCCCTTTGGGCGGTCGGACCACATGCCTCCGCCCAGACGCCGCCGGGGTTGGACCTTCAACTCTATGCGGGGCTGACCATCACGGGTGCGGTCGGCACCGTGTACTCGATTGAGTACGTCACGGACCTGGCCCAAACGAACAACGCGAGCGCCTGGCGCTGTCTGGAGTTTCTACAACTGCCGGCCAGTCCCTATCTGTGGACCGACAAGTCTGCCCCGGCGACGGGTCGGCGATTCTATATGGCCGTGGTGTTTGCGGCCCAGACGAACCTGGTCTTCATCCCGCCGGGCACGTTCCGGATGGGCAGCCCGACGAATGAAGTGGACCGAGGCGACAACGAGGGTCCGCAGACAGCGGTGACGATCAGCCGCGGGTTTTGGATGGGGAAGTATGAG
>CAYIIH010000085.1:9026-24973 GCA_964363225.1 uncultured Verrucomicrobiota bacterium | reverse complement strand
ATTTTTGAATTAGTGGGCTCAGTCCAGTTCCATCCAGGTCCGGGGTTCTGAGCCTGCCGGGCAACGTTGCTCAACCTTCCGGAGCCGCAGAGGTTTTCCCAATGCTGACAGCGCGCGCCCAATTTGTTGAATGTTGAGATGTGACCCCAAACGATCAATCCTCCGTCTCCTCGTGGACCTGTTCCCATTTGGGGAAGACTTCGGGTTTGAGCTCGCCCCGGCGGATCAACTCTTGCAGATCGCGGATGATGGTGCGCCGGGCCACGCGGAATTCGCGGGCCAGCGCCGAGACGTTGGGCCGCTCTTTGGCCTTTGCGACCAGACGACGAATCTCCGTTTGGCGGCTGAGCCGGTCCGTCGAGCGGCTGAGGAGCGCATCGGCATCGATGCGTTTCGAACGTTCCAGGGCCTCGAACTGCCGGACAATTTCCGTTTGGCCGCATTCGCGCAGAGCGATCCGCACTGTCTTCAACAACTCATCCAGGTCCACGGGCTTGGTGATGCAGTAATGGGCGCGGCGAGGACCTTGCAGGGCATGAATCTGCTCGTGAACCTCGAGCGCGCCGGAAACGACGATCACCGGCACATGCGGCAACAGTTCCTTCAGCTCCGGCAGATAATCCAGCCCCAAGTCGCCCGCATCCAGAATGTGATCAAGAAGAATCAGGTCCGGCGGATGGCCGGCGACGGAGGCCATGGCTTCTTGCCCTGTTTTCGCCCGGCTAAGCTGGTAATGCGTGAGGGCCTCTTCGTAAATCTCGTATTGGAAATCGTCATCCTCAATGACCAGAATGTGCGGCTTATTCATAGGTCGGTTCTGAACTTAATTTATATCCGGCCCATTCCCGCAATCAAGCACAGAGAATCGGGGATCAATCCTGGACAGGAATGAAGATGCTGAAAATGCTCCCCCGGCCAACCACGGATTCGACGGCCAGCCCGTAGCCCAGGCCCTTGGCCAATTCATAAACCATGGAAAGCCCGAGGCCGGTGCCACGCCGCGTCGAGAGCGATTTGGTGGTAAAAAACGGCTCAAAAATGCGGGGCAGAATCTCCGGCGGAATCCCGTGGCCCCTGTCTTCAACCATCAACGCAATGTGTCGCGGCGCGGGGGCCGGAGCCAGGACGAGGCTGGCCGGCAACGCCGAAAGCACATTCGTGCGCAGGATCACATTCCCGCCTCCGGACATGGCATCCACGGCGTTCAGGATAAGGTTCACTAGCATCTGTTGGATCATTTCTCTGGAGCAGAAAACCGGCGGCAGAGGAGACACCTTCTCCAATCGAAATTGAATTTCCTGAGAAAACCGGTCTCCCAGCAATTTGATCGTTTCTTCAACGACATCCTCAAGATTCAAGGCGGCCAGTTCCTTTTCTGTCATCCGGCCCAGGCCGAGCATGGAGCGGACAATGCCGGTCCCCTGCTCCACCACCGTTTTGATCCGATCGACCCGCGTGCGCACTTTTTCGTTGTCGCCGGGATTGTGCTCGATGATCTGAATGGAGCCTTTGATGATGGAGAGAATATTGTTGAAATCATGGGCAATACCGGCGGCCAGAGTGCCGAGGGCCCTCATTTTCTGGCTGTGGAGCAACTCCTGGTGGGCGGCTTCCAGTTCCTGAGTGCGCTGGGCCACGATCTTTTCCACAGCCGCATAGCTGTGGACCAATTGGATGTGCCGGTTCACCGCCAGCCCGGCCAGGAACAGGATGATCAGAAGCAGAACGATGGAAACTCCGATCAGCCGAGGGTCTTTAAACCAAGGCACCACCACGTTAAACTCGATGAACGTCGATTTCGGGTCCTCATTCCAGTTCCGGTCCATGGCCCGTGCCTCGAGACGGTGTTTGCCGGACCCCAAGCCCGGCCAGGTCTTGACCGTTTCATGCGTGTAAGCCGACCACGGTGCGTCGTCGAGGCGATACGAAAAAAGAAGATAGGCTGCCGGGGTATAATTCCATTTGTCCACGCCGGCAAAACGGATCGTGGTGGTGTCGTCGCCCGTCCGTCTTCTGGGATTCTCCAACACCGGGGCCAAGGTCCGCGGGGGATCGGTATCTGCTTCCGGATGATAACGGCTGAGTCCGCCGCTGGTTCCCGCCCAGACCTGAGCTCGGGCATCTTCCGCGACTTCGTAAATGACGGAACTGGGCAAGCCTTCTTCCGTGTCATTCAGAACCCATGAGCCGTTATAGAAGCGGAACAAGCCGCTGCCGGTCGCCACCCAGATTCTTCCGTCCCGTCCTTTGATCATGGAACTGACGCGATCAAAACCGGAATGAACGAGCTTCCATTTCTGGCCGTTGAACTCCAGAATCCGGTCCGTGCCTCCGCACCAAATTCTCCCGTCGCCCACGTCCAACAGACAAAGAGCCCGCTCCAGACTGTAGCCTTGTTCGGGGCCAAAGGTCTGGAATTGGCGGTCGCCGGCGCGAAAGACTCCCAAACCCGAGCTGCCGCCAATCCAAGCATCACCGTTTTGCGTGACCGTCAGAAAATAAAGGTCGCTCCCCAGATTCCACTGGGCTTCCGGTTCCAGGTAAAGCCGGAACTTTCTGCCGTCATAGATTTCGAGTTGATAACGGTTTGGGTCCTCCGCTTCCGACACTTTGGCACAGAGCGTTCCATTCTTGAATTGGCCGATGAACTTGACCCGCCGCCCGCCCGGATGAATGACAGTGCGGAATTGCGCCGTGGCCGGATCGAAAAGCAGCGGCCTGGCGGCGGCGGCGACGGCAAGCTGGCCGTCGGGCAGCCGGTACAGACCCACCGTCGAAGGAGCATCCGTCTCAAAATCCTCCGGCCAGTTGAAGCTCCGTCGTTGGCCATCGCGGAATTCAACCAGGGCATCTGTGCTGGCAAACCAAAGGTGCTCCCGGTCTTCCTCGGTCTGCCACAGAAGAGCATGAACCGGCGCCTGCACTTCCTCCAAGGCCGGCGGTGTCCGCCAGAGAGGCGGCGCATAGCGGATCACGCCTTCGGAGGTCGCCAGCCAAAACGCTCCGGTGCTTTCCAGCGCCACGTCATATTGCACTCCCAAGGCTGTCTCCTTGACAAAGTCCGGCTGGGCCGCGTGGCGCAGCCGCAGCAGCGCGTTGAAGGTGTAGGCCCACACCGTTTGATCCCAAGCCTGCCAGGCCTGGCGAAGTTTCTCGCCCTCAATGGGAAGCGTCTTCCAGGATCGTCCGTCAAAGCGCGCCACGTACCGGCGGCCGCTGCTGATCGGGTCGGAAGCGACGGCGGTGATTCCACCCTGAGCATCTTCAAAAGGGTGCAACAGGTTTTCCGCCGGCCATTCGGACTCCACAGGGAATTCCTGCCAGGGTGAATTCGCAGTCAAGCGGCGGACGGGACCCGGCAAATTAGCCAAACCTTTGCGACCGGAAATCCAAACGCTCCCATCGCGGGCTTCCCGCATTTCAGAAAACCGCTGCAGCTTTGTGTCGCCGGCCAGTTTCAGCACCCGGGCCTTTTTCAAGGCCGCGTCGTACTCCATCAAGCGGTCGGACAGGAGGAAGAAGACGTGATTGACTTCGGCGGGAAGGAGAGAGATTTGACGGAGCTGGCGCAGCGGATTGAGCCGGAGTTCGCCCTGAATCTCGTTCACCGGGTGCCGCGCCCATTCGCCATATTCATACAGCAAGAGCCCTTCGGGATAGAGAGACCATAGCTGGCCGGAGCGACTTTCATAAACCCGATAATTGTCCGCGTTGGGCGCCGGGATGCGATGGGCCGCGTAGCCGTCCAGCCAGTTGATTTCCGGGGAGTCTGCATTCTTCACCCAGACATTCCCTTTCGGGCCGACCGACACGGCGGCGGCCGAGCCATCGCCCACCTTAAAGACCCGCCAGTGAACCGTTTTCTGAGCGAAGCAACGGCCGGCCAAAACAAAGGAGAGGGCCACCACGAAGAGCCAGTGACCGTTACGAATGATGGATCTTGGCCGATTCACTTCATTTAAGTGGCGACCCTATCGGGAATCGAACCCGAGCTACCGCCGTGAAAGGGCGGTGTCCTAACCGCTAGACGATAGGGTCGTCGAAGGACGGTGGAATATATTCGGCCTCACGCCATTGTCACGCGAAAAAGCCGGAATTGCGCTGTTCAACTTCGCACCGCAGCACATCAGCCGAGCGCCACTGGAACCGCAACCTGCCCTGTATTAAGAGCTTTACAGGTTTAATGTGAACTCTCAAATTACTCAGCGTGTCAGGTCAATTGATTTACGGGCGCGACTTGGGCGAAAGGCCGTTGCCAGAGAGTGGCTTTCGTCAAAAACATGATGTGGAGACCGCCATTGAGCGGTCGCAGAAGTACTTGCTCCGCCAGCAAGAGCCGGAAGGCTATTGGATTGGCGAACTGATGGTGGATGCCACGCTGGTCTCCGACACGATTGCCTACCATCACTGGAATGGCAAAGTAGATGAAGAGTGGCAACGCAAAGCGGTCAATCACATTTTCTCTCTGCAACTGCCGGATGGCGGCTGGAACATTTACCACGGCGGCCCGGCTGAGGTGAACGCCACCGTCAAAGCGTATCTCGCCCTGAAGTTGGCCGGCGTTCGAGTCACGGACCCGCGCATGTTACGCGCCCGCGAAATGGCGCTGAGCTTGGGCGGCATTCCGCGTCTCAACACCTTTTCCAAGCTGTACCTGGCATTGCTGGGGTTATTTCCGTGGGCTTACGTGCCGACGATTCCGTGCGAAGTCATTCTCCTTGGCAAATGGTTTCACGTGAACTTTTATGAGATGAGTTCGTGGACCCGCTCGATGCTGGTGCCGCTTTCCATTATCAACCATTTCAAGCCAACCCGCCCTCTGAATCCGAGCGTGAAGCTGGAGGAACTGTATCCGGCCGGCTGCCACGAGCGCGACTTGGCACTGCCGCCGGACCGGCAATGGTTCACTTGGCGGAACTTCTTCATCTGGCTGGATAAACTGCACAAGTTCGCGGAGTTGTTCGCGCAGAACCACATCCACCCATTCCGCAGACAGGCGCTCAAAAAAGCCGAGGCCTGGATGCTCGAACGAATGGAAGGCACAGATGGTTTGGCGGCCATTTTCCCCGCCATGCTCAACGCGCTCATTGCCCTGAAAGCGCTGGGGTACCCCGACGATCATCCCCAAGTCATCCGCGCTGAGCGGGAACTCAAGAAGCTGGAGCACGAAACCAAGGACAGCGTCCGCATCGAGCCTTGTTTTTCGCCCGTTTGGGATACGGCCATCGTCGCTATTTGCCTGCGTGAATCCGGCATCCCCAGTGACCATCCGGCGTTGAAAACCGCTTGCGAGTGGCTGATGTCCAAAGAGATACGATTTCGTGGTGATTGGAAGTACAAGAATCCGGCGGACGTCGAGCCGAGCGGATGGGTCTTTGAATTTGAGAACAAATGGAACCCGGACGTGGATGACACGGCCATGGTATTGTTGGCGTTGCGCAAGATACCGACCGACGATCCCGCCCGGCGTGATGCTTGCTTCCGGCGGGGTCTGAATTGGATGCTGACGTTCCAATGCAAAGACGGCGGCTGGGGCGCGTTCGACAAGGATTGCACGAAAAACATCCTGGAAAAGGTGCCCTTTGCCGATCACAACGCCATGCTCGACCCGGAATGCGCGGATATCACGGCCCGGATTCTGGAAGTCCTGGGCTGCGAAGATTTCAGGTTGGACCATCCGCAAGTGGAGAAGGCGATTCAGTTCATTCAGGAAAACCAGGAGGAGGATGGCTCCTGGTATGGCCGCTGGGGTGTCAATTACATTTACGGCACCTGGCAGGTCTTGCGCGGACTCAAGGCGATGCGCATAGACATGAATCAACTGTGGCTGCTCAAGGGCCGCGATTGGCTGGAGAGCGTCCAGCATGAAGATGGCGGCTGGGGCGAGCGCTGCAATACCTATGACGACCCAGTTTTCAAAGGGCAAGGCCCCAGCACCGCCTCTCAGACGGCTTGGGCTGTGATGGGCTTGTGCACGTTTGAGGATCCTCATCGACCCAGCCTGCAGCGTGGAATCGAGTATTTGGTGTGGACCCAAAACGCCGACGGTTCCTGGTCTGAATCGGAGACGACCGGCACCGGTTTTCCGCGCGTTTTCTATCTGAAATACGACATGTATCGGAATAGCTGGCCATTGCTCGCCTTGGCCACTTACCGCGACATACTGCACGGGACCGGCGCCAAATCCCACGGCCGCATTAATGGCGCCTTCAAAGACCTGAAATCCGAGATAAAGCAGCCTTCCCGCTAGGCTCTTTGCCAAAAGGGCTTTATGGCCTTGAAGACCGCGAACGAGGCAATGGATGACGCACCTGCCCTGCTCGTCTGTTTCGCCGTCCAGGAGGAAGCGGCCTACTTTTCCAATCCGCCCGCCGGCTGCAAAGTGTTGATCACAGGCATCGGCCGCAGGAATGCTGCCGCACAGCTCGTCGCGAAATTGGAGACCTATTATCCGTCGCTGGTCCTTTCCTGCGGCTTCGCGGGGGGATTGAATCCGCAACTTCAGTTTGGAACGGTGCTTTTTGCGGCGGAAGAAACAAGCGATTTGACGTCTGATCTGGCAAAACTAGGCCTGAGACCGGCCCGTTTTTACTGCGCGGATCGCGTGGCCTCTGCGGCTTCAGAAAAGCATCGGCTCTGGCTGGAGACGCAGGCGGACGCGGTGGAGATGGAATCCGGAGCCATCCGCCAGATCTGCCGGGAGCGACGGATTCCCTGCTTGACGATTCGGGTAATATCCGACGCGGCCCAGGAAGACTTGCCCCTCGATTTCAATCTCTTTCTCAAGTCCGATCTGACCATGGATTACGCCAAGCTGGCTTGGGCGTTGCTGGCTGCGCCCGGGCGAATTCCATCCTTGCTTGGGTTTCGGCGAAGGACGCGCCTGGCCGCGCAAAAACTGGCGCACGTGCTGCGCCAACTGTTGAACCTGCCTGGGTATCCGCCACGGCTCACGAATCGCGCATCGGGGCCATGAACCACCGGGGCGTCACGTTTGTAGTCCCGGCTTTAGCCTAATGCCTTTCGGGAATTCCAGACCGCCACGTCGAATCAGTCCCGTAGGGACGACTGACAATAGCCCAGCGTTTCAACGCTGGGTTTTGGCGGCAGGAGGTTTGCAGTCCCGTCAGGGACGACAGAGCACGGCCTTTGGTCCCAGACTTTCTTTCGCCCCTGCGGGGCTTGCTATCTATCGCTACGCGAACCCAGCGTTCAATCGCTGGGCTATTCTCGCCTGTCCCCGCGGGACAATTGCGACCAGTGCCGTCACTCTAACCGGCGTCCAAAAGGCGGCGCTACAGACCTTTCCGGGCGGCTGATCCGGCCGGGGCCTGAGTTCCAGCAGATGGCTCTTTGCCCTTGTCGCTCCAAGTGATGAGCGCCGCGCCGGCCATGATCAGAATCACCCCGGCCCATCGGATCATCGAGACGTCTTCGTGCAGAATGAATCTTGCGGCCAAAGTCGTCAGCACAAATCCCAAAGCTGTGAGCGGCCAGATCACGCTGACGTCGCTCTTGGACATCAAAACCAGAAGCCCCGCAAAGAAGATCGCCTCGCACAACACTCCCAGCAGAATGTTGGCATTGGCCAGGCCGCGGCTCACGAGGCTGACGACTTCCGAAGCGGTGATCTGTTTGGCTTCACCAATCTGCTTGAGGCCCCTGCTCAAGAGGACGACACCTACCGCCTCGAAAACCAGCGCGATCAGCAGAATAGTCAGGATTTTGGCCATATCATAAATCTTGATAACGAATGAGTTGAATCGCGTGATCCTGCACCAGCCGCTTGATGCGTTCGCTGATCAAGGCATCCAGTTCGTGCCTAAACTCATCGAGCGAGGGATGGGAGTAAAGCTCAGAATCACCGCCCGGCAACTGCGGCAGCAGCCCGGCCAGATACGTCTCATCCACCCGTTTGTCCTGCAGCAGCCCAAAAACGGCGCCGGTGTGGCGGATGCCGCCGCGGGCCAGCTTCGGCTTGGCGTGGCGGCCCAGCAGGAAGAAAACGGCGCTGTGACAGAGACGATACATCCACCGGCCTGAGGCCAGGCGCAGATTCAAGCCTAAAGGATCCCAAGTGAGACGCGCATGCGTGATCCGCCAACGGCGCGCATTCCGCAGCAGAATTTCGAGGATCGTCGGGTGCAGATGGAAGTGCAAATGGCCGTTCACGTGATCAAGCGGCAAGCCCGTGGCCTGGAACTTCTGGAACTGCGCGTCGATCTCACGTTCCAACTGGGGCCGGAGGCGGCGTTGAAAAAAGTAGCGGAATCCTGCCCGCACCGGGTCGTTGCTGAAGTGGCCGGACGAATTGGCCAAATCGGGAATTTCGGACGGCGCCAGGGCGGCGGCGCCACCAGCCAGAGTCAAGTGCAGGCCGACGCCGAGTTTCGGGTTATCGCGCGCCCATTGAACCGCTTCCCGGCAGGCTGCGCCATTCACGATCAAACTCGCGGTCGTCAAAATGCCCTGCCGATGCGCTCGCACCACGGCTTGGTTGACGGAGTGGGACAGGCCGAAATCATCCGCATTCACGATGAGGCGCCGTGTCACAACGCTAACCGACGCCATAATTTGCGACCACGTCTCCGCTCCAGAGACGATACCAGGTTCGGAAGACGAGAAAGAGCTTCTGGGCCTTGGTCAAGCGGGTTGGTCCGCAGTCAAAAACGTTAAAGCGGCGACGTTCCAGCTCTTGCAGCAAGCGCCAATAGACGCAGCCCATCAACTCGGCGGTCGCCATGGCCCGCCGATCCACCGGCGGCAATGCTTCGCGCGCCCGCAAATAAAAGCTGCGCGCCAGACAAGCCACGCTTTGGGCCAACTCGAAGAATTGAGGAGAATACTCAAACCGCAAAATTTCCTCGGCGCCGACGCCGAACCGTTTCAGCTCCGAGAGGGGGAGGTAAATGCGGCCCCGCTCGGCATCGCCCCGCACATCGCGCAAGATATTGGTCAGTTGCAGGGCCTTCCCCAGGAAGACGGCGTACTCGCGGCAGCCGGGATTCTGATAGCCGAAGATTTCGATGCTGAGCAATCCGACGACGGAGGCGACTCGATAGCAGTATTGGTCCAACTCCTCGAAGGTCTGATAGCGGTTGATCCGCAGGTCCATCTCCACCCCATTGATCAACTCGTCAAAAAGCTCATAGGGCAAGCGATGCTGCGCAATGATGGGTTGGAGTTCTCGATTGACCGGGAAGGCGGGAGACCCGTTCTGGCAAGCCGCCTTGATATCGGCCCGCCAGGCTTCCAGACGGGCGCGCCGTTCTTCGATCAGGAGCGTTTCGTGGTCGGCCAAATCGTCCACCTCGCGGCAAAAGGCGTAGAGGGCGGACATTTCCTGGCGTTTGTCTTTCGGCAAAAGCACGAAGGCCATCGCCAGATTGGAAGCGCTTTTCTGCGTGATCGACTGGCTGGCTTGCATCAAGACTTGGGAGTGGGGCCGTGCGATTCATCCTCGCGCAGGGGCAGCAGTCCTCCTGTCTCGGCCAAAGTCGGATTGCGCTCGCGATGATCACGCCGCTGACGACGGTGCCGACGGTGATGATGGCGGCCATGACCTGAATCGTCCTTCGGCGCGTCGCCCTCTTCGATGACTCCGGTGCGGTAAGTGATGCGGCCGCTGGACCGCGGTGCCTTGCGCTTGCGCACAAAGACAACCCACAAAAGCAGGATCAGCATGAGTCCAAGCCCCACTCCCAAAATAAGCAGAAGATCGGGCAGCAACAATGTCGGCAGTTTGCTGGTGGAAGTCGAGGGACGCAAATCGATTTGCCCCAACAGCGGAAGACTCATCCCCAATGGCCTCATCGCGAATTCTCCTTTCCCAAGGGGAGGACCGTATCATCGTCAATCCCCATATCGGTGCTGATGTTGAGCCGCTGCATGCGGTAGCGCAACGCATGCCGGCTGATCTTCAATTGGTCGGCGGTTTTGGTCAGGCTATAATGATTCTGCTCCAGAATGGACGTGATCAACTCGCGCTCAAAGCCGGCCATGGATTCATCCAGAGAGCGGATGGCATGACCGGCCGGCGCCTCCCCTTTGCGCAAACGCATTTCCAGTTGAAAGTCGGGCAGGTTGGAGGCCTGGACTTCATCTGTGCTTTCCAGGATCACGGCGCGCTCGATGACATTCCGCAATTCCCGCACGTTCCCCGGCCAATGATGAGCCAAAAGCTGCTGCTGGGCGGCTTTGGACAGGCATTTGATGCGCCGGTTCATGGACACGCTGAAATACTCCAGGAAATGCTCGGCCAGCAAAAGGATGTCCGGGCCGCGTTCCCGCAGCGGCGGCGGCCGGAACTGCACGACGTTGAGCCGATGGAACAGGTCCTCGCGAAAATAGTTGCGCCGAATCGCCTCAATGATATCGCGGTTCGTGGCCGCAATCAGGCGCACGTCCACGCGCAGTTCCTGATTTCCCCCGACACGGGTAAAGGTGCCATCCTCGAGGAAGCGCAACAGCTTGGCCTGCAACGGCCGGCTCATATCGCCGATTTCATCAAGGAAAATCGTCCCGCTATCGGCTTCTTCCACCCGTCCCGGTTTCTGTTTGAGCGCTCCGGTAAAGGCGCCCTTTTCATGGCCGAACAACTCGCTTTCCAACAACATCTCCGGAATGGCAGCGCAATTGATGCGCACATAATTTCCCTCGGCCCGGTGGCTCAGGCTGTGCAGGGCGCCCGCGATGAGTTCTTTGCCCGTGCCGCTCTCACCCAGGATGAGGACCGTGGCGTTGGTGGGAGCGACGGTCTGAATCAATTGGCGCAACTCCAGCATCTTTGGCGATTCACCTATAATCTGGTCGAGACGGTAAGTTTCACCCGCGCGCGCGCGCAAGGTGGCGTTTTCGGTAAGCAAACGATGTCGTTCTGCGCAGCGCGCCACCGCGTGCAACAACTCCTCGGGCGCAAACGGCTTGGCCAGGTAATCGATGGCCCCGGACTTGATGGCTTCCACAGCCAATTTGGGCGTGGCGTAGGCGGTGATCATTAAGACTGGCAGATTCGGCCAGCGGCTGCGCGCCAACCCCAAAAACTCATAACCGCTCATGCCGCCCAGACGGGCATCCGTGATGACCATGAAAAACTCCTCCTGTTCCAGGAGACGCAAGGCTTGCTCCGCCGATTCGGCTGTCCGAAATTGGTAGCCTTCCTCGGCCATCACTGCTTCCAGCGACAACCGCATATTCTTCTCGTCATCCACAACCAATAAGGGAGGCAGACTTCCGGTCATTTGCGAATCTTCATCAGAGTTTTTGCCGGCAACACTACCGTAAAACAAGTGCCTTTTCCAGGATCAGATTCAACCTGGACCGTTCCATTGTAAAGCTCCGTGTTGTGCTTGACGATGGCCAGACCCAGGCCCGTCCCCTTTTCCTTGGTCGTAAAGTAAGGTTCAAAGATCTTCGGCATCGCCTCGGGCGGGATGCCGGGGCCATCATCCCCAATTTTCACGACCACGGAGTAATTATCTCCATAGTGAGCGGAGATATGGATGTTTCCCCTCCCGTCCATGGCTTCACGGGCGTTTTGCAGCAGGTTGACAAAGACTTCCGAAAGATGCGCGCGTTGCAGCAGGAGCGGCGGCAAGGCGGGACCGTAATCGCGGTGAATTTGCACTTCATATTTTGCGGCGGGCGGGAAAACCTGTTCAATGGCCCGGTCCAGTTCTTCCGTGACGTTCAACCGCTCCACCTTCCCTTCCGTCAAGCGGGCGTATCCCATTAACTCCGTGATAATGCGGTCGGAGCGATCCACTTCCTCGCGAATGATGCGGATTTGCTGCGTGATGGTTTTGCCTTCCTTGACGGTTCGCTGCAGGGTGAAGGCGGCATTGTTGATGATGCCCAATGGATTCTTCAACTGATGCGCGATCTCTGCCGCCAGTCTGCCGGTGGCCTGCAGTTGCTCCTGGCGCAGGGCAAATTCGCGCGCTTCCGCTTCCGCGCGCCGCTGTTTTTCCAGTAAAACCTGCACGCCGTAACAGCAAGCCGTCATCAGGAACAAAAGCGACAACCGCAACACAAACGGTTCGGTGGCGCTATCGGGAGGGCCTTCCTCAATCGCCATCACGGTCTTTTCATCCAGCATTTCGGCTTGCCAATTGTTGATGACCACATCCGCCAGACCGGACAGCACGTAGCACAGGCAGACAATCACATTGAGCGTAATCTGTCGCGCCGCCAGCGGGGTGCTGGTGGCATTGCGCACAATCAAGGCCAAAAAAACCCAGTAAAGAATACTGTCGAAACCGCCTGTGGCCACGGTGAGCGCAAACAGGAACAAGGCATCCAGCCAGGCCGAAGTGAACACCACTTGCTGGACCCAAGCGAAGGGCAATTGAGACATGCCCAGCAGCATGCTGGCCATGCCGACGCTGATGACGACATAGATCAGGAAAAACCAGCGTATGGTTTCCAGCACCATCTCCCGCGGCGGAGTGTCCGCCACGATCTCACGCCCCCCGGTCACATCCTCGAACCACTTGGAAAAGAACAGGTAATAGAAGAGCACCACAATGACCGCCGCCTTCACCGGCAGGCCAATGTTCCGTTCCACGTGCCGAATGCGTTCCTCTTGCAGTGCCAGGTCGGGAACCGACGACACCGTCAGAATCTCCGGCAGCTTCTTGAGCGTTTGCCAGCGGAAAGGATTCATTTTCTAGTCGGAATCAAATGGATTCCTAGATTCCCTTAAGACAGCAAATCCAATGCCCGTTGCGCAATTCTTTCGACCTCCAAGAGCCGGCCCAAACCTTCGTAGCCACAGGCCAGCAGCCCTTCTTCAGGGCCAATAAACTCGACCCCTCGCGACTTGAGGATGGCCACATTGTTCTGCGTGGCAGGATGGAGCCACATATTGCCGTTCATGGCCGGCGCCATCAGCACTTTGGCCTGGGCATTCAAAGCCAGTGCGATGCACGTCAAGGCATCATTGGCCAGCCCGTGCGCGAGTCTGGCCAGGAAATTAGCCGTCGCCGGCGCAATCAGCAGCAAGTTCGCCTCCTCTGCCAGCTTGATATGCATCGGCTTCCACCCTTCCTCCTCGTCATAAAGGCCGGTGACCACCGGGCGGCGCGACAACGTCTTGAAAGGAAGAGCCGTCACAAACCGCTGGGCATCGGCGGTCATGACCACGTGGACGGCGCAACCTTCTTTGGTCAAGCGACTCGTCAACTCAACGGCCTTGTAAGCCGCGATGGAACCGGTTACGCCCAGCACAATGTTTCGCGTAGAGCTCATTTTATCTCGAATCTCAGATTCAACAAAAGCTGCTTCCCATTGCCAAATCGCTTCCAGCGCGCGCTGTCAAGACACGTCATATTTAGGCAGCGGCGTGCGGCCCTGACGCAGCTTTTCTGCCAGGATAATGGCCTGCAGCCGCCTCAAATCCTCCGGAATGCTCTGGCTGATAATTAGATAGTCAAAATGTTTCCACTGCCCAATTTCCTGGCGGGCCACACTCAGACGCTTTTGAATGGCCGCCGCGGAATCTTTGCCTCGCGCTTTGAGCCTCTCCTCCAGCACGGCCAGGCTGAGGGGCGCCAGGAACACCGTGACCAGCGATTGCCCTATCTCGGCGTCCTCGCCTGCCTTGGCCCGAATGGCCGCCGCTCCCTGCACGTCAATGCTGAGCAGCACATCCTTCCCTTGCCACAGCCTTTCCAGGACCTCGGATTTCAGCGTGCCGTAGCTCTGGCCGTAAACGGTGGCATGTTCGAGACAATTTCCAGCCTGGACGCGCTTGAGAAAGGTCGCCGCATCCAAAAAGTAATAGTCAATTCCGTCTCGTTCCCCTGCTCGCGGCGGCCGCGTCGTGCACGTCACGGCCCGCACCGTGTTGGCGTCCGCGGCCAGCAACTGTTCGCACAAGGTCGTTTTGCCGCCGCCCGACGGCGCCGAGATC
This sequence comes from uncultured Verrucomicrobiota bacterium, assembly GCA_964363225.1. Taxonomy (GTDB): domain Bacteria; phylum Verrucomicrobiota; class Verrucomicrobiia; order Limisphaerales; family CAYIIH01; genus CAYIIH01. The sequence continues at coordinate 11,061 of CAYIIH010000085.1, read as the reverse complement.
ACAATTAACAGGTTATTATTCGGTTCCGCCATGCCGCGTTGTGCTATTCCACGTTCTGAACCTGTTCCCGGAATTTTTCCAATTCGGCTTTGAGCGCCACCACCTCGCGGCCGATCGCGCTGTCAGAGGCCTTCGAGCCAATCGCATTGATTTCCCGGTTCATCTCTTGCGCCAGAAAGTCCAGGGTTCGTCCCACCGGTTCCTTGGATTTCAGACAATCATCAAACTGCCCGAAATGGCTCCGCAACCGAGTCAATTCCTCGGAGATGTCAGAGCGGTCGGCAAAATAGACGACTTCCTTGAGCAAGCGCTCATCGGTCGCGTCCGGCAAGCCGAGGCCGGCATTCTTGATGCGTTCCCGCAATTGCTCCTGGTACCGTTTGACGATGGCGGGCGCCTGCCTGTGAATTCGCGCCGCCGCCTTGCGCATGGTGGCCACCCGCTGCCGCAAATCGCGGTCCAGATGCGCTCCTTCACGCTCCCGCATTTTGAGCAGAGCGGCAAGCGCTTGTTGCAGCGATTGGGCGACGGCCGGCCAAAACGCTTCCGCATCCGCGATTTCGTCTTCCGTCCGGAACACCCCGGGCGCCCGCGCCAACAAATCCAGCGTGACTGCGTCGGACAGGTTCAAGGCCTTGGCCAGCTTGCCGAATTGCCGAGCGTAAGCCTTGGCCAGGGGCACGTTTAACTGCACCCGGCCGGCATACGTGTCGTCACCGGCATGCAACGAAATCTTAATATTCAGCCGTCCGCGCGCGATTCTCCGGTTGGTCTCGTTGCGGACGCGCGGCTCCAGCGACTCCAACTCGCGAGGCAGATAAACCGTGATTTCGCTCTGCTTGCGATTGACGGAACTCAACTCGGTCGTGATTTTAAAACCCGCCTCGGTGCATTCGCCCCGCCCATAACCGGTCATTGATTTCATGGGCCAGCAATATGGGGAATCTTCGCCGGGCAAGCGAACAAAATCTTCGCGGGCAGCAAGACGAACTCCGGAGATAAACGAGACACTATGAACAACTGTCTGGCCCGAGCTTCAGAGTTAAATCCCGCAAGCCGGCTGCGCCACCTCCTGGTCGCCGAGGCTCGAGAGGTTGTTTTTAGGTTGGCGTGCTGGCGAGCGGTACGTTTTCCAGGACTAAAGGCGGCAACTTCCCCTCCCCCAACACCGTCTTGGCATCCAATATTTCAATGCCCACCAATTGCTCGCCCGCGCCCATGTTCAAAGCAATCTCCTCGTTCAACCGCACGGTGCGGCACTCGTGCACGCCATCCAGCAGGCGGATGTAAAGAACGTCCATCTCGGAATCGTAACTGATCTTCATGGTCTTCTCCGTTAAAAGTAAAACGTGTAAACGGTAATCACAACTGATTATTCTGCTGATTATACTGCTTGCCTAGGGCGTTGAAGGCATTAACATCAACCAGCGTGGGAGTGTTTTCGGAAAAAGTTTCCGGAATTTCGACATCAATTCCTGACGCGCTCTGTCTATGAAGAGAAACTTTTTATCGACCGCATTACTGGCCGCCGCGCTTCTGGCAGCGGCTTTGTCATCCCTTAGCGCCCCGCTTACGAATTCTGCAAATCTTGGAAACCGGGGCTGGAATACCAGGACTCCTCCCACCAGCCAAGGTATGGCGTTGCTGGCAGACGCTGGGGACGTTTACTTTTATGACGGCACGAACACCACTCTTATATACTCAAAAGCCGATTCAGGCGCAGCCGATGCATCAACTACCTTTGGATTGGGCACTGGAGCAGTTCCAGGCGAAGTGACGGGGGCATGGCGAGCTGGGCCGAATTTTGATAAAGCCTGGGTTTTCATACGAAAACCTGACGGCAGCACACGTTTGACAGAGGTCCAGTACGTGAATCCTTACGTCGCTGACCAGATCATGAACCCGGAGGGGTTGGGAATCGCGGATGGTCATGTATTTATGGTGTTACAAGCGTTTTTTGCAGGAACAGCAACGTTCGTTAAAATGGTTTACAAGATTGACACAGTCACGGGAACGGCAACCAATTTGAGTGGCA
>CAYIIH010000085.1:0-8926 GCA_964363225.1 uncultured Verrucomicrobiota bacterium | reverse complement strand
GGCATGAACGCCGTATTCGGCGCCGCCGAAATCAGTACCAGCGGCGGTCAGGCGGCTTGGAATTATGGGGTTAACAACGAGCCGGTGAGAGTGCAGTTTTACGATGGAACCAGCGTCCGTGAAATAGACTCGGGCGAGATAACGTGGTTTCCACACCTTGCGAATGGACGCGTAGTCTATCCAAAGAAAGTCAGCGGTGTTGGCCAGATTTTTCTTTATGACAGCACGGCTTCCAATCCAGCGCCCGTCCAACTCACATTCGATTCGACCGGAGCCAACGACCGGCCTCGCACCGACGGGCAACACATTGCATGGTTGCGCACAGAAGCGGATGGAACAACCCGGTCTTTGAGACTTTATGGCGGTCTGCGTGTTGACATCGAGCTTGGCGCAATGATCGCAGACCCGGGTAATGGGTACTATTCTCTCCAATTGCAGCGCGGCCAAGTGCTCTGGCCTGATGTCAACGGCGCGTTCAGCTACTTTGCCGGAAACAAGATGAGCTTGCTTGCGGGCACCGAAGCATGGCTGGGCGATGGCTGGATCGTTTATCGCGGCGCCAACTCGGCATTCATTGTCCAGGGCACGGCTCCAAATGACAGCGCTGAACCTGTTCCGCCTATTCTGGTGCGAGCGACATCTGGAATCGGGAAGGTGACACTGGAATGGGACCAAGTGCTCCGGGTTTCTTCGTACAACATTTATTTAGCCGAAGCGCCCGGAGTGACGAAAGACAACTACCTTTCGCTGCCCGGCGGAAGAAGAATCCTCAACGCGAACAGCCCTTTTGTCCTGAGCGGTCTGGATTTCAAAACGTACTACTTCGTCGTCACGAGCGTCGAGGCGGGCCTTGAAGGTCCGGGTTCGAGTGAAACACAAGCTACGCCTCTTCCGAAAAACAGCACGTGGGTCGGCGCGGGAAGTTTTGGCGGAATCACCTTTTATGCGCTGGCGGCAGACCCGACCAACGGCGCAGTCGCATTTGCTGCCGGCGGCGGAACGAGCGTGTACAAAACGATCGACGGCGGCATCAACTGGACGGCATTGGCCGGCGGAATTCAGGGCCTGGACGTGCGCGCTCTGGCTGTGAACGGTCAAACCGTGTTTGCGGCGGCCAAGGAATTCTTTGGCGAGCCGCAGCGAAATTGCAGAATCCTGCGAAGCAAAAACGGCGGCGCGAACTGGGTGGAAGTTGTGCCCGACGGCGGATTCGTGGGCGAGATTCAAAAATCACTGGCCATTGATTCGCTCAACCCAAACACGATTTACGCGGGCGACTTCAAACTGCCCAACTATGATTTCGCCCGATCAATGGTGATTAAATCAACCGATGGCGGCGACACGTGGTTTCACCTGCCAAAAGCCGCTTCCGGCGAAATTCGCGCTTACATTCTTGCAGCGGACCCGAAAAATGCCGGGACAGTCTATGCCGGCGGCAGCGGACTTCCACTGGTGAAAAGCACTAATGGCGGGACAAACTGGACCGACATCCGCCCCGCATCGGGATTCCTTTACTCATTTGCCATGGACCCGCTGAACTCGTCCACGCTTTACGCCGGCATGAACACTTTTTCGCAAGAGTCATTGGGCATTCTCAAGAGCCTGGACGGTGGCGCCAATTGGATCGCGAAAACAAACGGGCTGCCGACGCCTTTGCCCCGGATCAGAACTCTTGTCGCTTTGTCCAATCCGCACCTGCTCGTTGCCGGGACTAGCGCAGGCGTTTTCTACTCCTTGGACAACGGCGAAAACTGGTTCGCGCTCAACACCGGACTGGCGACCGACTCGGCGCGCTTCATTTACTTGCTGGCGATCACGGCGTCGCGGCACCTGATCGCAGCCACCGGAGACGGTTTGTATTCATTGGATTTGTCTGATGCGCCGGTCCTTGACTTGTCGGTCTCCCAATCAGCCGAGCCATTCTCTCCGAAAGCGGGAGACGACTTGATTTACAACATCACGATCAGCAAAAGCAGTGCGGCCATTGCCAGCGGCGTGCTGGTCACAAATCTCCTTCACCAGAGCGCGACCTTTCTGTCAGCCGCCGCCTCGCAGGGCACCTTTACAGTTTCCGGGCGCACCGTTCTTTGCAATCTGGGCACCATGACGAACAGCACGGCCACAATCCAAATTCGCGTCCGAACGACTTTGCCCGGCAACATCACCAACGTCGTGAGCCTGACGTCCAATGAAGCCGAGACCAATCGCATCAACAACACTTCGACGCGGGTCACGTTCGTTCAGCAATCGCTGACAGTTGCCATAACCAATCCGCCAGACGCTGCAGTTTTCACTGCGCCCGCGACGATTCTCATTCAGGCAACGGCAGCGGACCCGGTCGCAACCGTCACCCAGCTTGTTCTTCAGGCCAGAGTTCCAGGAATAGTCGGCACAACGGTTTTGGCTTCCGCGAATGCGCCGTCGCTCCAATTCGTCTGGAAAAAGGCGCTGCCAGCCTTGCATGTCCTGGAAGCTGTTGCGAAAAACAACCTTGGCAACTCCGCCTCATCAGCAGTCGCCGTCTTTGTCAACAATCCGAAAGGTGCCGGCGATCCAGTGCGAGCCCAAGACAATTACACGCGCTTTCTGAGTTGTAAAGACTGCCACGGACCCGATCCGAGCGATCCGAATATCGTTCTTTCTGGCGTCGCTGCCAAACCGAACCTTTTCACGCTGAATGGGGCCAGCAGAACGCACCTTCAAAGACTGGCCGCAGGAGAAACACCTCCACAGGTTGGCTGGCGTCACCGTGTTGATTATGATTTAACGATCGACAATGATGGTGACGGGATGGCCGACGCCTGGGAATTCAACCGCGGATTGGATCCGAACAATCCGGCCGATGCCCAGGCGGACAGGAACAACGATGGCCAATCGAACCTCAATGAGTTTCGCGAGTACATCTCGGGGCCGCATTTCCAGGCTTTTAATTATTTCGCCAATTTTTCAGAGGCGACTTTCAGGGATTTCGCAGCCTGGTTCGGCGTTCTCGACACCAACCGTTACACTGCTGGCGGGCGGATCACCGGCAACGCCGGACAGCCGTTGGCGGACGTGCTGGTTGTCTTCACCAATAGTTACAGCGAGGGGCGGGTCGTGAAGACTGATGCAAACGGAGGTTACCTTGTGACGAATCTGCTCGCGGGCGATTATGTGGTTGCGCCAGTGCTCGACGCGGCGTTGGTCCTCCAGCCTTCGAATTATTTGGTGACCCGGACTCTGACGCTTTACCACACGGATTATTCCGAGCCGCCCGCGTCCATCCTTTACTTCACGAACTACTTCTATAACCAGCCACTACCCCCGGCCGCGCCGGCGCCTGCGACCGTTTTTACAAATCTGAACTTCGGAAACATTTTCGTGAGTCTGACGCAGCCGATCAACGGCGCGACCTTCAATGCCCCGACAAACCTTCTTCTTCGTGTGACGGCGAGTTCCGGCGGGACAATCACCCAGGTTGTCTATCGTTCAGGCACCACTATTTTAGGCAGCAGCGACACGCCGCCTTTTGATCTGCTCTGGACGACTGCATTGGCTGGCGCGCATCAATTAAGCGCGACGGCACGCGATAATCTGGGATTGTCCGCAATCTCCCCGGTTGTGAACATCACGATCGATGAGCCGCCGGCATTTGGAAATACGAATCAAGGCAGACAGCGTTGGTCCAGCAGTTGTTCGGGTTGTCATGGTTCGGTGCCGGCCAATAACAAATTGAAGGCGGCAAGCAAAATACAATTGAAGGGAATGGCCGATGGCACCAAGGACCATAACGGAAATAACCCAGGCACGACCCCCTTTAGTGGTTGGACAGACGCAAACTTTAATGATTTGGCCGCTTACGTCGCCAGTGTCCCGCAGGAACGTTATGAATTTGGCGGACGCATCGTCAAGGCTGCTCCGGATACGGATGGTCAGCCTGACGTCATTGTCGCCATCACCAGCGAATACAATCCCGGTCGGGTTTCCCTGACCGATTCAAGCGGCGACTATCGTTTGACCAACCTGCTTGCCGGCGATTACGTGATCAGACCGCAACCGCCCACCACGACTACACCTTCCGCTTTTAGCCTCACCCGAGGCCCTATCAACAAGCTAGTTGGAATCGGCGGCGGCGGTTCTTTCGAGCCGCAACCTTTCGATCCCAAATGGACGAACATCGACTTCCGAGTCTCCGGTAGCAATCCGATTGAACCCGGCACCCGGCCCAGCCTCACCGCACAACTGACCGGCCCAAACCAACTCTCGCTCTTCTGGCCCGCCGCCGACTCCGAAGGGTTCGTCCTTGAACAAACCGACAGCCTTGTTCCTCCGGCCGACTGGACGCCGTTGACCGAAACGCCTGAAATCGCCGGCGACCAGAAGAGAGTGATCGTCCAACCTACGGCTCAAAACCGGTTCTATCGTCTGAAAAGACCTTAGCCGGTCGGAATGGAGCTTCGTTTCATGCCGCATCCTGGACTTTTAATTCTAACAAAAATGTAAAATTTCCAGCGACCTTGCACTCGTTGTTGGGCTTGCACGCCATCCCTTCTTGCCTGAAGCCGCGCCGGTAGCCCAGCAAAATCACCAACAACTTCGGGATGCTCGGACCCTCAACCACTGAATCGCACCTCCAACTTCTGTTCCGTTTCCTGGATGATGGGCGTCACCTGTTTGATGGCGTAAAAGTTTCCGCTCCAGTTTCGGCCATAGGTGAAGTTAAACCGGCACAGTTTTCGCCCTCGCTGAGCCGGTTCGCGCGAGCCTTTGCGAATGGCCTCAATGACTTCATCCTCGGTGGCACCCCGCTCGACCGATTGCTCACGAGCGTGTTTGGTCAGACGAATCGGTTTCACAATGACGGCTTCGTTGGCTCAAAGATCCACCTTCGCCGCCACCTGCGCCACGTCCTTGTCGCCGCGCCCGGAGAGATTGACGATCATCAATTTGTCCTTGGCCAAGCGCGGCGCGCGTTGGATCACTTCGGCCACGGCATGAGCCGATTCCAGCGCGGGAATGATGCCCTCCAACCGCGCCAGTTTCAGGCAGGCCTGCAACGCCTCATAGTCGGTCGCGTAGGAATACTCCACCCGCTTCTGGTCGCGCAGCCAGGCGTGCTCCGGCCCTACCGCCGCATAATCCAGCCCGGCCGACACGCTGTGCGTCAGTTGAATCTGCCCGTTGGCATCCTGCAAGATGTACGACCGTGTCCCTTGCAGCACGCCGAGCGATCCTCCCTGAAATCGCGCCGCGTGTTTTCCGGGGATAATGCCCTCGCCACCGGCCTCGACGCCCACCATCTGCACAGAAGCATCTTCCAAAAACGGATAGAAAAGCCCGATGGCATTCGATCCGCCGCCGACGCACGCCACCAACCAATCCGGCAGGCGCTCCTCGTGCTCCAGAATCTGCCGGCGCGATTCATCCCCGATGATGCGTTGAAAATTGCGGACCATGACCGGGTAAGGATGCGCCCCATAAGCGGTGCCCAGTATGTAATGGGTCGTGCGGATATTTGTAACCCAGTCGCGCATGGCTTCGTTGACCGCTTCCTTCAAGGTCTTCTGGCCGGCGGCAACCGGGATCACTTCCGCGCCGAGCATTTTCATGCGATAGACATTGAGCGCCTGCCGCTCACAATCCACCTCTCCCATGTAAATCACGCACTTCATCCCGAACATTGCGCTCACGGTTGCCGTCGCCACCCCGTGCTGTCCCGCGCCCGTTTCAGCAATGATGCGTGTTTTCTTCATCCGCCGGGCCAGGAGAATCTGGCCCATGGCATTGTTGATCTTGTGCGCGCCGGTGTGCAGCAAATCCTCGCGCTTCAGATAAATCTTTGCGCCGCCCAACTCGCGCGTCAGCCGCTCGGCAAAATAGAGGGGCGTGGGGCGGCCGCAAAACTCGCGCAAGTAATACTGCAGCTCCTGCTGGAAATCCGGATCGCGCTGGGCGCGGAAGTACTCCTCCTCCAATTCCTGGAGCGGATGCATCAACGTTTCCGGAACATAACGCCCGCCATAAGGGCCAAAATGGCCATGGGCATCGGGCAAATTCGAGCTGGCGACAGTGCTCATAAAAAGTCTGTTTTGATTTCTGCTGCTGCTTTGCCGGGGTGAAAGGCCTCAATCCGGTGCTTCCGCCCGGTGTGCTTCCGCCTGGGCGATGCGAATGAAATTCCTCATTTTGACCGGGTCTTTCTTCCCCGGCGCCGATTCCACTCCGCTGGAAACATCCACCGCATAAGGATGAACCTGCCGAACGGCTTCCGCTACATTCTCCGGCGTCAACCCGCCCGCCAGAATGATCGGCCGCTTCATCTTTTTCGCCTCGCCGGCCAGTTCCCAATTGAACCTGGTTCCGGTGCCGCCTAATCTCCCCGGCACGTCACTGTCCAGGAGCCATGCTTCCTCAGTGTAATCCGCCAAGCGCGCCAGAGATTGCTGATCGCGAATGCGAAAGGCCTTGATCGTTTTCAACCCAAACTTTCGGCAAAACTGCGGCGTTTCATCTCCGTGAAACTGCAAGGTATCCAATCCGCATTGCTGAATCGTCCTCTGCACCAACGCCTCGGGCGCATTGACAAAGACCCCCACCTTGGACACGAAAGGCGGCAGCGCGCCGATGATCTCCCGGGCGCTCTGGCCAGTGACAAAGCGGGAACTCCGTTCATAAAACACAAAGCCGAGCGCGTTCGCTCCGGCGTCCACCGCGGCCAGTGCGTCCAGGACGTTTGTAATTCCACAAATTTTGACTCTCAGGCTCATTTAAATACAAATGCTGGCGTGTGAAATCTAGAACTCTGCCGCCTTCATGCTAGCAACTCTTTCACCTTGGCTGCAATATCGGCCTGTTTCATGAGCGATTCACCGACCAAGATGGCCTTGGCGCCGCAACGCGCCAGGCGTTCGACATCGGCCCGCGTATGAAGGCCGCTTTCCGCGACCAGCACCTTCGCGTGCAGCGCACCGGCTCCAATTGAGTGCTGGCGCGCCTGCGCCTTGGCTCCGAGTCTGGCGGCCAGCCGTTCGGTGACGGACAAATCGACTTGGAACGTTTTCAAGTTGCGATTGTTCACGCCAATAATATCCGCTCCTGCCGTCAAAGCACGATCCAGTTCCAGCTCATCATGCACTTCCACTAAGGCAGCCAAACCCGCAACCCGAGCCAGCATTTGAAAGGCCTTGAGCTGCTCGTCGCTCAGGATGGCGGCAATCAAAAGGATGGCGTCCGCGCCCCATTCAATAGCTTCCAAAATCTGCCGCTCATGGATAATGAAATCCTTCCGCAACAAAGGAAGCTTGACCGCCCGGCGGATTTGCTGCAGGTGCTCGAGTGAACCCTGGAAAAACTTTTCGTCGGTCAACACCGACAAACAGCTTGCCCCCGCCGCTTCATAGGCCTGCGCAATGCGAACCGGATCGAAGTCAGGGCAAATCACGCCCGCCGAGGGCGAGGCTTTCTTGACCTCGGCGATCAGCGCCACCGCACCCGCGCGCGGAAACCGCAATTCAGTCGCAAAATCCCGCCGCGGTCCATAAGCCTGGACTGTCCATTTCAAGGCCTCGGCGGTCGCGGGCCGCTTGGACAGATGCGCGACTTCAAGTTTTTTTTGCTCGACGATTGTGTCCAGGATATTCATGAGCCTGCAAGATTACGCTGCCTCGGTTCGCATTGGGCCAATCGAAACTCGTCGTCCGGTTGTTTATTCCTCTTCCTCATCCTTGAGGCCCACCATCCGCTTGACCGGGCAGCCTGCCCGCAGCCAGCCATGCACGAAGGCGTCGAGCTCTCCATCCATGACGGCCTGGACGTTGCTCGTTTGGACGCCCGTGCGCAAGTCCTTCACCATCCGGTAAGGCTGGAAGACGTAACTGCGAATCTGATTGCCCCACGAGATCCCGCCTTTCTCGCCGTAAAACCGTTCCATATCCTGTTTCTGGGCGTCGAGGCGCTGGGCGTAAATCCTGGACAACAGCAGCTTCATGGCGGTGGCCCGGTTCTGATGTTGCGACCGCTGGCTTTGTGATGCCACCACCAGCCCGGTCGGGAGGTGAGTGATGCGAACGGCTGTTTCCACCTTGTTCACGTTTTGGCCCCCTTTGCCGCCCGAACGGAACGTGTCGATCTCAAATTCGTTCGGCGGAAGGTCAATTTCTTCCGCTTCCTCAATTTCAGCTATCACGTCCACGCTGGCAAAGCTGGTGTGCCGCCGTTTGTTGGCATCAAAGGGTGAAATGCGCACCAGCCGGTGCACCCCGCGCTCCGCCTTGCAGAAGCCATAGGCGTTTTCCCCGGTAATGAGCATCGTCACATTCTTGATGCCGGCGGCTTCCCCTGGGAGCGCATCGGTGATTTCCACTGGCCAGCCCCGGCTTTCGCACCAGCGCTGGTACATGCGCAACAGCATATTCGCCCAATCGCAGGATTCAGTGCCTCCAGCCCCGGCGTTGATGCTCAGAATGCAGTTGTTCCGGTCGTGCGGCCCGTTCAGCAGAACCTTGAGCTCCAGCGCTTCCAACTCTCTGCTGAAGCCGGCCAAGTCGCGCTCCAGCTCTTGCTCATGCCGCAACAGAGCCTGTTCCGGCTCTCCTTCGCCCAATTCCACCAGCACTTGAAAATCCTCGATCTGCTTTTCAGCTTTGAGGAGCGGATCGACCTTTTTGCGCAGAACGCCGGCTTCTTCGATCAGCTTCTGGGCTTGCTCCCGCTTATTCCAAAAGGTGTCTGCCGCCATTAACGCGTCGAGCTCGGCGAGCCGCTCTTGTGCAGCCGGCACGTCAAAGAAACCTCCGCAAATGGGCAAGTTTCTCCGCCGCCGCCGATAACTGAGCTTTAATCGCATCAAACATAATCCGAGTGAATTTACGAAAGATTCGTGCTTTGCCCAGAATTATTTTGCGGCGGCGATGACAGGCCAGGGCGGATTCAAGCAAGGAGCGGGGGG
>CAYIIH010000084.1:0-25028 GCA_964363225.1 uncultured Verrucomicrobiota bacterium | reverse complement strand
AGTGTCCTGCTTTGCTAACTACAGAATCTGTCCTGCTTTGCTCGCCCCGCGACAGTCTGAAATGTTTTTGGAGTGCCGCGCGGCAAAGCCGCAACCAAAGGAGCGCCGACATTCTTGTCGGATCAGTGCCAGCTTGGCAAAAGGTAATTCCACAGTCACGGCGGGCGGAGCGCTGGCTGATAGCTGGCTTGCCACGTCTGATCCCTGCATCGAAGCCGGTTACAAACCGGCGCTCCGCTCCGCCTGCCCACCGTGACTGAAGCATAAGCCATGACGTTAAGGATGAGATCGGATTTCCAACTCCCAAATCGATGGAGGGGCTTTGGCCTCGCTGATATAGAGCCGGACTTTGCTGGCGGTGACGGGAGAAAATGTGACGGCCTTGGGAGCCGCGCCGAGATTCCCGCCCTTAAAGGCCTCGACCCATTCTGCGCCGTTCCAGGACTGAATCTTGAAGCCGGCGATACGATCCTCGAATTGTTTAATGACCGCCGTGTTGAAGGTCGTGCCGACGCCCAGATCAATCTCCAGCCATTCGTGGGCCGCCTTGCCTTCGGCGGCACACCAGCGCGTGGTGAAAGCGTCTCCGTCGGTGGCATTGGCCGCCGTGGAATCGGTGTCCCAGGCGCTCGAGGCGCTGGCGCGCCTGGCCCAGGCTAGGTTCACATCGGACGGTTCCACGCGAATGGATAGATTATCGAATTGCGCTTGGTGCCAACCGCTGCCCACCCCGGCCATGCCCGAGGCGTAGGTGTCATCCGAAACCTCAGTAACCAGCTTGCCATCGATGAACACTTTGATGCGCGCCTGCTTGAATTCGAGTTTCAAGCTATGCCAAGTGTTGGCCGAAAAGGTTGCTTGGCCGGAGGCGAGGGCCACTTTGGCCGTGCCCAATTCCCAATTACCGGCCTGGTCCACCTTCAGCCAATAACCGTCCGGCGGATTGGCGTTTTGCGGAATCGCGCCGACCCGGCCAAAGAGCGAGACGAAACCGGCCTTTTCAATCAGCGCATCGACGCTCACTTCGTAGTCGCCCCAGTTCACATCTCCCAGGAACGTCTCCGGATAGGGATTAAGGTGGAACGGCCATTCAATGCCCTTCCGGTCAATGACCTGGCGCAGGCAGTGGCCTTTACCCTTCGCGCGCTTCGCCACTTCGAATATACCCGCTTGGTCCGAGAAATATTTTGGCGTTGCGCCCGCCGGATAGTTTTCAAAGTCCTCAGCATACGGCGTCGGAAATGGGGCAGGCGCTGCGCCTATGGCACCGCCTTTCGTCTGGCCGGAGGTCGTGGTCAGCGAATAAATACTGTCGCCCTCGAACGTCATGGCGAATTGTCCATTCACCGGTGTCACGTCCGGCAAACGCGCAAACTGTTCCGCCGCGGTGCTGCGCCAAACGTGGACGGGCGCCGTCGAAAGCCCTCCATGCAACTGGAACGTCACCTCCTGGTTTGTCTTCAGATCCACCGTCTCGACAATGATGCTGAAATCGCTTCCATTGGGAGACTTCAACGTCACATAGCTTCCGCCGGCGGGAAGCAAGGCCGAGGCGCCGTTCTCGAGATACTTCCAACCCGGCCGGGCGAACTGGGTTGTGTGCGCAGTCGCCCAGAGCGCGGGTTGCACTTTGTAAGAGCCGGACCAGGGGGTGTTGGCCTTCATGACGCCGGAACCGGGCAGTGGCAAATTATCGTAATAGGAAGTGATAGGGCTCCAGATGATGGTCTTGGTCATTTTGCCTTCGACATAATTTCGGTTATACATTTTGGCCAGGGCCACCGCGCCCGACCAGTTGCCTTTCCACGGCCCATCTTCGCTCGACCAAATGGGCTTGCCGCAGTTTTGGGCGGCGGCGGTGCTGTTGTATTTCGGATAATGAACGCCGACGACCTGAATGGCCTGCGCCAGAGCGGGGTCGGTTTTCATCACTTCAACAAGGTTCCACCGGTTGATGTCATCCGCTGCCACGATTCTAACGGCCTTGAGGTTCTTCCGGTCCAAGGTCCGCCGCAGCAGCTTGATCCAGCCCATATCGGCGCGGGTTTCGTTCCAGAGGCCGACGAAGTCCATCTTGAGTCCGTGCGCGTTCTCGGCGCCTTTGATGAAATTGGCGATGTAATCCGCGTTGTCCTGCGAGTAAAAATAGCCGTCGCCAATCCACGCCGGCGCGCCCCATTCGAGACAGTCGAGAAACAAATCGCGGTTGCGCCGCTTTGCCTCCTTCATCAACCACCATTCATAGCCGCGCTGGTAGTTTTGATCGCGCCGCGTGTGGCTATGACTTGGCTCGCAGCCGTCCGTGGAGTTCACATCGCCACCGATTTCCACCTTTAGATGTTGAAAGCCCGCGCCGTAATTGGGCTTGAACAAATAGTCGAGAATCTGGCTGCGATACGGCTCGGCATACTCGATCAGCAGACGCGAGGAGGCACCCGCGCTGAGCGCGCCAATGCCTTCAAAGGTCCGTCCTTCCTGGCGTCCGTCCAAAGTGACTGATTTCGGTTCTGCTCCGACGACCGGGCCGCGAGGCAGCGCGGCGAGGAGCAGAACAAGGGTCGTGTGAAAAAAGCCTGGCAGAGAATTCATCTTAGTCATAGCACCGAGAAACGAGATTGAGCGCAACGCAGCGAAGCCAGAGCCAAAGCCGGGCGATCGTTTGCCGAAGGTAAGTTTCCCCGTTGGCCTGAGCCTTGATTTGGGTCAAGGCTGGTTATGGGTTACCGCTCTAAAAGCTGGCCGTGAGAGAAGAGATTTCACGCGCCGCCGAACTTTCCCGGCTGGCGGATCCAGCCCGGCTCCACCGCGCTGAACTGCAATCGGTACGAATCCTCGCGCGCCGCGAGGGTTTTCGGGCGTGGCGCTCCTTTAGTTGCGGCTTTGCCGCGCTGAATTCATTTGTGCTTAAAGCATCGGCGGGACTTGGATTAAATTGCGCTGAGAACGGCGCCGAAAACAAATTGCTATGAGAACATTTTGCATCCTCCGTGCCTGCGCCAGCTTGATCTTGACTTGGCTGTTCCCGCCCGGTTTGGCCCTGGAATTCCCTGGTCCTGGACCCGGCACAGCTCAGGCTCACCTGACTGATGATCACTTGAGCCTCGGCAACCAGGTCCTCTCCTGCGCCTGGACCACGGCCGACGGCAAGCTCAAACCGGTGGAGGTCGCCGATCGCATTGGCAAGAGAACCATTGACTTGCAGGGGACGGAAACGTTTCGGTTGACGCTGGCTGATGGACGCTCGCTGGCCGCCTCAGAGTTGAAGGTGATCGGCAAGCCTGCGCTCGAAACGTTGCTGCCAAAACCGGGCGCGTCGATCTTGGCTCACCGGTTCCCGGGCCGGCAGGTGGTGGTGCATCTGGAGTCGGCTGATGGCAACCTGGCCGTGGAATGGCGTGCCATCCTGCGCGACGGCGCGAACGCGGTTCGGCAGGAAATTGCGTTCAAGGCGAAGGAGAAAGCGATTCCCGTGAAGGAGACGCGCCTGATGGAACTGCCCGCTGTCGGCGCCGCGGTGGTCGGGAGCGTGCCCGGCTCGCCGGTGGTGATAGGGAATCTGTTTTTCGCCTACGAGCATCCCGATTCGCAAAGCGCCATCGCCGAGCGTGCAACCTGTTCGCTGGTGTTCAATGTTTCGCTGCCACCGGGCCAACCGGTCGTTCAGTCTTCGGTCATCGGTGTGCTTCCCGAAGGCCAATTGCGGCGTGGCTTTCTCTACTACGTCGAACGTGAGCGGGCGCATCCGTACCGTCCTTTCCTCCATTACAATGCGTGGTATGACATCTGTTGGGGCGACCGCAAAATCCGCGAGGCCGAATGCTTGCAGGTGATCGTGACCTTTGGCCGGGAGTTGATCGAAAAGCGGGGCGTGCCGCTGGCGTCCTTTGTGTGGGACGACGGCTGGGACGATCCCCAAACTCTGTGGCGGCCAATCAAGGAGAATTTCCCGAGCGGCTTCGGCAAAATCCTGGCGGCGGCGCGCCAGCACAATTCAACGCTCGGCTTTTGGCTGTCGCCTTTCGGCGGATACGGCAAACCGAAAGAGGACCGGCTGGCCATGGGCAAGGAGCAAGGCTTTGAGACCGGTCCGCAAGGGTTTTCGTTGGCCGGCCCGAAATATTATGAGCGGTTTTTGGAGACCTGCCTCAGCTTTATCGACCACGACGGAGCCAACTTTTTCAAGTTCGACGGCCTGGCGCGGAGCGTCGATGAAACGGAAGCCATGCTGCGGCTGACCCGCGCCTTGCGGGCGCGCAAGCCGGATTTGTTCGTCAGCATCACGACCGGCACCTGGCCCTCGCCGTTCTGGCTTTGGTATGGCGACTCGACCTGGCGGGGCGGTGGCGACATGGGCTTTCATGGCGCCGGTTCCAAGCGCGAGCAATGGGTTACGTATCGCGACATGGAGACGTATCGCCGCGTGGTGAGCGCGGCGCCGCTCTATCCCATTAATTCGCTCATGAATCAGGGTTTTGCGCACGCCCGCTATGGGTCGGCGCTGGAAGTTGGGAATGTGCCGGAGGAAATCCGGCGCGAACTGCGGTCGCTCTTTGCCGGCGGCACTTGCCTCCAGGAACTCTACGTCACGGCTGAAAAGATGTCGTCGCAGAACTGGGATGATCTGGCCGAGTGCGTGAAATGGGCGCACCCCAATGCCGATGTGCTGGTGGACACACACTGGCTCGGCGGCGATCCGGGCAAGGGCGAACCTTACGGTTGGGCGGCGTGGTCGCCACGCAAAGGAATTCTGGCGCTGCGCAATCCGTCGCCCCAGCCGGCTGCGATCACTCTGGATATAGGAAAGGCCTTTGAGCTTCCGCCTGGCGCCCCGCGCGCTTACACGCTCAGGAGTCCGTGGAAGGAGGATGCGGCCGCGCCGGCTCTCGAGGCTCAAGCCGGAACCGCTCTTTCATTCCCGCTCGAGCCTTTTGCGGTGCGGGTGTTTGATGCCAGTGTGCGGTAGGGGAGAAAGGGGATATGAAACCGCATGTGAAGCTCAGGCGGCAGCATAGGCTTCAGCGAAACGGCGGGCTTGTTGCGTGACCCAGTCCCAATTCCCAGCCGCGATTTGCCGTTGGTCAAAAAGCGGACTTCCCACTCCGAATGCTTCTGCGCCGGCCCGCTTGTAAGCGGTCAGCGTCTCGACCGTAACCCCGCCGGTCGGCATCAGGCGCAAGTTCGGAAAGGGTGCCTTGAGGCTCTTGATGTAGGCCGGCCCTAATTGGTCCGAGGGGAAAACCTTGACCAGGGTGCCGCCGAGTTGTGAGGCCAGATGAATCTCCGTCGGACTCATGGCTCCGGGAAAAACCGGCACCTGCCGTTTCACGCATTCGGCAATGACCTCTCCGGCCACGACGGGCGTGACGATAAAGCCCGCCCCGGCCTCCAGCGCCGCTTCCAAACTCGCCAGCGAACAGACGGTGCCGGCGCCCACATTGGCGCGATCGCCGGCCAGTTCACACAGCAGGCGGATGATCTCAGCAGCGCCGTCCGTGTTCATCGTCACTTCGAAATTACACAACCCGCCGGTCGCCGCCGCCGGCATCAGCTTTCGAATCTGGTCCCAATTGAACCCGCGCAGGATTCCCACGACGGGCAGCCGATAAAAGGTGTCCCAACTGAACATGGTCTGCATATCAGTTCTTCTCGCTCTCAAGTGTTCACGACCAGAATCCTGCTCAACATAACGGCCTGGCCCAAGCTCGACAATCGTTCCACCTCAGCACCGGGCACGATTTGCAGGCGAGACCCCGCATCCAATGTCCGAAACGCCAGCTCATAAAGGTCCGCCAGGATTTCACCGCTGCACAGGACCACCGGCGTCCTGCCAGGGTAACGCCCGATTAATCCGACCATTTCCGCGCCGAGGAGCAAGCCGCTCAGAAATGCTCTGTTCTCGGCCGCATCGCGCGCCTGAAGCACCTGCCGCGTTCGCACGCGAAACAACAGCTCCAAGAGCGGCCTGGCGCGAGCCGCCTCCACCCCCTCCTGAAAGGCGGGCCGGACCGGACCGGACAATCGCGTCGATGCCGCATCCTCGCCGATGGGTGCTGCCACCGAATGCCGCAGCACACTATGCCGGCTGAGGACGTCAAACAGCTCGCCCGTCATGTAAGTCTGAAAGTCAATGATGCGGCCGCCTTGGACATGGATGTGCTTGGAGTGAGTGCCGGGCAGGACCAGGACGGCCTCGTTCGCCATGGCCAGAGCGGCGCTCCATCGCGTCAAACCCAAGACTTGGATTTCTTCTCCACGCATGATCTCCCATTCGCTCCGCACTCCCGAGAGCAGCACAACGCGGTGAGATCGGCCACTTGCGCTCAATGGTCCTGCGTCCTGCCAAACCATGTCGCTGCCGTCCGGGGCAAACGGCAGCGGCGCATACGGCAATTCGCGCCAACAGATGGAAGAGCTGGCCATGCCGGAGATGATAATCGGACAGTCGGTCGGCAGGTCCGCGTGTTGCCGGGCCAGCGCCGCCACGCCCTGGGCCAAAACCGCGCGAAATATCTCTGATCGATCTTGGCCCGCAGACGAAGCGGCCAAGCGGCCCACGCCGTCGTGAGAACGAAACTCGCCCACGACTTCTCAGAACGGGCTTTTGACCCAGCGCAGCCGAAACTGGCTGGTGCCCCAATCGCAACTCAAGAAATGGTTAATCATCATTCACTGAGCCGTTCGCCTGGCCAATTCCGCTACTTCCGCGGCCGAAAGGGCGCGGCCATAAAAAGCAAAGCCGGCAAACTGCGCCGCCAGAAACTCGTTGCCGCTGTAATGCGGATTGCCACCCAGGGCGATATCCCTGCCTTTGTCGGACAGGAGCTGGGGCGCGGCCGTTGAGCCCCGGCTCTGGCCGTCCACATAAAGCTCAAGTCGCCCGCCTGATTTGACGGCCGCCAGATGATGCCAGCGTCCCGGTTCCACCGGCACTCCCGGAGTCGAGATCGACTGGCCGGCTTCGAGGCGGGCAAATACTTTCCCCTTATCAATGCAGACGCGCAGCGGATCATCCATTGACCCACTCCAGGCGCAGAACACCTGGCCGAGATGATTTTCAGGAAGACTCGTGATGCGAACCCAGACCGACATGGAATAATCTTCTTCGGGAAACTCGCCCAACGCATAGACCAGCATTTCCGACTTGCCGTCGAGTTCCACCGCTTGATTGAGTTGGCTGTTCGGACCCGGCGCCGGTTTGAAGGAACTTGCCTTTTTCAAGCGGCCAAAATCGGGCTGGGCCTCCCCGCGCAACGCCGCGCGCACCAGCACGCCATCGGGACCTGGCTGAATTCCCTCCGACAAATCATCGGCAGCAGGAGCTTGAGCCGGGTCGATCTGGAACCGAGAGGGAGGCCGCACACTCTCGGTGGCTCCTTGGCGATTGAGCGCCGTCACTCTCCAATAGTACCAGCGCCCGGCAGAAAGCCGCCGTTTGTCGGCTTCCTCAATCAACACTCGATTCCGCGTCATCCCTTTGATCTCGAGTGCGGGTCGGGCGAAGTCCGCCGAGTCGGCAATGGCCAGTCGATATTCTAAGACGAAGGCATTGGTTCTTGGGGGGCCGGTCCATTTGAACCACGACTTGCCGAGCGGGATGGAAGCCCGATCCAAGGGAACTCGCGAAACCACCGGGGGCGGCGGACCATCGGCTGCCGCCAGCCACGAGCGATAACGCGTGCCCGCCGCGCCGGCGCTGGCAAAATCACAGAGGCGCAAAGGCCGGTTGCCGGCGGCGATCAGATCGACCAGCAACCACGGCTGCAAAACCGCATTCAACCCGTCGTCCTGGCCGGTCGGAATCGTGATCTTGGCTTCGTTCAATCGGTTCAAGTCCAGTGCCGGAATCGAGGTTTCATCGAAATCGTTGTGCTTCTGATCGTAAGCGAGCAAGAGCGGTCCCCGGTAAAGCGACACCTTTCCGGCAGCCTCACGGTCGCCGGTGACGAACCGCAAGCCCATGTCAAAGGCCAGCTCAATGACATCGCCTTTTTGCCAAAGACGATTGAGTTCAAGGTACCGTCCGGCCTGCGCGTTCCCGACCTCGGCTTGGTTCAGAAAGACTTTCGTGCGGCCAGACCAACTGGGAATGCGCAGTTTCAGGTTGAACGACCGTGCTTCATCCGGCTCGACCAGCACCCGGACCTGGCCGGACAATGGATAATCGGTTTCCCAGCGGATGCTGATCGGCGTCTCATCGGCGAGCCGGCCGGCAAAACGTCCTGGGCCGTAATAATTGATCGCCATTCCGTCCGGCGCAGTCATGACGGCCCACTCGGACAGCATCCCCAGCGAACGCGGCGCGTTGACCGAGCAGCAATTGAGCTCAGGTGTCCCGGCCCGCGACTGAAAGACAATGGAATGCGCCGAGGCTTCGCGCACGCCGTCCATCGGGGTGTTATAGGTCCACCAACGCCCGGAAGGATGCTGGGCGCCCGCTGCTCCGTTGAAGGTGGAAAGTTCCAGTTCATCGGCCACGGTCGGGTCTCCCGTCAGCTTGAGCATATCGACGGTCAAGGCCATCCAGGCCACCGTGCAGCACGTCTCGATGGCGCCCGGCGAATAAGGATTGCCCGTCGCCTGTTCGCCCGATGTGAAGCCGCCGGTATTATGCCGGTCGAACCGCACGATGCTGCTCCAATGGTGTTCAAAGGCCGTGCGGTAGCGGGCGTCGCCGGTGATCCGGTATAGCTCCAACAAACCCTGGAGATCATGCAAACTTTCCCAGCGTGGCCGCGGTGTCTGAAAAAACTCCAAGCCGGCCAGACCCGTGCGGAAGTAGTCGCCGGCGCGTTCCCAATCCTTTTCGATCTCGCGCATCATGCGCAAGTACCGTGCCTCACCGGTCAACCGGTGTAGCTCGCCCAGAACATGAATCACCGCCATGTTCATCTCGTGCGAGCCGGCGTCATAAACCCGCCGCGGTTGATCGAGAAAAGTCCGGCAGATCAGGTCGGCGGCGCGGCGGCAGGCCCGGAAGGCCGATTCATCGCCCGTAGCCTGGTGCCAGAGCAAGAGCGCTTGCAGACAATGGTAATGCCCCCACAAATCCCAATTGGCCTGCAAACGAATCGCTTTGGGGAACGGTCCCAAATAGCCGTCTTCAGCCTGGCTGGCCATCAAATCGGCAACCACGTCGCTGACGAGCTTTTTCAGCGCCGGGCTCTCCGTCATGCGCAGGGCTTGAATGGCCGAGATCAAATACTTCCCGACAAATTCGCCCGCCCAAGGGACAAGCTGCGGCTCCGGCTGGCGGTCGCGCACCCGGAACATCTCCAGCATCCCGGGATTGGCCAAGGGCGCCTGCAACAGCCAGTTGTCGGCATTGGCAGCGATGCGCTGGCCCAGCACACCGCCAAATTCGTAGCGCGCCTGATCGACCGGGCGCAAGGCGAGGGGGCCTTTTTCCGGAATAACACGCTCCGCTCGCATCGTCCGCGCCGGGCCGGAAGAAGGATTGTCGCCGGACGGCTTCGGTTCAGCGCCCAAGCCGCTATAGCTCCACGCCAACGCGAGCGAGAGCAAGAGAATGAAGCGATAAGAACGCGGCTGAATTTCCGGAGGCAGGGAGTTGCGTAAATGGCTCATGGATTCTGATGTTGGGTTGATAGCGTTACGTTCCCGGCTGCGAAATCAATAATTGCAGTCAAGGGCTTCACAGCCAGGGCTTCTAGCACGACCTCCTGTTTGCTGTCACCGAAATAGCTTTGATTTTCAAGGGCCGCGGCACGTCAGGGCGCGCGGGCAGGCGGGCAGGCGGGTTCCTTGATTTGCATCAAGGCGGAGGATGGCCTGCCCATTAGCTTAAGAGAAAAACGAGCGACGCGCTGGCCAACACCATGCCGACCCTGTTTTTCATCGAAACGAAAGAGACATCTTTATGGAACTGGCCGCAGATAATCAGGTGCAGGAGACCCTTCATACGTTGCCGGGTGACGACGTGCGCCAAGTCCTGTGGCGCTTTGCCGACCGTTACGACTTGGCGATGCTGGTCCAGGCCGCCCGCACCGTCGCGCGCGGGCCGGTCGCGCGCCTGGTCGCCGCCGGCGCCCGCAATTCCCACGAATGGACCGAGCAGAAGGCCCAGTTGCTCCCTGCTTTTGACGAAAGCGGCCTGACCGCCGCCTTCCTCGATCCGCAACAGGGCGGGTTCATTGAAGGCCCAAAGAACCTGGCGCTGGCCTTGATTGCCTTTGAACTTTCCTGGGTGGACGCCGGCGCGGCCACGTGCAGCCTGGCCGGCAATCTCGGGCTGGCGCCCATCCACGAGCGCGGCACGCCGGAGCAACGCGATTTTTACATGAGCCGGTCCGCCCCACCCAAGCCCGGCGAGGACCGCCAGCCCTGGCGCGGTGCTTTTGCCCTGACCGAACCGATTCCCTTCGTCGGCGTGGAAACCGGATTGCTGGGCGGCAAAGTGCGCATCGCCGAATGGGAGGAAGGCCGGGAACCGATTCTGCAAGTCGATAAACGCGGCCGCTTCATCACCAACATGGGTTTCGCCAACTTCGTCACCGCCGCCGTTGATTCCGCCGACCGACGGATCAAAGGCAGTTGCATGGTGATCCTGGAGGCGACGGACCCCGGCCTGTTTGACCGCGGCGTGCCGACCCGGAAGCTGGTGCATCAGTTGTCGTCCACGCGCGATCCCGTCTTCAGCCTGCGCGTGCCGGCCAGCCGCATCATCGGCGGCTACAGCGTCAAGGACGGCATGATCATTCCGCGCTACGCGCACGGCGAGATCATCGAGGCGGTCTTCCGCCGGACGCGGGTGACCGTGGGTCTGATGACGGCGGCCAAATTGCTCTCGGCGGTCGAGCCGGTGATTCGCTATCAACGGAGCCGTTTTCGCGGCGGGGAAAGCGGCGCGCCCGGTTCGCCGCGTCATGACCTGGGCCTGCAACAGAAGGAGGACGTGCTCCACCGCCTGGTCGAGATCTGGGCGACCGGTGAAGCCAGCGCCTCGCTCGGCTTTGCGGCGGCGCGGCTTTTCGATGAACTCGAGCCGTTGGAGCGGGTCAAAGACCGGATTTTTGCCGAGCGAAAGATTGAAGGCGGACGCGCGCAGTTCAAGGCCCTGGCCAAGGTCCAAACCGACGCGCTCGAATGCCTGGCTTTGTCCGCCGTGCCCGCCGACCAGCGCAACCAGGAACGTTGGGAGGCATTCCAGGCTGACCCGCTGGTCCAGTTCGTTCTGCTGGACGCTCAGGCCAACGTCTTCTGTCCTGCCTGCAAGCTCTGGAACACCGGCCATGGCGCGAACATGATGCGCGAAGCCGTCAGCCTGATGGGCGGCTACGGCGTCACCGAAGATTGCCCCGGCTTTCTCGGCTACAAATGGATGGATGCCCAACTCGAAGCGACCTATGAAGGCCCGGAAGCGGTCCAACGCCGGCAGCTCAGCGTCACCATGATCAACGAATTGTTCCTGGCTCAGTTCCAGCAATGGACCGCGCAGATGCGGCGCATCGCCTCGGATCATCCGGGCGCCGGCGCCTGCACGCTGGCCACGGCCATGCAGCTCTGGCTCTGGACGTTGAACCATTTGCAGAAGTCCACCGACGCCGACGGCGCCAAGCTCTATCACGGCACACGCCAGGGCGTGACGTTCCCGCTGGCCGACGCGCTCTGCTGGTTGCTGGCCGCGCGCTGCCAGATTCTCGACGTGCTCGAACTGAAGGCCAAAGGCCCGGCCTGTCCGGCCTTGGCCGAAGGCTTGGCCGGTACCGTCAGCTTCCTGACGGATCTTTGCCACGTCCAATCCGCCCGGGCCGCCGGCGAGGTGGGGCGAATCTGCGCGGAGCTGGTTCATGGTTACAATCGTCACCCGGCCTGGAACGAGGAAAGTTGCCGGGCTTGTTACGGCGCGGAAGATCTGGACGCACTCGAAGGAATCATTCCTGGCATTGCCAGTTCCGCGCGTGCTTATGCCGACGTAACCGAAGGCAACGCACCGCATCCGGCCAAGGCAGGTCCGTGCGTTTGTTTCACCGGTTTGGAGTCCTTTGTTCGCCTGCGCCTGAAGCTGGATGGCTGTCTGACCGGCGCGCGGCTGGCGAAGGACCGCGCGGCGGAAGCGCTGACCAAGGTGATGATTCCGGAGGCGCTGGATTATCCGGTGTGAGTGCTGAACAACAGGAGCCTTTGCCAGACCGTCGGTGCCTGGATGCGGACATCGTCTGCGTCGGATTCGCCCAGGTGTGGGCGGGTTACGACCACGACGTCGCGCCAAACGTGGAACGATGCCGGCCAGGAATGGCTGTTGTTTTGGCCGGCAAGGCTATGTAATGTTTCACTATGAGCACAGCACAGGAAGTCCAGCAAGCGATTGAAGCGCTTTCGCTGTCCGAGCGAGCGAAGTTGGCCAAGTGGTTCAACGGGTGGGATGATGACGAGTGGGACCGACAAATGGCGGCCGACTTTGGACCAGGCGGGCGCTACGAGCAGATTCCCAAGCGCGTCAAAGAAGAAATCAAACGCGGCTCCCTCCTGGATCTCCCTTGAAATCAAAAGCTCTGCCTTCTTTCTGGAAGTGTTACGAATGTTTACCCAAAGAAGTCCAAGACTTGGCCAGACAGAAGTACCGGCTGTGGCAGCAACATCCCTTCCACGCCTCGCTGCAGTTTAAAGAGATTAGGCCGCAAGTCTGGTCGATCCGTATCTCACAGAAATACCGCGCCCTGGGTCAGGAAAGTGCTGACCAGCTTGTCTGGTACTGGATCGGCTCCCACGATGATTACGACACCCGAGTCTGATTGAACGGTTCTCGCTTCACTGCATCCAGAATCCATGACTGCACCTGCCATTGAACCAGCGCCTATCGCGGTCAACCGCCCGCGCCTGGACGTGGACATCGTCTGCGTCGGGTTCGGCCCGGCCATGGGCGGGTTCCTCACCACGCTCTCGCGCCAACTGCTCAAGGACGACGGCACGCTGGCCGTTGAAAGCGCGATCATGCCGGGAATGCCGCCCCAAATCGTCTGCTACGAGCGTGCTGATGACATCGGCTTCGGCGTTTCCGGCGTCGTCACGCGCGCGCGAGCCTTGCGGGCCAGTTTTCCTGAAATCGCAAAAGCCGGCATCCCGATGGCCGCGCCGGTGGGGGAGGAGAAAGTGCTTTACCTGCTCGATCCGATTGGCGCGAGCCGCCGCTCGCCGTTTCTCCGTCTCGCCGATTCGCTCATTCGCACTATGAAGTGGGCCCTGCCGGTCGAGCACAACGCGCTGAATCTGCCGTGGACACCCGATTTCCTCCACAAGTCCGGCGGCATGGTGCTTTCCCTGGGTCAATTCATGCAGTGGGTTGGCGCGCAGGTGCAAAGCACCGGCACGGTTCAAATCTGGCCCGGGATGCCGGTGGCGGAAGTGCTGATCGAGCATGGCAATGCAGCCGCGGAGCGCGGACAGCCATGTCCGCGAATTTCAAACGGAGACGCAACACCGCGCGGACAAAGCTGTCCGCGCTCCGGGAAAAAGGTCATCGGCGTTCGTCTGCTCGATCAAGGCGTGGACAAGAAAGGCGCACCCGCCGACGGCTTCACGCCCGGCATGGACATTCACGCCGCGCTCACCGTCGTTGGAGATGGTCCTGTCGGTCCTATCGGTCAACAACTCGACGCGTACTTCGGTTTGCCGGAGAACCATCACACGCGCGATTGGGCCGTAGGCATGAAGTTCGTGGTGGATTTGCCGGAAGACACGCCGCTTAAACCCGGCACGGTGCTGCACACGTTCGGTTATCCTGAGCCGGAGATTTTTGGATTTCTTTACGTCCATCCCGACCGGGTCGCCTCGCTCGGCATTTTCGTGCCGTCGTGGTTCGACAGCCCGGTGCGCACGTCTTACCGCTACCTTCAGCACTGGATGTTGCATCCCTATCTCTGGCGCTATCTCAAGGGCGGCCGGCTCCGTTCGTGGGGCGCGAAGACACTCGGCGAATCCGGCAAACGCGGCGAACCGCATCTCGCCGGCGATGGTTACGCCCGCATTGGCGAAGGCTCGGGCAGCACGAACGTTCTCACGGGCTCGGGCGTGGACGAAGCGTGGGCCACCGGCGCGCAACTCGCCGAAGCTGTGCTCGAATTGCTCCAGGCGAAAAAACCGTTCACGAAGGAGAATCTTGAAGCGGCCTACGTGCAACGCCGCCGCGCGAGTTGGGTTGAACAAGAAGCGGTGGTGGCGGAGAAATCGCGCGACGGTTTTCAACGCGGCGTCGTCACCGGCGTGATCGGTATGGCGCTGGCCGGTTTGAGCGGTGGACGGCTCGTCCTGCCCGGCAAACCACTGCGTCCCTGGGAACGCATTCCTTCGCTCGAGGATTATTTTCGCGGCCGCATCTCGCCCAGCGAAGTGCGGAAGGTTCGCGACGACTGTTACGCGCGCGGCGTTTCCGCGCACGCCGCGCTCATGGAACGCGCGGGCTGGCCGACGATTCCCTACGACGGCCAACTGCTCGTCTCGCATCAGGACGCGCTCCTGCTCGGCGGCAAGGTGCAAGCGCCGCCCGGCTACGCCGATCACGTCGCGTTTGTTTTTCCGAACCAATGCCAGCGTTGCGGCACGAAGCTGTGCGTCGAGGTGTGTTCCGGCCAGGCCATCACGCCCGGCGAAAACGGCGTGCCGAATTTCGACCGCGAGAAATGCATTCACTGCGGTGCGTGCCTGTGGAACTGCGCCTCCGCCTCGCCGGAAAACCCGCAGCGCATGGCCGTCGCCTTCCGCGCCGGCACGGGCGGCTTGCACTCGGCGGAGAATTGAGGCCGTGTAAAAACGCGCCAGTGGTAATCCATTTCCCTGTCCGGCCTACATGGCCAGAGCGAGAATTCACACTGAGCTTGCCATTACGCGCCAACTAGCTCACGATGCGCCCATGGATCATCCTGTCCAGATGCCCGCCGTTCGCTGGAAACGGCGAGAGTTGCCTAGAGAACGGAACCATACATTCTAACCCAACAAAGCTGCGAGAACACGCAACCAATGTTTTTTAAAAGACTAAGAATGGCGGCAAGGATCGTGCGGTTTGCCAAGGAAGGAAGATCCGTGCTAATTAGAGAATTGCTTTGGCTCCGGTTTGGAAGAGAGAGCATTCCTTATTTCCAAGCTGGGATTTTAGATCATCTGGATGCCGGCAAAATCAGCGAGAATATCTCCGACCATCTGGCCGCTGTTTTCGATTCGGAGCTGATGGGGACACCAGAGGCCACAATAGTTATCTCCGTTGAGACGTATTGGTCTAGGAAAGCGTTAACGAAATTGACGGATTCGGAAATATTTCAAGAGATTGAGAATTTTCGCTTCGCTTTAGGTGCGGCTAAGGGGGCTGCCACATCAGGAACAGATCTGGCAACCTTTATAACACGCATTATCAGGAGTGAGAACCCGGAGTGTACGCCTGAGAACATTAGCGATGAAACGATTAGGGCACTGATTGAAGTTGCTTCTGACTCTTACAAAACGCACGTTCTTAAGTAGAGACTATCCCACGACCGGAGCAAGAAGACGAGCGCCTTCCATCATGGCAGGGAAGATTGCACTCGTCCGAGAATTGAAAGCGTGAAAATTCCTTTCTGCAAAGAGGCGCAAGAGTCGCAAAAATCGTTAACAGTTTGAGATCGATTCTTTTGCGCCCTATGTGCCTTTTCGCGGCCATTGTAATTTATGAGCATTGCCTACCAAATCATCGTTTGCGCTGGCATCGTGCCGGATCCGTTGCAGACGCTTGAACCCGTCGCGCCCCCCACGGCAAAGGCTGGTTGACATATCCTTAAAAGGACAGTATAAGATGACCATGAAATTGATCGCCATCCAGGATTTGAAGCAACCGCGCCAACTCAAGGAGCGGTTGCTGGCCGAGAAGGAACTGCTGCTGACCAGCGATGGCCGGCCCGTGGCCGTGCTGGTGAACGTGGATGCCTCGGAAGACCCGGAGACGATGATCCAGTCCATCCGTGATTCGCGCAGCCGGCTGGCCTTGAGCCGTGTGCGGGAGGCGGCGGCACGCAGCGGGTCTGCCCGGCTGTCATTGGCGGAAATCAACCGTGAGATCGCCGCCACCCGCAAGGCGCGGCCAGCTTCCCGGAAATGATTCCCAAATAACATGAAGCCACAAAAAGGCGCAAAAGGCACAAAAGCGCTTTCATTGAACATCGCTCATCAAGGTTTTTCTTTTTGCGCTGCTTTGTGCTTCTTTGCGGCCATTAAGTTTCCGGATTTACGATGAACCGCGCGGTGTTTGACACGAATGTGGTGGTGTCGGGATTCCTGTCGCCCGCCGGGCCGCCGGGCCGCATTGTGGAATGGTTGCGCAATGGTGAGGTGCAAGCGGTGGTGGATGACCGGATCATGGCTGAATATGCCGAGGTGTTGGCGCGACCGGTCCTTCGGCTGCCGGTCGCCGAGGTGGAACTGGTGCTTGCCTCCATCCGCACCCAGGCGTTTGCGGTGGAAGTAGCGGCAATCCACCTGACGCACGAATTGCCGGACCCGGACGATGCGCCGTTTCTGGAGTGCGCGCAAACGGCAGGCGTGCCTTTGGTCACGGGCAATCTCCGCCATTTTCCAAAGTCGGCGACCAAAGGCGTAAGCGTCCTCACGCCCGCACAATTCGTCGCGTCTCTTCGCGGCCAACCTGATTTATGAGCATCGCATACCAAATCGTCGTTTGCGCCGGCATTGTGCCCGATCCGTTGCAGACGCTTGAACCCGCCTGCTGATTTACGATTTACGATAGCCGATTTGAAGAAGGCGAAATGAAATGCTGCTGCCCGCCGTCCTCGATCCGTGGGCGGCGATGCGGCGGGACGCGCGGCCAACCATTCCTGAATCCCAACGGGATTCAATCGCTCAGCCCAGGGTTGCGAGGGACTCGCTACCCTGGGTCACCAAACCACCCATTCCATCAACCCTGAAAGGGTTGCATCAATCCCACCCATACCGTTCGTCGAATTCGATTTCGTAACGATTCAACAACTGGCGGAACTCGTCCTGAAACGAAACCTTGCGGTGATGTTCTTCCTGTCCCGCGATGTAGGTGCGCACCGATTCGATTTGCGAGAAGCCGATGGAGAAGATGCCGGAGCCGTTCTGCCACCCGAAGTCCTGCAAGTCCCGGCTCTTGGTTTTGATCCACAGTGACGAGCCGCGTTTCACCTCCTTGACCATCTCCGCCGCCTCGCAGGTGCGTGACAGCGCGGACAGAAGGTGAACGTGGTCTTCGACGCCGCCGACAATGATGGGCTGACATTCGAGGTGGGCCAGAATGCCGCCGAGGTAGCGATGTAGCTCCTCACGCAACGCGCGGTCGCGCAGGAACGGGCGGCGGTCTTTGGTGGAGAACACGGTGTGAACCAGGATTTTCGCAAGGGACTGTGGCATGAAGCCAGGGTGCGTAATCCCCGCGCCTGATTCAACCCTTTCAGGGTGGATGATGTTCGTGGGACGGACTCCCAGGGTAGCGAGTTCCTCGCAACCCTGGGCTGAGTGATTGCCATCCCTTTGGGATTGCTGGGAGCGCTATCGCGTCACGCGCCAGGATTGAATCACAATGCGGTTTTGGTCGGGTTCAAGCGGCTACTTCAGCGGGATGGCGGGCATCCGCTGGAGCGTGCGATTGGGCGGGTCCACAAGAATGCCGACCGATTCCAACGCGGTGTCGCCAAGGATGGGTTCAGCGTCGTCGGGTCCGAAGATGACGCGGCCCGAGGTGATCTCTCCCATGAATTCGATTTCGTAAGGGGTCTTGGTGACAACTGTTTGTGAGGGAATCATTCTCCCCCGCATGGCGCGAAAGTTACGAGTGGAATATGCCGGGGCGATTTATCATGTGATGAATCGCGGGGATCGGCGTGAGGAGATTTTCAAGGATGACGCGGACCGGGGGCGGTTTCTGGAAGCGCTCGGCGAGGTTTGCGTCAAGACGGGCTGGCAGGTGCAGGCGTGGTGTTTGATGGGGAATCATTTTCATCTGCTGGTGGAAACGCCGCAGGGGAATCTGGTGGCGGGCATGAAATGGTTGCTGGGCACTTACACGTCGCGGTTCAACCGGCGGCACAAGTTGTTCGGGCATCTGTTCAGCGGTCGTTACAAGGCGTTGATCGTGGACGGGAGCGGCAATGGGTATTTGAAGGCGGTGTGTGATTATGTGCATTTGAATCCGGCGCGGGGCGGATTGGTGACGGCGGAAGCGGCGTTGAGCAGTTACCGTTGGAGCAGTTGGCCGGAATACTTGAAGCGTCCGAGCCAGCGGTGGCCGTGGTTGCGGGTGGATCGTTTGCTGGGGGAATATCGGATTGCCCAGGACAGTGCGGCGGGGCGGCGGGTGTTGGAGCAGGCGTTGGAGGCGCGGCGGCAGTCGGAGGCGGGCGCGGATTACCAGGCGATCCGGCGGGGGTGGTGTTTAGGGGAGGAAACGTTTCGCAAGGAGTTGCTGGCGCAGATGACGGAGCGCAGGGGGGCGGAACACTACGGGGCCGAGCGGTTGGAAATGGACGTGGCAAAGGCGGAGCGAATCCTGCGCGAGGAGTTGAAGCGGCGGCGGTGGCAGGAAGCCGACCTGGCGAAACGAGCCAAGGGCGACCTCGGCAAGGTGCAGATCGCGGGCCGATTGCGGGAGGAGACGCTGGTGACGGTGAAGTGGATCGCCGCGCGGTTGGAGATGGGGACGGCGGGTTATGTGAACAACCGGTTGTATCGGTGGCGCAAGGGAACGCTGGCGTGAGCGCGCATGAGTGAACAATACCAAGAACCGACCCCTTGGCCGGCGTTTTGCAGACGCTTGAACCCGTCGCGTCGCCCACGGGTCCGGCGTTGATGGAGACTGTCAGCGGTTGAGGAATCCGGGGCCGGTGAAGCCGGCAGTCAAAACTCGTCGTAGGCGATTTGCGCGGAAGGCACGCCAAGTTCGTCGAGCATCTTAAGACAGGCTTTGATCATCGCGGGCGGGCCGCAAAGGTAGTACTCGACTGCGTGCGGGTTTTCGTGGTGCTTCAGGAGTTGATCCGAAACAACCTCATGAATCATCCCGCGGTGTCCGCTCCAGTTGTCCTCGGGTAGCGGCGAGGACAGCGCCAGGTGGAAGCGGAAGTTCGAAAACCGGGCGGCGAGGTCCTCGAAGTAATCTTGGTAAAAGATTTCCTGCCGGGACCTGGCGCCGTACCAGAAACTCACCTTGCGCGCGGTCTTCACCGTTTCAAAGAGTTGCGAGATGTGCGCGCGCAGCGGCGCCATGCCCGCGCCGCCGCCGATGTACACCATCTCCTTTTGCGTGGGCTTGATGTGAAAGTCGCCGAAGGGCCCGATGGCGGTGACAGTGTCGCCGGCCTTGAGGTTGAACATGTAGGCGGAGCCGACGCCCGGCGGGCAATCCTGGCCCGGAGGCGGGGTCGCGATGCGCACGTTGAAGCGCAAGGCGGATCCATTCTGCGGACGGCAGGCGAGCGAATAATTGTTGCGCCGACCACCGGTAGGGTTGCAGGCGATCAAGTCGAAGACATGCTGCGCTTCCCAGACGGACGCGTATGGCTGCGGAATGTCGAATTCGCGAAAGCGGATGC
Organism: uncultured Verrucomicrobiota bacterium; assembly: GCA_964363225.1. GTDB lineage: Bacteria > Verrucomicrobiota > Verrucomicrobiia > Limisphaerales > CAYIIH01 > CAYIIH01. The sequence goes on along the minus strand of CAYIIH010000084.1, from coordinate 5,481 downwards.
GGTCGTAGGCCGGCAGATCGAACTGAAGATAGTCGCCGGGAGTGAATTCAACGGTCTCGTTCGGCTCCAGAGGTTCGAGGACAAGCTCCTTGATGAACGTCGCCACGCTACGATTGCTGACCACGCGGAACCGGAGCGGCTTCGGCGCGCGCATGCCGGCACCGCCGGGACGGGCCAGGTTTAGGACGAGCTTTCCGTTCCGTTCCTCCACCGGGTACGTGCAGATACCACGGCAGACGGGCGCGCGAGCGGGCGATCCGTCGGCGAGGTGGTAGCGCCCGTTGTGCTTGGGACATTCGATGATGCGACCCTTCACCAGACCGTCAGCGAGATGAGTGTTGCCGTGAGTGCAGATGCCGTCGGTGGCGAAGCAGGTGTCCGCCGCGTCGCGATAAAGCGCATAGCTCTTCTTGCCGTGATCGAAGCGGATGACGCTCTCGCGTCCCAAGTGAACGGGCTCACAGACTTCGATCCAGCCTTCGGCGTCGGGTGCGGTTTTGGGGGTGTGGATCATTGTTTCCACCCGGGCCACAGGAGATGGCAACCGGCGTTTGACGTGATAGGCGGGATCCTTGCGCTGGCGCAGCACGGCCGGTAGCAACTCGCGCCAAGCTTCCCAGATGCTGCCGTAGGGTTTCGGCATGTCGGCCTTCACCAGTTGGTGGAGCCGCGGCAGCGCATGATACGGCACGAGCGGAAACATGTGATGTTCCACGTGGTAGTTCATGTTCCAATAGAGGTAACGGTTGACTCGGTTCATATAAACCGTCCGGCAGTTAAGGCGGTGATCCAGAACGTTTTCCGCAAGGCCCGCGTGCTGCGTGTAGCCGTAGATCGGCAGGAGCCACGCGCCGTAGAGATTGGGCAGGCCGATGAACAAGAGCGGCAGCGGAGTCCAGTGCCAGAGGGCCAGCCCGATCACACCCGCGTAAGCGAGCGCGTAGAGACGGGCGCGCCAGATGACTTTGCCGTGCTCGGAAGCGGGAATGAACGTGCGTTCTGCCGCCGTGAGCTGCCCGGCGCAGTGAATGAACACCGTCTTGAAGTAGCTGATCGCGCCTGGCACTCCAAAGAAGGTCAGGATGAACCGCCGCAGGTTGAGCGGGCGCGGCACGGCGATTTCAGGATCGCGTCCCACGATGATCGTATCGCTGTGGTGGCGATTGTGGCTCCAGCGCCAGACGGTCGCTTCGCGCATGACCATGAAAGAAGCGATCTCGTAGAGCGCGTTGTTCATCCAATCGGTCTTGAACGCCGTGCCGTGGCCGGACTCGTGCCAGCGGGAATCGGAGGTGCTGCCATAAAGCACGCCATAGAGGATGAAGGGGATGATGGCCCAAGCGCTGCCCCACCACGCATAAGCCCAGAAGCCGAAGCCAAAGAGAAGAGCAAACCAGATCAACGTGTCGCAAACGGCCGGTCCGTCGCGGCGTTCCAGCAGCTTGCGCATTTCGGCCTTCGGCACCGGACAGGTGTACCAATCGGCTTCGGCCAACCCCTTCTCGACGGCGTGGGCAGCGTTGACGCCGGTGAGGCTGTAATCAGAAACGATGGTCTGACTCATGAGCGGAGCATATACCATGGCGGGACTGCGTGCACCTCCAATTTGGCTCTGGCTTGTGCGGCATCTCACGAATTGTCCGCGGTCAGCATGCAGTAAAGTGGAAACCGACCATGATTGTCCACAGGCATAGGCTGGACAGTTCGCAGCAACCCGGACAAGATGAACCCCGGCTGCGTGCTGGAATAGCCGGATTGCATTCGGCGGAGAATTGTGAATTCGAACCGTGGCTGTCCCGCTTTGCGGGATGAGAACGCGGCTGATTGAATTTGAACAACCGTGCGCTTACGAGCACAGCCACAGAAAATTTATGAGCACCGCATACCAAATTGTCGTTTGCGCCGGCATCGTGCCCGATCCGCTGCAAACCCTTGAACCCATCGCATCGCCCGCCGGCCCGGCGTTGAAAAATGAAATGATGTTGCCTGCCGTCCTTGATCCATGGGCGAGTCATGCGCTTTATGAGGCGGCGCACCTCGCGAAGAACGCGCCCGGCAGCAAAGTCTGGCTCGCCAGCCTCGGCCCGAAAGCCAAGCTTCAGCAAGTCATGATGACGGTGGCTCAGAAAGTGCCCTTCGAGTTCATCGCCCTCGATGGTCCCGCCAGCGGATTTAGCGAGGCTCACGAAGTCGCCGCCGCGCTCGCGGACGCCATTCTGGCCATTCCCGGACTGGACCGCTCGCGGCTGCTGGTCTTCGGCGGCTGGGAATCCGCCTCACGTGGCGCGGGGGCGACGCTGCAAATCGTCGGCGAACGCCTCGGCATCGTGGACCAGTTTCAGGGCGTAGATGAGCTTAAGGTGAGCGCCGACGGCTCGCTGGAAATCCTGGAGCGCATCGAAGGCGGCAAGCATCAAGTCTCGAAATGCGCCGGCCCGCCCGCGTTGTTGGGCTGGGCCACGGGCAATCTGCCCGAGCCAAAAAACAATCCGCAGGTTGGCATGATGAACATGCGCACCGTGATGCCGGCGTTGCAGAAGGCGAAACAAACGACACTCACGGGCGAGGGATTGAAGGTCGCCAACGTGACGTTGCCCAAGCAGCATCGCGAAACCAAAATCGTGAAGGAGAAATCGCCGGACGACATCGCGAAGGAAATCGTGGAGTGGATCAAGAAATGAGCGCCCGCGAAATGCTTGACGCGGCCAAGCCGCAAGCAAAGAACTGCCTTTTCCCGCTGGTTCCTCGCAGGGAGAGGGAAAGAGCCGCGCGACTGAACATTTGCCGCGTTCTCACGAGCACAGCTACTGACATGAATTGATATGGAGACCATTCTTCTCTTAGCACACACCGAAGCTGACGGCTCGCTGGCCAAGTCCGCGCGCGAAGCGCTGCACGCGGCGGCCACTTTGCACAAGGCACTCGCCGGCTCAAAATTCGTGGTGGGGGTGGTCGGCGCAAATGTTCAGACGGCGGCCAATTCCATTGCGTCCTGTCCCGCCGTGAAATTTCTGGGCGTCAGCGGCGCGGAATTTAGTCAGCCGCGATACGCGACCGACGCGGCGGCGGCGGAAGCGATCTGCAAATCCGCCCAAGCGACGCTGGTCATCGCCCCGGCGACTTCGCGTTGGAATCGCGTGTTGGCCGGCGTGGCGCAACGGCTCGGTGGGCGCGCTGACACGCACGTGACCGGCGTTTCTGTCAGCGACGGTGCGATTGCCATCGCCCGCTGGTATTATCGCCAGCGCATGGAAGCCGTGTTGCAGCGCACGCAGCGCCCGTGGTTCATGCTCGTTGATCCGGGCAGCCAGTCCGCCTGTCAGTGCGAAGGGGGCACGGCTCGTGTCGAATCCGTCGCCGTCCAACTGCCTGAAGCTGGCCAGCGCACGACGGTTGTGGGTGTGCGCGAACCGGCCGCGGACGCCCAAACCATCCGGCCGGAGGCACAACTGCTTTTCGTCGCGGGCGCAGGCTGGACGAAAAAACAGGCCGACGGCCAGACGCACGCGCCCGAAGCCGAACAGCACATTCTCGATTTTCTCAAGCTCACCCGCGCGTCCCTGGGCAGCAGCAAATCACTGGTGGATTTAAGCGGCGAAGGCCAAGCGGTGCTTCGCTTCCTGACGCACCTCAACCAGATTGGACAGACCGGTTCGACGCCGCGGCATCCCAAAGGGCTGGCCACCTGCTGCCATGGCGAAGAACCGCACACCGTCGGCTGGAGGTTTATTAATGAGCGCCGCGCCATCAATCGCGATCCGAATTGCGGCTGGGCGCGCGGCAAGACGGACGTGCTCTACGTGGCCGACGCCTTCGCCGTCATGGCCAAAGTCAATGCGTTGCTGGCAGGACAATAAAGCCTTGGCGGCGACATGCGCCAGGGACTTCAGGAGGTCCGGGCCGCTCTGAAGGCTCTTGCCAATGAAGGTTCAGTACTTTCCAAACTCATAAGCGGCGTCATACATCGCCAGAATGTTTTCGGGCGGCACGTCCGCCTGGAGGTTGTGCACGTTGTTGAAGACGTAGCCGCCACCCGGTTTGAAGGCTTCCAGGTTCTGGCGGACGTTTTCCCGGACCTCTGCCGGTGTCGCGCGCGGGAGGACGTGTTGCGAGTCCACACCGCCGCCCCAGAAGGCCACGCGGTGTCCGAACTGCGCTTTGAGTTTGGCCGGCTCCATGCCGGTGGCGGAGATTTGCACCGGGTTGAGGACGTCGGCGCCGTTGTCGAGCAGGTCGGGAATGTATTCGACGATCGAGCCGCAAGAGTGGTACCAGAGTTTGGCGCGGGTGCGGGACTTGATGTATTGCGCCAGGCACTTGTGACGCGGCTTGACGATGGAGCGATAAATGCGGGGCGAGAAGAGCGGGCCTTTCTGACCGGCCAAGTCGTCGCCAATCATGATCACATCCACCACGTCGCCCACCTCGCCCAGAAACAGCCGGAACCAATCCATCCAAAACTTCAGCATGCGATCAATGATGGCTTCAAACACCTCGGGCCGCTCGATCATGTCGGCAAAGAGGTTCTCCAGCCCGCGCAGGTACCAGCAGAATTCATAGACCACGCCGGAGATGCCGCTGACGACGGCGTAGGGTGTCTCGCGCCTGAGCGTGAGCGCTCGTTCGCGCAAGCCCTCGAAACGTGTTGGGTCGTCGCCCTTGGGAAACGGATAGTCCTTGACCTGCTCCAGTGTCAGCCCGGCGAGCGGCGAGTGCGAAATATCGAAATAGAGCGGCGCATCCTCCGGCATGGACCAGGTGATGCCAAATTCGTCCGTGAAATCATGCCAGATCCGGCCGTCGCGCCGGCGCTGGACGACCCCGCCCTTGAAACTCGCGGCACCCTTGGCCCATACGTAGCGGGTATCAATCCGCAGCCGCTGCAGCACGGTTTCGGAAGGCTTGGCCAGTTGCTGCACCAGGTCCATGATAACGATCTCCTCCCGGAGGCCGAGGTGATCGAGCAGCCGCTGGTAGGCGAACTTGTGAATGCCGGTTTGGTTGCCGCCCAGGTCAAGGGGAACGCGGTCGGGTTGGCGAAGGTTGAGGGCGGTAAGAAGTCGTTCGCGGGGTGTCGTCATAAGAATGCTCTTTGCATGGGCAAGCTGGGGCGGGATAAGGGGTGCAGGTCAGTCGCAATGGAACAGCTCTTCCATGTTGGCCCACCATTCGTCGGGGGCGCGGGTTTCAAGCGGTTCCTGGCACGGCTTGCAAACGGCCCACCATTTTTGCGTGGTCGCGTCGGCGGCCATCCTGGCCATGTCCGCCCCAAAGTCGTTGCCGTGGTACTCGAAGTAGCTGAAGAGAAAACCATCCCTATGGTAGATCGAGTAGTTGCGAACGTGGCACTCGCTGATCTTTTTCAGCACTCCCGGCCAGACGTCGGCATGGAGGCGCTTGTATTCTTCAAACTTCTCGGGGCGGACCTTAAGGACCATTCCGTAGCGTTTCATAGGCTGAAAACAACAGGTTCATTTAAAC
>CAYIIH010000083.1:21728-25080 GCA_964363225.1 uncultured Verrucomicrobiota bacterium | reverse complement strand
TCGACTACCGGCTGGCCCGTTTTCTTGTCGGTGCGGATATTCCCGAAGGGCTCAATTCGGGGCCCCTCGTCCCCCAAGCCGACTTTGACCGTGAACCCGTAGATGCCCTTGATTTCCTTGCCGGAGCCTTGGATTTCGCCAGTGCGCCGGAGTTCTTCGCCAGTTTGGGCCAGCTCATTCAGCTTGCCTATCAAACCGGCCAGGCCGCTCAGGATGCCGCCCAGGCCGGGTTCCGAATGCGGGTGCGGATCGTCCTTGGGATTGTTCTGATCGTCGTCTTTGGGATTGGGTTGTCTTTTCATGGTTTGGGTTGTTTTTTCATGGTGCTGCTGGGTTATGGGCTCGCCCCGTGAGATAGCCGCCTCTTTGGTCTCACAGGCTGCGGCGCTGAGTATCTCACGGGGCGAGGCCATACTTCCTGACTTTCGTTTGAATCGTCTTGTAATCAATCTTCAGCAACCGGGCCGCCGCCGCTTTGTTGCCCCCGGTGCGGATGAGCATGTGGCGCAACATTTCACACTCCGCGGCGGCCGTGCTTCGGGAAACCGCTTCCTTCAGGGAGTCGTCTTTCAGCGGGATCGGGCCTGCCCGCGCAGCAGCAGGCGGGCCTGCCCGACTCGCCGACGGGCCAGGCCTGCCTGGCTGGCAGACAGGCCGGACCGCTGGCGTTTTCGCAAGCTCCCAGTGGCCATTGCCCATGAAGTCCAGGTGCTTTCCGGTGACGTTTTTGTCGGCCAGCAAGACCGCCCGCCGGATGGTCGAACGAAGTTCCCGAACGTTCCCCGGCCAGGCGTGGGCCTGCAGCGCCTCGACGGCCGCTCCGGAAAAGCCCTTCACGCGCTTCTTCAATTCCTGGTTGGCCAACCCCAAGAACCGCTCCGCCAGGTAAAGGATGTCCTCGGTTCGCTCCCGGAGCGCCGGAATCCGGAGCGAGAATTCGCACAAGCGATAGAACAGGTCGGCGCGGAACCGCCCGGCCCGAACCTCCGTCTCGAGGTCCACGCCGCAAGCCGCCAAGACCCGGACATCGATCTGAATCGCCTTGGTGCCGCCCAACCGGGTAAAGCTTCTCTCTTGCAGCGCGCGCAACAGCTTGGCCTGGCAGCCCGGGGGCGTGTTCAGTATCTCGTCCAGGAACAGGGTCCCACCGTGGGCCAGTTCCAACTTCCCCGTCCTCAGGTTGACCGCCCCGGTAAAGGCCCCCTTTTCGTGACCCAGGAGTTCGCCCTCGAACAGGGTTTCCGGAACCGCCCCGCAATCCACCGGCACAAAGGCCTGCTTCGCCCGCGGGCTGAGGCGGTGGATGGTCTGCGCCACCAACTCCTTGCCGGACCCCGTCTCGCCGGTAATGAGCACGTTGAGGGGCGACCTGGCCACCTGGTTGATTTTGGCGATGAGCTGGCCAATGGCCTGGCTTCGCCCCATGAGTCTCTGAAGATCCGTCAGTTCCGTATCGGCATCGCCGCGTTCTGGGGGGGGCGGTGCTTTGACCTTCCAAAGGAGCTCAGCTTCGGCCAATGCCTGGTGGAGCACGCGAAGGATGTCCTCATGCGCAAACGGTTTGGCCAGATAATTGTTCGCGCCGGCCCGCATCGCCTCGACCGCACTTGCAATCCCCGCGTGGGCGGTGACGATCACCACGGCAATCGTTTCGTCCCAGGCCTTGATCTGTCGCAGCAACTCCAATCCGTCAATGTCCGGCAGCTTTAGATCCAAGAACAAGGCCCGAGGACGCTCCGAGCGGACCAGGTTCAAGGCCCCTTGGCCGTCGTGGGCGACCAGTGGAACCAAGCCATCCTGTTGCACCAGGGCAGCCAGCAGACGGCAAACATCGGGCTCATCGTCCACGATCAAAACGTTGCTCAGCGGGGTGCTCATGGCTGCCTTTCTCGAACGGGAAGCGGGGGATAAATCGGGTGCGCCACCTTGATGTCCTTCGCTAACCACTCCGCCAATGAATGCAACATGCCCAGAAACAGAAGGCCGGTCTCCCCCGGGCGAAGCGTGTGGTTGATGCGTTCGGCAATGGCCCGGTCACGCTGTTTGAGCAAGGCCTGGCTCAAGGCCTTGTAGCGGGCCTCCAAGTGGAGCGCCCGGCGCGAGTTGCCTGCGTTCAGAATCTGTTGCACCATTTTATACTCCTGCACCAGCAACTCGCCGGATTCGGTCCCCATCACGGTGGCCCCTCGGTCCATCAACCGAAGCAGCAGCCGGTGATTGCGGTTGCCCGCCTTAGCCAATTCCGTAACAATCTCCACCTCACGACCACAGACCGGCAGACCATCCTGGTAGAGCCGCACTTTTTCATAAGGCAAAGACCAAGTGTCCGTCGCCTCTTCGATGCGCGTCCAAATCTCGTCGATCAGATGGACATTGCGCTCCCAGCCCTGCTGACCCAGTTTCTGAATGGTCATCTCCTTGATGGCGTGGCTGAGGGCGCCCATATCGGCCTGCGTGTGGATGATGGGGACGTGGATCAGACTTCTCCCCTCGGCTTGGGAGGAGGGCTGTCCCTCAGAGGTCGGCAACGGCGTCCTCGTCCTCGCTGGTGTGATCATGGTGTGGAACACTGCTGGCTCCAGGGCGTTCTGGCAAGGGAAAAGGGAGCGCCGCGAGAAAAACAGCACCACTGCAATGATTTTGGTTTTCGCCGGAGATGGCTTCATACAAGTTTCGTTTTCATCGTGATCGCCCGAGCGCGGCGGTATCGAACGCCCAGGCGACGAGAACCATGCCGCCCGTAGCCACCGCCAGAGCAGCCGCCAGGCGGGCCGCGAGCTTCGGTGACACCGCCGAGTGGTTGGGGCGTTCCGTCATCATTTGTTGGGTCTTTCCGTGCCCGGCAGCTCAAGCTCCCGCGGGCTTTTCCCCGCGGCTGCCTCATTCACCAGCTTGCGCAACAGCGGAACCAGTTCCGCGTGCATCCGGCGTTTGCACACATAGCCGGCGGCGCCGGCGGCCTGGGCGTCCGCCTCGTAGTCCGCCTCATCGTAAACGGTCACCACGATCACTTGGACTTGCGGCGCGCTGGCCTTGATCTGCCGGGTGGCTTCGATGCCGTTCAGGCCGGGCAGTTTGAAATCCATGAGGACTATTCCTGGCGGCCGCAAAGCCACGATGCCCACTGCCGCTTCCGCACAGTTGGTTTCCTCGAAGGTCCATTCCGGAAAGAGCGGGGCCAGCCACGCGCGCATGGTCTGGCGCAATTCCACATTGTCTTCAACCAGCAGTATTCGGGGGTTCACAATGAGTTCATTTCCTTCCCACACCGCATAAGTTGTTCCTGAGCACAAAGCTTGTCTGTCGGGGAAGTCGGACAAGTGGTGTGTGGGAAGTCGGACAATGAGTGGGC
>CAYIIH010000083.1:0-21718 GCA_964363225.1 uncultured Verrucomicrobiota bacterium | reverse complement strand
GTGGTCAGTCATCAGTCATCAGTCATCAGTCATCACTGGTCACTGCTCACTGCTCACGACGGGCTACTCCAGCGTGGTCAGGCCGTGGCGGAGGGCGAACTTGACCAGGCTGGGCACCTCGTGCAGGTCCAGCTTGAGCATGATCCGGCTGCGATAAGTCTCCACGCTCTTGACCGAGAGGAAAAGCTGGCCCGCGATCTCCTCGCTCGTCTTGCCCTCGACCACCATTTGCAGCACCTGCCGCTCGCGGAGACTCAGCAACTCCAACGGATGGCGCGGCCCGGAACCTTGCTCCGGACGCAGATAGTCGTCCACTACCGTTTCCGCAAGGCCGCGACCGAAGTAGCGGCGGCCCGCGTGGACGGCCCGCACCGCCTCCACCACTTCGGCGCCGGCGGATTCCTTGAGCCCGTAGCCGCGGGCACCGGCCTGCAAAGCGCGCCGGACGTGTTCGGCGCTGGAGTGCATGGACAGAATCACGACGTTCGCGGCGGGACATTCCTGCCGGATTTGCGCGGCGGCCTCGATGCCGTTCAGTTCGGGCATGGCCGCATCCATGACCACCACGTCGGGCTTGAGCGTTTGCGTCCGGCGCACGGCCTGAATTCCGTTGGCGGCCTCGCCGACAACCTGGATGCCATCCCCGCTCTCCAGCAGCAGGCGCAAGCCCTCTCGAACCACGGCGTGGTCATCCGCCAATAAAACGCGAATGGTCATATAACAAGAGCCTCCTTCAGAATTGTAGGAAACGACGTAAGGAGTCTCTGAATTGTAGGAACAAGAAAACCGCAGATGGACGCAGATAGACGCAGATAAAACAGGGAAAGCAGTGCTCACCCAGGAGGTGAATCCTTGCCGGTATTCAACTCGTTCGTATCCGCGTTCATCTGCGTTTATCTGCGGTTGAATTGCTCTTCTTAGGATGAATTGGCCCAAAACCGGGCGTGTTTTGAATGGACAGCGTTTCGCGGCCTCTGATAGTTTGCAGACCAAAATTTCCCGAAAGACGCAAAAGTATGTCTCCGTTTACCGCTGAACTCATCGGCACCGCAATCCTGATCATATTGGGTGATGGCGTGGTCGCCAACGTGGTCTTGAACAAATCGAAAGCGCATAACTCCGGATGGATCGTGATTGCCACCGGCTGGGGATTGGGAGTGGCAATGGCTGTGTACACCGTGAACGCAATCAGCGGCGCGCACCTGAATCCGGCCGTGACGTTGGGCCTGGCCGTCATCGGCCAGTTTCACTGGGTCAACGTGCCTGGCTACATTGCCGCCCAAATGGCCGGGGCCTTCCTCGGCGCGGTGGTTGTCTGGCTCGCTTACTTACCGCATTGGCCGGAAACCGCAGATCAGGGCCTTAAACTGGGCGTTTTCTGCACAGCCCCGGCCATTCGCAAGCCGGCCCTGAACATGGTCACAGAAATCATCGGCACGTTTGTCCTTGTCCTCGGCGTGCTCGCCATCCTCTCTCCGAAAAACCTCAATCCGAATACCGGCTTTTCCGACGGCCTCGGTCCGCTCCTGGTCGGGGTGCTGGTTTGGTCCATTGGCTTGTCGCTGGGCGGGCCGACCGGTTACGCCATCAATCCCGCGCGCGATCTGGGGCCGCGCCTGGCGCATTTTCTCCTGCCCATCGCCGGCAAAGGACATTCGGACTGGAGCTACGCCTGGGTGCCGGTGGTAGGGCCGGTCATTGGTGGAGTTTTGGGTGCGCTGTTTTATAAGGCGGTGTGGAGTCCTTCCTGAAATGGAGTCTTAATGAAATACATCCTCGCCCTTGACCAGGGAACCACCAGTTCACGCGCCATTATCTTTGATCACGCTGGCTCCATCAAAGCCGTGGCGCAAAAGGAGTTTCCGCAAATCTTTCCCAAGCCCGGTTGGGTCGAACATAACCCGAATGATCTCTGGTCTTCGCAGGCCGGTGTCGCCGCCGAAGCCCTTGCCAATGCCGGCCTGAGCGCCAGGGACATTGCGGCCATCGGGATCACCAATCAACGGGAGACCACCATCGTTTGGGACCGCAAAACCGGCCAGCCCATCTGCAATGCGATCGTCTGGCAGGACCGCCGCACCGCCTCGATCTGCGACCGGCTCAAAGCCAAAGGCCTGGAACCGTTGATCCGCAAGAAAACCGGCCTGGTCGTGGACGCTTATTTTTCCGGCACCAAACTGCAATGGATTCTGAAACACGTGAAGGGCGCTCGCGAAAAGGCCAAAGCCGGCGACCTCGCCTTTGGCACAGTCGATACCTGGCTGGTGTGGAATCTGACCGGTGGCAAGCGGCACGTCACGGACGCCAGCAACGCCTCCCGCACCCTCCTCTTCAACATCAAGACCGGCGATTGGGACCCGGAGATGCTCGACTTGTTCGACGTACCGCGATCCGTGCTGCCCGAAGTTCGCTCCTCCAGCGAGGTCTATGGCGAAGCCTCCCTCTTTACGGAACCGATTCCGATTGCCGGCATGGCCGGTGATCAGCAAGCGGCTCTGTTTGGGCAGGTCTGCACTCGTCCCGGCATGGTGAAAAACACTTATGGCACCGGCTGCTTCATGCTCATGAACACCGGCTCCAAGCCTATCGCCTCCAAAAACAATCTTCTGACCACCGTCGCGTGGCGGATTGGGAATCACACCGACTACGCGTTGGAGGGCAGCATTTTTATCGCCGGCGCCGTGGTGCAATGGCTGCGTGACGGCCTGGGCATCATCCGGTCATCCGCCGAAATCGAGGCGCTCGCTTCCCAGGTGACCGACACGCACGGCGTTTATCTGGTGCCGGCGTTTTCCGGGTTGGGCGCGCCGCATTGGGACCCTTATGCTCGGGGTCTCATGGCCGGGATCACTCGTGGCACCACCGCATCCCATATCGCACGGGCTGCGCTCGAAGGCATCGCTTACCAAGTCATGGATGTGCTGAAGGCCATGGAAGCGGACGCAGGCATTCGCTTGAAAGAACTGCGCGTCGATGGCGGCGCCTGTGCCAACAACCTGCTCATGCAATTCCAGGCCGATCTCCTGACTGTGCCCGTGGTGCGTCCCAAAGTGTCCGAAACCACCGCGCTCGGCGCCGCCTACCTGGCCGGCTTGGCCGTTGGCTACTGGAAGAACCCATCTGAAATCGCCGCCCAATGGCAGGCCGACCGCAAGTTTTTGCCGCGGATGAAGCCTGCTCTCAGAAAACAGCTCTGCGCCGGCTGGCGGAAAGCCTTGGGACGCGCCAAACTTTGGGAAAACCCTGGGAAATAAAGCGGCGGACGCCGAAGCTAAGCTGAAGGTTCAACGCGCCTGTTCTTGGCGCTTCTTCAGCAGCTCATCGATGATAGCCAAGTCTTGCGGAGAGAGCGTCCACTCGGCAGCGCCGACGGTCTCTTCGATTTGGGATGGTTTTCTGGCGCCGACAATGGCGGCGGTCACTTCCGGGCGGCGCAAGACCCAGGCGATGGCCAGTTCCGCCACGGATTTGCCGTTTCTTTCGGCCAGCCGCTGCAGCCCTTCGACGAGTTCCAGGTTGGCACCGAGCAGAGGTTCTTGAAATTGCGGGTCCCGGCGCCGGTGATCGTCCTCGGCCAACTGCGGGACGCGTTCGCGCGAGAATTTTCCGGTGAGCAGGCCCTTTTGCATCGGACTGTAAGCCACGACACCGATGTTTTGCGCGGCGCAATAGGCCAGCAATTCCTCTTCGGCCGCCCGCGCCAGCAGGCTGTAAGGCGGTTGCACCGAAGCCACGGGATGGATGGGCTGAATCCGCTTGAGTTGCTGGACGCTGTAATTTGAGACGCCGGCGTACCGCACCTTGCCCTCTTTGACCGCACGGGCAATCGCGCTCCACGCTTCCTCGATGTCGGCCTCCGGTTGCGGCCAATGCACTTGGTAAAGATCAATCGCCTCGATTTGCAGGCGCCGGAGGCTTGTTTCGATCTCCCGGCAAATAACTTCCTTCTTCAAGCTGCCAAACAACTGCCGGTTCTCGTCCCAGGAACGGCCGCATTTGGTGGCGACAAAGGGCTTTTCACTAAGGTGCTTAAGGACGCGGCCCAGGATCTCTTCCGCATGACCCAGGCCATAAGCCGGAGCGGTGTCGATCCAATTCACTCCCAAGTCCATGCTGCGATGAATGGCCTGGATGGATTCCCGGTCATCTTGAGGTCCCCAGGCAAAAGCCCAACCGCCGCCGCCCATGGCCCAGGTGCCCAAACCAATGGTGGTCAATTCAACGCCCGTCCATCCGAGTCTTCGTGTCTTCATGGCATTCCTTTGTTACGACCGGGATTGGGCTGGCCCTGAAACGAAGGGTTGGGATTCACCGCCCCAAGTGCTGGAAAATGTCGCGGTAAAAATCGGCGTGGCTCTCCCAAGTTTGAGAGGAGATGATCTTGCCGTCCACCACGCTTTGCCGGTTGATCCAGGTGCCGCCGCAATTCTGGACCTCGAACCGCACGTTCTCGTAACAGGTCAGCTTCCGGCCGGCGCCCAAGCCCGCCGCCAGCAGGATTTGAATGCCATGGCATATTGAAAAAATCCATTTCCCGCGGCGGTGGAATTCCCGGACAATTTTGATCAGCTTTTCGTTGTGGCGCAAAAACTCCGGCGCGCGCCCGCCAATCAGCAGAATGGCCTCATACTCGCCGGGCTTGACTTGCGCAAGGGCGATATCCGCTTGAATCCAATAGCCTGGCCGCTCGATGTAGGTGTTCCAGCCCGGCTCGAAATCGTGCAGCACGCCGTGCAGCAATTTCTTCTGTGTGGCGGCAATGACGGGTTGGTATCCGGCCTCTCGAAAACGGTGCTGAGCGTAGAGGATTTCAAACGATTCACCGGCGTCGTCCGTGACGATGAGTATTTTTTTAGGCATGCGGGATTATTAACGATTTCGTGTTGGAGAGACCAACGAAATTTCAGCCGACTCGCGATCTCTCAATCACTTGCTTTCACGTGCAGCCCGATATCCCCGAGACGGCGTGACCGTCGTCCCGCCCCGCTCAGGGCGAAACAAAAAAGCGCGGGCGTTTCCACCCGCGCCGTGGAAGGAATCACGCCTCAGACAACTTTGGCGGCAGGAACCTGGTTCTTGAAGATGTTGTGGATGCTGGGCATCGGCGGTTTGAGTGTGCGGAACGGCCCGAATTTCATCTTCGAGCAATCCTCGTAGAGCAACTCCGGGCCATAGGCGAACTTCGAGTTCAGGATGTCGTCCCATTCGACCCCGGCGCCGCTGTAGGCGGCCTCGCGGCCCATGATGGCGGTGAGGGTGCTGTCGGTGACGTTCTTGGTTTCGTTGAGCTCGGTGCCATTGTGGATGGCATTGATGAGAGCGATGTGCTCTTGCACATACGGATTGGCATGCTGGAGCTTGAAGCTGGAGCGCCACCGCTCGCCGCCTTTGACGGTGATATTGCCACCCGGATTGGAAGTGCCTTTGGTGCCATGCACCGCCTCGCTCACCGAAGACCAGTCGCGCTTGATCTGACCACAATAGCTGTAGATGCGCACGCCGCTGGCGTACTCGAACTCCACGTCGAAATTATCCCAAATCTCGCCGGACTTGTCGCCCAACTGCTGGCGGGAGCCCTGGCCCCAGCACTTGGCCGGGTGGTCGTTCATGATCCAGTTGCAGACGTCGAGATTGTGAACGTGCTGTTCGCAGATATGGTCACCCGACAACCAAATGTAGTGGTACCAATTGTGAATCTGCTTCTCCAGGTCGGTTTCGCCCCGGTCGCCCCGGTGCCAGATCGGGCCGCCGTTGACCCAGTAGGCGCGCAGGAAGACGATGTCGCCAATCGCGCCGTCCTGAAGGCGCTTGATGGTATCGACGTAGCCGGCCTGGTGGCGCCGCTGCGTGCCGGCCACCACCTTCAGGCCCTTCTGCTTGGCCAGTTCACCCGCCGCATACATGATACGGCAACTGGGACCGTCCACCGCCACCGGCTTCTCAATGAAGACGTGTTTGCCGGTTGCCACAGCGGCCTTGAACTGCGCCGCTTTGAAGCCCGGAGGGGTCGCGATGATGGCGTAGTTGACACCCGGAATTTCGAGCGCCTTCATATAGGAATCGAAGCCGCTGAAGCACTTGTCGGCAGGGAGACCGTAGTTAGCCGATCCCCGTTTGGCCTGTTCCGGGAAGATGTCCGCCACCGCCACGATTTTGCCTTCGACACCGAGCGTCTTGACGGCCTCCTCGAAATCCTTGCCCGCGCCACTGCCACGGCCGCCGAGGCCGATGATCACCGCGTTGAGCGACTGCTTTGTTTGGGCATGGAGAATTGATGGGAAGCTCACCGCCGCGGCCATGGTGGCGGTGGCGAGCGATGAACTCCTGAGAAATTGCCGGCGGTTCACTCCATCTTCCGGCTGAAACGATGTTTTTTCTTTCATGGTTATTAGCGATTTTGTTGTGGTTTAACTAAGGGGTTGGAAGGAAATCGGTTTAGGCGGTCCGAGTGGCTGTGGACGGAAACCCTGGGCGGCCCGGTTCGGTTGCAGCTTTGCGGTGCGATGCAACTCTCACGATCAGAACCACCATGACTGGACAAATTTTTCATCAGCACGCCCTAGTATAGACAAGAATTGTTCCGGTTTGCGAAGGTTTTTCTTGGCAGGCCAGGCGGACGGGGGTTTCCGTGCCGCTCTCTATTCGTTCTTCTGCCCACGCGCATCAATTCTTTTGCTGGCTGCCTGGCGGTGTGGCCCGGCGCACGACCTCGGCCGGCTCGAAGGCGCGGCCTTGGTCGTTGCTTTCCTCGATCCACTTTTCGAGCGCGTTCCGCAGGCGTCGGCGGACCTCTTGATGCGGCGGCGATTGGGCCAGGTTGTTGATTTCGTGCGGGTCGGTTTCGAGATCGTAAAGTTCTTCTTCGGGCATCGTCGGCGCGCAAAGGGCGGCTTGGGCCGGCGTCAGTTTGCCGGCGGCGTGCAGTTCCTTCAGCAGGTTCCAAACCGGATAGGAGCGCTCCTTGTAGGCATTGGGCTGAAGGAACGGGCGGTCCGGAGTAAAGTTGCGGAGGTAACGGTAGCGGGCCTCGCGCACCGTGCGAAAGCGGAAGACGGTTTCGTCGCAGCGATCGCGAGCGCCGAAGACATACTGGCGCGGCGGCGCGGCGTGGCCGCCGAGGAAGATTTCGCCTTGCATCTTCGCAGGCTTGGGGGCGCCGGCCAGAGCCAGCATCGTCGGCGCAAGGTCAATGGCGGCCAGGAGGCGGTCATCGACCGTGCCGGGCTGGAAGCGCTTGGGCGCCGGAAAATCCTTTGGCCAGCGAATGATGAGCGGCACGCGCAGGCCGCTGTCATAGCAGAATTGTTTGCCACGCACGTGGGATTGGCCGTTGTCACCGAAGAAGACGATGACCGTGTTGTCGGCGAGGCCGTCGGCTTCAAGTTGTAGGAGCACGAGGCCGATCTTGCGGTCGAGTTCAGTGGCGGAGTCAAGGTATTTGGCCCAATCTTCGCGGGCGACGGGATGGTCGGGCGTCCACGGGGGCAGTTCGACTTGGGCGGGATCGGCGCGTTTGGGCGCGTGAAAGGCGCGGTGGGTTTCCTGGAAATTGATTTGGGCAAAGAAAGGCTGGCGCCCCTTGAGGTCGCTCCAGCGATCGGAGTCGAACGGCTGGCCTTGGTAGGCAAAATTCCAATCCGTCTTGGCGGCGCCGCGGAAGCCGCAGGATTCAGGCAGCACCCGGACGTTGGCCGTGAAATAGCCGGCGTCGCGGAACCAGTCGGTGAGAAGGCGCACGCCGTCGGGCAACGAGTAACCGTCGTCACGGTGCGACCGGTGATTGTGGGCACCGATGGAGGTTTGGTACATGCCCGTCATGAAGGCCGAGCGGCTGGGCGAGCAAACCGGCGCAGTCGTGAAAAAGCGCGTGTAGCGCGCGCCGTCGGCGGCCAGTTTGTCAAGGTTGGGAGTCCAGACCTGCTTGGCGCCATAGCAGCCGAGGTGCGGGCCGAAGTCTTCGGCAATGAGCCACAGGATGTTGGGACGGCTGACTTGAGCAGCGGAGGCGACGCAGGCAGTGAAACCGGCCAGCAACCAGCAGAAAAGGAGAGTGTGCGGCATACTTTTTCACTCCGCCTTCCAGGGCAGTTCGAAATACCGCTTCCATACTTCGTAAGCGGGCCGGGGAAGGCCTTTTTCATCAACCAGCCCGCAATCGCGCCAGGCCATGAACAACTCGGGTGAATTGGCTTTGATCTTTTCCCAGAGCGCATCGTAATCGCGATGGACGAAACTGATCACGAATTTGAAGCGGCGGGCTTGGGCCAGCGCCAGGAGTTTCTCGTAATAAATCCGTTGTTTGGCGGCGCTGCCGTTAATGGTGAGTCCGTTGGAGGGGAACACCAGTTTCTCGGCCGCTTCGTTGGTTTCGACCATCGCGTAGGGCTTCTTGAATCCGTCAAACTCGGCTGTGAGAAACTCGAACGCCTGGTCCACGGTCTCGCCTGTGAGAAAGGGATAAAAGCTGACCGCCACGAAATCGTTGCAGGGCATCAACTGCCGCCAGGCGGCCAGCATTTCACCCCGGTTCTTGAGCAGGTTATGGAGAGTGAAGGAGGCAAACACCGGCAGATCCTTGTGTTCCTTCTTCAACTCCGCATAAACGAACCGGTGCAGATCGCTATAGGCGCGCCACGTCCCGGCGCCCGCGCTGTGAATCTCGTTCGCCTCGATGCCAATGGCCAGATAATCCGGCTGAAAAAACTCCACCGCCCGGCGGCAATAATTGAGGAAGGCTTTCTTGACCAACGGATGATCGTAGCTTTTTCCCTTTAGCTCAGCCGGCAGCGGCAATCCCTTTTCTGCCACCTTCAAGTCTCCGCGCCCCGGCGACACCGCCAGATAGACCTTGCCGCCGGGCGGCGTCGCAGCCTTCTTGCCTTCCCATTCCTGCAAGAACTCTTTTTGAAATGGACGGTCCTGGAGGGCCTCTGCCCACGGCACGCCTTCGATATGATGGGCCAGGATATCGCTATTCCCGCGCACAAACTGCCGCATCGCCTCCACGGCATCCAATGTGATGTCATGCGGAAAGCCGGTGAAGCCCATACGAAAGCAGCGAGACGTCGCCGCCACTGGTGGAGGTTCTTGAGCCGGAAAAGTTGTTTCTCCAGCCAGCGCACTTTTTCCCAGAACGACCAGGCCGCAAGTCCAGGGCGCAATGAGCCCCGGCCATATTCTGATGCTCGTTTGTTTCATAGCATGATCTCGCCACAGGCAGCCAAGGAGATTACTCTGCCGCCACGGATAGAAAAGAAAACTCGAACCGTAATAGCCGCCGCCACGCTGGAGGGCGGGCGTCGCTGAGGTGCTTGACTGCTCCCCCACCGTTCACCAAGTCCGGAGTAGGGCGTGAAAAAGCGGACACCTTGCGATGCCCGCTCAACCCAAACAACCAAACGAAACCTCCTTTCGCCCTCTCTGCCGGCGAAGCAAACCCCCAGCGGGCTACGGCCCGCTGGCCCAACCTACACAAGACAAACTACGTTTAAGAGACGTTGGCCAGCCGCTTTCTGTTCAAATTCTTTAATGCGCACAGCCGGAGCACGCCGCATTTTTAATGTTTCCACCGGGGTCTGTCCCGGCCTATGGTTTGTCATGCGCATAGTAAATCTGAATCCTGACAGCAACATCGGCGCCAGCGCTTGGTTCGTGGAAATGGACGGACACCGGCTATTGATGGATGCGGGGACTCATCCCAAGAAAGAGGGGCGCGAAAGCTTGCCTCTCTATGATCTCATCAAGCGCGAATCGTTGGACGCCATTGCCATCACCCATTGCCATCACGACCATGTCGGCTCGCTGCCCGTGGCGCTGCGCTACTTCCCCAAGGCGCATGTTTTGATGACCGAGCTGAGCTATTTCCTCGTCGAACGCGTGCTGCACAACTCCGTCAATGTCATGAAGCGGCAGCGCGAGGAGTTGGGCATCAAGGAATATCCCCTCTACACCCATGACGAACTCGATGAAATCGCTCACCTGTTCCAAGGTTACAAATATAACCGCGAGATCGTCTGGGCCGCCTTACAAAAAACCCAGGCCGGCTTTCCATCGCCCACTCTGGAATTTTACGATGCCGGACACGCTCTCGGCTCGGCCGGAATCATGGTGCGCGGCCATAAGCAAACGCTCTTCTACACCGGCGACGTCTGCTTCCAGGACCAGACCATTCTGAAAGCGGCGCGCTTTGAAGACGTGGAAGCGGATGTGCTCATCATGGAAACCACCCGCGGCAATCGGCCGGTGCCCCCTGGATTCAGCCGCGAGGCGGAGGCCGAACGCCTGGCCCAGGCCATCCAGCGAGTCCTGGAGCGCAAAGGCTGCATTCTCATTCCGGTCTTCGCCCTGGGCCGGACCCAGGAAATCCTGGCGCAACTGGCCCTGCTCATGCGCTCCGGAAAAGTCCGCCGGCAACCCATCTTTATCGGCGGGCTGGGACGCGTCTTTACGGAGATTTACGATCTCGAAGCTCACCGGGCCCACCGGCAACACACCAACCTGATGTTGACCGAAGCCTTGAACCTGACCGTGCTCGAACCCGGCCAGATCGAAAAGATGCGCCTGACGGGCGGACGCCTCTTCGTCATCACCGCCGGCATGATGAGCGAAAAAACGGCCGCCCACGACCTGGCGATGCGAATGATCGGGGATGAAAAACAGGCCATCTTTTTTGTCGGTTATGCCGATCCGGACACTCCCGGCGGCCGATTGAAGGCCGCCCAAGCAGGCGAAACGTTCCTCTTCAGCCCCAGCGCCGGCACCGTGACCAAACGCTGCGAGGTCCAGGATTTCGATCTGACCGCCCATGCCAACCGCGAGGATCTTCTCGAGTTTGTGGGTGACGTCTCGCCCCGCACGGTTCTCTTGGGACACGGCGAGGAGAATTCCCGCCGCTGGTTTGAGGAGCAGATACATCACCGCTATCCGAAAATCAAAGTGATCCAGCCCGCGCCAGGATTGAGCGTGGAGGTTTAAACCCATGCGTGAAATACGGTTTTGATGCTGCATAACGCGGAAGAATGTCTCGGGCGGGCCACCGCTCTTTTTGAGAAGGAATTTGGCCCGCTCGCCGGCCCAGGAAACCGCCGGGCCGAAAAGTTTTTTGTACCGGGCCGGATCGAGGTGCTGGGCAAACACACCGACTATGCGGGCGGACGCAGCCTGTTGGCTGCCATGGAGCGCGGGGTGGCGGTGGTTTCGGCGCTCAATGGCACGGACGAGGTGCGGTTGGCCAATGCCGACCCGCAATTTCCCAAGGCCGCCTTTCCACTCTCTCCCGATTGGCCGATCCCGATTGGCCCCTGGACGAATTATCCCATGACCGTGGCGCGGCGATTGCTCAGAAATTTTGGCAGCGAGAAAAGGCTGCGCGGTGTGGATGCTGCTTTTGCCAGCACGTTGCCGCCCGCCAGCGGTATGAGCAGTTCCTCGGCGATCATGGTGGCTTCCTTCTTTGCGCTGGCCGGCCCGAATCAGGTGCTGGAACTGCCGAAATTTAAAGCCAGCATTCAGACCGCGGAAGACCTGGCCACGTATCTGGCCTGCCACGAAAACGGACGGAGCTTCCGCGATCTCGCAGGCGACGGCGGTGTCGGCACATTTGGCGGCAGCGAGGATCACACCGCGATGCTCTGCTGCCAGCCTGGCCGCCTCTCGGTCTGTTCCTTTTGCCCAACCCGAATCGAACGGGCGGTGGCATTTCCTGAAGAGCTGGTGTTTGTCGTTTGCCATTCAGGCGTGCAGGCGGAGAAGACCGGCGAGGCGCTGGGAAAATACAACGCGGTCTCGGCGCGCGCCCGCCAGGCGTGCGCCCTTTACAACGCGCATTACCAAACCCGGCACGAGACGTTGGCCGGCATCGTGCGTGACAATGCCAGCCTGGAGCGACAGGCCCTTTTGGGCAAGTTCGCGCAAATCCCGCGAGCCAACGACCCGGCGGGCCGATGGCTCGAGCGTTTCCAACAGTTTGTAACGGAAAGCGAATATCTCGTCCCCAGGGCGGCAGAGGCGTTGGCAAGCTCCGACCTGGCTGAGTTCGGCCGCCTGGTGGACCAGAGCCACGCCAACTCACGCACGCTCCTGGGCAACATCATTTCCGAGATCGATTGGCTCCAGCAAAGCGCCCGGCAGCTCGGGGCGATGGCTGCGTCGGGTTTCGGCGCCGGATTTGGAGGCAGCGTGTATGCCATTGTTCGCGCGGCCGAGGCAGCGCCGTTCCAGCGCCGGTGGGAAAAGGCCTACCTGAAAGCATTTCCGCAGTATCGAAACCGCGCGCTCTGGCTGACAACCCGTCCGGCCGGGGCGGCGCGCCGCTTGGAGTCTTGGCTTCAGCCGCGCTTCGGCCAACTGCCGCGCCGCCGGAGTCCGTAACTGGCGGATCAAAAAGCATTTTGCCAGCGCTGCGGCAGCGCGTCTAATTCCAGCAGCGCATGCAAAAGAAGTCCGACACCGTTGGTGGCTTCGTAGTAAGGTTTGGCCGGATGACCTTTGAACAGGCCGTTCACATACAATTTGTCAACCGCTTCGCGCGCGACTTTCTCTGCCAGGCTGAGATACCGCCTTTTTTGGGTGGCATGGTAGAGGTGAACAAAGAAAGAGATGGTGCGGCCGTAATCCTCGGCGTAGCTGCCGCCGGTGTTCTTTAACTCCGGCATGGCGTCCTCCAATACAGCGAGCAAACGCCGACGCTGAAGGAACTGCCGGATTTCGAAGCGATCAAGGCGACGCTGGCGAAGTTCAAGTGAGGGCAGCCAACATTTGCGCGAAAGGTGGAAGTTCGCTTCCGCCCATTTGCTTTTGAGGGTGGCGATGGGTCAGGTTGCTCGGTCCGCGAGCGTTGTTCTCTCGCTCACCGGCGCTCCGCGCGGCTTGAGCTGTACTTGGAACGAACTGGCGGAAGCGATCTTCGCCAGGTCGGTGCCGTGGAACCTCTCACGATATTCCTCGGTTTCGAGCAGGTGCTGCGGCGCGGGCTGTTGGTCGCGTCGGATGATGAACTTCAGTTCCGCCAGGTCATCCGACCAGCGAAAGCCGTTGAAGAATTCGGCGCCGGCAAACTGCGTTTTGTAGAGCGCATTTCGCGAGTAGCAGGTGCCGAGGTACAAGTGGGCCATCCCCGCTTTAGCGAAGTGCGCGATCGCCGAGGTCATCATGAACATGCCGAGATTTCGGCTGTAGTAATTGAGGTCGTAGAACGCGTAGTAGTAGTAGGCGATGCCTCCTTCGAGGAAGAGCGTGGCCGTGCCCACTTCGGCGGACTTGGCCGTATCCGTGAAGACCAGGAGGTGGGAAATGATCGGGCTGGCGAAGAGCGAGTCCAGTCGCTCGTAACTCATCACGTCCTTGCCGAATTTAATGTCGGCATAGGTCTTGTAGAAACGACGGCGGTCCGGCGTGTACTCAAACTCCGCGCGCGGCACCAACCGCAGCGCGATGCCGTCGCCTTTGCGCAGGATACGGCGGTTTTCGGATGACAGGCGAAACTTCCGGAGATCGACGCGCACCTGGCGACAGAGATAGAAGCGGTCCAGGTTTCGCGACGAGGGCAGGAAGCCCAAGTTGAACAAATCTGCGGCCGTTTCGTCGGCCTCCGGCACCGCCCAGATGACGTACGGAAACTGGTAGTGCGCGTAATCGGAGTTGTGTTCGGAAAAGAGCAGTTTCATGCGACCGGAGCGTCGTTCAGATAAACCCGCGGCAGGCGCCACCGCCAACTGGTGAGCACGTCGTAAGAGACGGAGTTTTTTAGTTTCGCGACGTCGTGCACCGTGATTTCCTCGGTTCCCTGCCTGCCCATCAAGACCGCCTCGTCCCACATGCCGGTCTGTGGAATGTCCGTGATGTCCACGATCGTGGTATCCATCGCGATGCCGCCAATGATCGGTGCGCGTCGGCCATGGAGAAGCACAAAGCCCTGGTTGCGGACGCGGGGAAAGCCGTCCCCGTAGCCGATGGGCAGCACCGCGATGCGGCGTCGCGCCGGCGCGGTGTACCGCATGCCGTAGCCAACGACGTCCCCCTTTTCCAGGTCCTGGATCGCGGCAATGCGGGCTTTCACGGTCATCACCGGCTCGATGCCGGCGAGGCGTCGGCAGACGGAGGAAGGAAAAACGCCCAGCGGCAGAATGCCGAGGCGGACCATGTCGAAATGCGCCTGCGGCAAATCCAGAAAGCCGCCGCTGTTGCACAAGTGCCGGTAGCGGACGGAGACGCCGCGGTCAGCCATGCTGCGGAGCATGGAGCCGAACCGCTCCAGTTGCAGCAAGGCGAACGTCTTGTCCGCTTCGTCCGACTGCGCGAAGTGGCTCATGACGCCTTCGAGCGCCAACGACTTCCGGGAGCAGATCAACTCGATGAGCGGCAGCGCCTCAGACCAGCGCACGCCATAGCGGCTCATGCCGGTGTTGATTTTGAGGTGGACGGGCGCCTGCCGGTTTTGCGCTGCGGCAAGCTGCCCGAGTTTGAGAACGGTGTGCTGCTCGTTGACGCAGACGGTCAGGCCGCGCTCGAGGCACCACGGCAACTCCGCTTCCTGACGCTCGCCGAAGAGAAGCATCGGCGCGGTGATGCCGCGGTCGCGGAGCGCGATGGCTTCCTCCAAGGTGCTGAGTCCGAGAAAAGCGACTTCGCTTTCCAGCGCCACCTTCGACACTTCGAGCGCGCCGTGGCCGTAGGCTTCGTCCTTGACGACGGAGAGGAGACGCAGCGCAGGGGACTTGTCGCGGTTGATGAGCTGGAAATTGCGGCGGAGACGGCGGAGGTCGATTTCCACCCAGGCCGGGCGGGCGGGGAAATTCGCGGCGGAAAGTTGCATCAGACGGTTCCGGGCGGCCACAGGCTCTGGCCAATGTCGGGTCGGTAGTAGCTGGCGAGGCAGCGAATCTTGCGGATGTTCGCGTAGGCGTTCGCGATGGCCGTGTCGAGCGTCGGCGCGAGACCGATCACATCGGCGATGCGATGGCCCGTCGCCAGCAAGCGTCCCTGCGCATCGCGCTCGACTTCGTTCCACCAGACATCGCAGTCGAA
Source organism: uncultured Verrucomicrobiota bacterium (assembly GCA_964363225.1). GTDB lineage: Bacteria > Verrucomicrobiota > Verrucomicrobiia > Limisphaerales > CAYIIH01 > CAYIIH01. The sequence continues at coordinate 6,694 of CAYIIH010000083.1, read as the reverse complement.
GGCGCCGGTGACTTCGATCGGCAGCTGCGGCCCGCGAATCTGGACATACGGATAACCGTAGCCCGCGAGCGTGACCGAGCAGCCGAAGTTGAATCCGTCCTTGAACTCGACGCTGAGCTTTCTGTTCTGGGCCGTCCGCAGGAGCGTTTCCGCCGGACGACGCAGCATCCGCAGGATCATCGGGCCGGAAGTGACTCCGAGGCGGATGTTGTATTCGATGACGAACCATTTTCCGTCCCGGCGCACGGCGGTCACCTGGATCGGGCCGTGATAGTTCACCGCGCGGAACCACGGTCGCAGCGGGTGCAACAACTCGCGGGCGAGGCCGTATTGGTCGCCGGGGTCGCGTTCCACCAAGCCGCCGAGCGGCGCGCCGGCGACGACACCCAGATCGCCGGCGAACGCGCGCTTGTATTCCTGGTTCGTCACCAGCGAATAAATCTCGCCGCCGCTGACCAGCGCGATGTGGCCGGCCTCCGCCCGGCCCAGGTATTCCTGGAGAAAAACGCCTTCGGCATAGTCGATGTGCTGAAGCCACGACCGGGTGTCCTCGACGGATTCGCAGAGAATCGTGTGAATCGGGCTGGTCGGCGAGCAGAGCGGGTTCTTGATCACATACGGTCGCGGCTGCTCGCGGAGGATTTGTTCGGCTTCCAAGCGGTTCCGGGCGACCTGCGCCTTCGGAAACCGAATCTTGAACTCATGGCAAAGCTTCCGCGCGAAGTCCCGCTCGCGTTCGATCTTCATCGCCGCGCCCGTCGGCCCGAAAATGGGAGTTCGTGAGCGCAGCAGTTCCTCCGCCCACAGCGCCTGCGCCCAGTCAATCGACATGGGCACGACCACATCGACCTTCTGCTGTCTTGCCGGCAGGCAAGGGCTGGAAAACGCCTCCCGCGTGAACGTCGGCCCGGCCAGCGAAGGCGGGAAGTGCCCGTAGTCGCGGGTCAGATAGGTCGAGGCCAAGGCCCCGTCGTCCTTCAGGATTTGCGCCACGCCGTGCGCGAAGGCGCCGACGCCTAAGACCATCGCGGAAATCGCGTGATCAGTTTGCCGGGAAATCATTTCGGTGCGCTGGAAGCGCTGTTTGTGGCTGCAAACGAGGCTCTGCGGCGCTCGCCCTCGGAAATCTGTTCCCGCGTCATTTTGCCTTTGAGATGGTCGAGAGATTTGGCTGCGTCCGGAATTCCTTGCACGGCGGCCAAGCTGAGCCATTTGAAGGCTTCAACGCCGTCCAGGGGCACGCCTCGGCCGATGATGCAGCGTTCGCCCAGGTTGTACTGGGCCAAGGCGTCGCCCTGGTCCGCTGCCCGGCGATACCATTGAACGGCTTCGGCGTCATTCAGCGGCCCGCCGCGGCCGACGGCCAACATCACCGCCAAGCTGTATTGCGCGTCGCGGTGGCCCTGCTCGGCGGCCCGGCGAAACCATTGGACAGCATCCGCTTCACTGCGGAGCACGCCCTGGCCGGCTTCATTCATTTCCGCGAGGCTGTTTTGCGCGGCGGCGTGGCCCTGTTCGGCGGCCCGGCGGTGCCATTGGGCGGCTTCGGCGTAATCCTGTTGCGTCCCCTGGCCGCGCGCGTAGAGACTCCCGAAATCATTTTGCGCCTGGGCCTCTCCCAATTCGGCCTTGGTTTTGGTTGCTTTAAAATCCAGGGTTGGCCCGCCTTTCGGCAGGGAGACAGTTTCTTCACGGGTTAAAAAGAATGCGACGAAGAGAAAGCCAGCCAACCCGGCGACGACAGCGCCGCTGATCAGCTTGAGCCAGCGTTTGCTGCGGTGCGCGTTCTCCTGCGGCGAGGAGGCCGGCTCGGCAGTCGGCACAGGCGCGCCGCACGCCGGGCAGTGGGCGTTGTGGCCGTCGATCTCACTCCCGCACTGGTCGCATTTTCTTGAAGCCATAGTTCAATTCCGACCCGTGGTTTTGAAGGAGCCGGTCCCTTTCGTCGAGCAAATTCCCTGGTCCATTGACCTCAAGGTTGGCCTGCCCATCACCGTGCTGGAAAAAGCGGGCGTGCCGTCCGGCAGCATGGAAGATTGAGGCGAACTGCCGCAGCGAAGAAACCAACGAAGAGGCACGACGGCGGTGGCGCAACCAAACTGAGGCGAGAATGTCAATAAGATGAGGTCACAAAGATGTTTCTTGAAGGGGCCGTGGGCCGTGGCCAGACCTCTGCGGTTTCTTTCCTTTTCCATTTTCTTGACCCCATCTTTTTGATCAAAGAATATCTCACCGCAAAATTGACGCAGCTTGTGACTAAATTCTTGAATCGCAACATCAGCAACACCCTGCCGGGACCGAAGCGAGTCAACCGCCCGCCGGACAGTTGGAACAACTGCTGGCCTTTAGCGTCCTTCCGCGTGTTGGGCGGGCAATCCGACGGTTCATCCGCATGGAGATTCGCTCAGGCTCGTTCGTGGTTCGATCCTACTGTCTTGGCTGTCGGTCTCCTGCTCGCTTCCTACTTGTCCTCGTTTGCCGAGGTGGCGCCCGTCGAATACCTCAGCGACCGCCTCGAACTGATTTTGTCCTCCTCTCAGGACTGGGGCGCGCTGGGCTTCGACGTGGCGGCGCATCAGCCCGACCAGGCCGGACTGCCGCTGCAAATCGGCCAGAAGCAGTTCACCAAAGGCCTCGGTCACCATGCCAACGGCGCCATCGTCATCCTGCTCGACGGCGAGTATGCCGGCTTCAACGCGGAGGTGGGCCTGCAACCGTGCAGCGGCGGGAGTGTCGTTTTCCGCATCGTCGTGGACGGCCAGCCGCGCTTTGACAGCGGCGAGTTGAAAGCCGGCGACGCGCCGAAACCCGCGCAGGTGTCGCTCACCGGCGCGCAGGAATTGCGGCTCGAAGCCAAGGACGCCGGCGATGGCATCAATTGCGACATGGCCAATTGGGCGGAAGCGCGGCTGACCCGCGCTGTCAGCACGGCTCGAACGCCGCCGCCAGAGCCGCCCGTGGACATCGCCCGTTTTGCCCGCGTGGTGACGTGGGACCCCCATCGCATGGACGGCTGCCGCGCCAATCGCATCCAGGAGTTCCGGGCTGAGGACGTCTTCCTGGAAACCGACGTGCTGCCAAAGCAAGACGGCACGTTCACGGCGCCGGTGACCGCCAATGGCGTGGCTTGCATCGGCCTGCAATGGCTGAACCGGCGGGCGCTGAAGGAACTCAGCCTGGAGTTCGTTGACCCGGCGCAAGTCCCCGCCACCAACTCGGTCCAGGTCCAGGGCTGGTTCGGCGAGTCGGCGTGGCAAGGCAGTTGGAAGCCGCTGGCGGGCGAATGGCACGTTGACGGAGCCCGGCTCGTGTTCCGCCTGAACGCCAGGGCGGCCAGGAGCGGCTTGGTGCAGACGCAAAAAATTCGGTGGGTTTTCCCGGCGCCCACGAGACCGATGTTGCGCGGCCTGTCCGCCTTCACCCGCACGCGGTGGGAGACGGTGAAGCTGTTCATCCAAGCTGAGAAGTGCGCGGCGGGCACAAAGGGTGCGGTGAGCATTTTCAACGGCGAGCTCGTTTCAATCGGCGACGCCAAGGCGTCAACTCCCATACCTGGCAGCAGCCGGCGTCCGGGAGCACTGATTGAAAAATCCGCAATCCGCAATCCGCAATCCGCAATTGAACAGCCCCTCCTTGCACCGGCTGCGACACGCGCACAATGGCGCCTTTCCCACCCGCTCCGCCTGACCGTCCGCTACAGCCGGCCGTCGTCGTTCAAGTCCGACCCCACAGTGCTCCAGTTTCGCCTGCCCTCCGGCGCTTTCGGCGTCGCCATCGAGGACGTATTGTCCAACGAATACGTTTATTTGCCGGATCATGGATTGTTCGTCACCCGCGAGCCGGCGCAAACGAGTCTGGCGGCCTACAAGAAAAAAATCGCCGGGCGCAAAACGATTCTTCAGCAAGTCCGCGAGTTGCCCGATCAATCGCTCGCCCAGGCGATGGCGAAAACGCACCACGACGCGCAACGCGAAGGTCCGATCCTGCTTTCACTGGCGTGCGACAACACCAAGTTCGTGGTCGAGCGCGAGGGGACCGTCCGCTTCCAAACCTCGGCCCAAACCGGCGATGATTGGTTCGCCGCCGCCGGCGAGGTGCGCCCGCAGTTTGGAGGAGGCCAAACCGGCAAGTTGGCGCGCCACCTCGAGGGCGGCTGGCTGCCGATTCCGGTTATCACGGTTGAAAAGGAGGGTGTCGTTTATGGGCAGCGGACCTTTGTGGCTCCTGGCGACGCGGCGGGCAACGAACCGGCGCGGCTGAACCGGCGCTCCGTGTGCGTCGTCGAGATCACCGTCACAAACACACAGTCAAGCTTCACGAAGGCAACTCTTGCCCTCACTTTCCTGGCCAACTCCAGGCAGAGACTGTCGGCGCAGATCGCGCCGTGCCCGCGCGGGTTTGTTGTTTCAAAGCAAGATCGGCCGCTGGCACTGGTGGACACGAGCGAGGCCTCGCCGCTTCAAGCAGGGATGGCTGATGGAACGATCACATTTGCCGGAACACTGGCCGGGCAACAAACAGCGCGCTACGTCATCTATCTGCCGGGCGCAGACGTGCAACCGGAGGCAGTGGCGTCCTTGAGCGGCGCGGAGCAATTGCGGGTGGAAACGGAACGCTACTGGAAAGCCGTCCTGGCGTCGGCGATGCAGGTGGAGACGCCGGACGAACTGCTGAACAACGTTATTCGCTCCTCGCAAATTCGCTGCCTGATTGACGCCCGCAACGAAGCGGGCGGCGCGCGCATCGCCCCGTGGATTGCGGCCATGAGCTACGGGCCGTTGGAAAGCGAAGCGCACTCGGTCATTCGCGGGATAGACTTCCTGGGCCACGCCGAGTTCGCCCGGCGCGGACTGGAATTCTTTATTCACCGTTACAACACCAACGGCTTTCTCACGACCGGTTACACGACGTTCGGCACCGCCTGGCACTTGTGGACGCTGGGCGAGCATTACCAACTCAACCGCGATACGGATTGGTGGCAGCGGGTTGCACCGGAGGTCGCACGCGTTGGCCAGTGGATTGTCCGGCAGACGGAGAAGACGAAGAGGCCCGAAGCCGCCGACGTGAAGAGCAACCTTGCCCGCTTGGCCAGGACTCGAGACCATGAAGCGGGAATAAATCCCGAATACGGTCTCATGCCGCCGGGCGTATTGGCCGATTGGAACGCCTTTGCCTACCACAACTGCATGAACGCTTACTACTACGCGGCGCTGCGGGAGATCGGCATGGCACTCAGCGACATCAAAAGGACCAGCCGGACCCGGCATCGAGAGGCTTTGTCTGAAGAACCGGCAATCCGCAATTCGCAATCCGCAATCGACCCGGCGGCGGCTACGAACGGCGCGTTCTTCCTTCGGAAAGCAGCCGAACTCCGTGAGAACATTGTGCGCGCCTATCGTTGGACCCAGGCGCAATCGCCCGCCTTGCCGTTGCGCAACGGGACCTGGGTTCCGGCTTATCCCTCGCAAGTTCACAGCCCCGGCCCGCTCGGAGATTTCTTTCCCGGCCAGGACGCGGGCCGGAGTTGGTGTTACGACGTCGAATTGGGCGCGCATCAACTCGTGCCGGCGGGCGTGCTCGACGCACACAGCCGCGAAGTCACACGCCTGATGGAGCACATGGAAGACGCGCAATTCCTCGCCGATGGCTGGTTCGATTACCCGGCGGAGCTGAACCGCCAGGATTGGTTCAACCTCGGCGGCTTTTCCAAGGTGCAGCCCTATTACACGCGCAATGGCGAGATTTACGCCTTGCGCGATGACGTAAAGCCGTTCGTTCGCTCCTACTTCAACACTCTCGCTGCGATGCTGAACCCGGAGGTGCTGACCTTGTGGGAGCACTTTCATCACAGCGGCGCGTGGGATAAGACGCACGAGACCGGCTATTTCCTGCACCAGACGCGCACCATGCTCGTGACGGAACGCGCCGACGAACTATGGCTTGCGCCGCTCATTACGAGCAATTGGCTCCAGGATGGCCTGGCTGTGGCCGTGACCAATGCGCCGACGCGATTCGGCCGGGCGAGCTTTCGCGTCCTCTCTCACGTCAACAGCGGGTACATGGAAGCCATCATTGAGCCGCCGACGCGCAACGCCCCGAAGCAAATCGTCCTCCGGCTGCGGCATCCGGAAGGCAAGCGCATCCGCTCCGTGAGCGTCAACGGCAGACGCCACGCCAACTTTGACGCGGCGAAAGAGTGCATCCGCCTCAAGCCTGGCGCGGAGGCCATGACCGTTCGAGCACGGTATTAATGCGCTTATTCCGAGAATGGTTGCGACCGCGTTCGTGACCTGCCTGCGCCCAGCAGAGCGCGGCAGGCAGGCCGGTGTGTGCGGAATACTGGCCGTATGCCAGAAGCTTCGGCGACGTTTGAAGGCCGGATTGTTGGCAGGATTTCTGGCGAACGGTCTTTCGCGGGAGGCAAAGACCGCCGTCTCACGGCTCTACACCGATCAGCACCAGCGGCACCGCGGGAACGCCCCGCCCGTTGCGGATGATATTGTAGAGTTCGCCCTCATAGTAGCCAGGCCCGGAAGACATGTTCTGCTGAAGCGATTTCATAGCCAGAATCTCAATCCCCACATCTATCTGGTCTCGAACGTAAAACGCGAGATGTTTAACGAACAGGTCGTAGGCCACGCAGCGCCAATGCATGAAGCGTTCCGGGGCCGACAAGCCAGCAGGGGAGGCACTC
>CAYIIH010000082.1:0-25181 GCA_964363225.1 uncultured Verrucomicrobiota bacterium | reverse complement strand
GAACTCCCAATAACAACCTGTAGTGTGAGGTGGAGTCAATAGGATACCCAGATTTAGATATACTGGAGGTTGTCGCCACCATTCCGGTGGGTGCCGGCCCGCACAATCTTCTGCTTTCACTTGACGGAACTAGGCTCCTCATTCTCAATCTTTTTTCGAGAACGGTTTCTGTGATTGATGTCCCCTCCAGAAACGTGATTGCGACCTTAGAGGTTGGGCGATATCCGAGCAGCATCGCACTTGATCCAAGCGGCTTGACACGGAATGCCTATCTTACGATTGCAGGTGGGGACCATGAACTGGACGTTATCGATCCCCAAGTCCCACTGATCACGACGAGAATTCCATTGCCTCCTACCTCCTTTTTGAACGATCTCTGGATTTCACCAAATGGTCTATATGGTTACCTTGCCGACTCAGGTTCAGGCCGAGTTCAAGTTTTGGATTTGATGCGGCAGAGTGTTCAAAGCAGCGTCTTTGTTGGTTCCCGCCCTTTTGACATCGAAGCCACCGCCGATCCGAACCTTCTGTTAGTCAGTTGCTTTGGCTCTGATTCTGTTGCCTTATTCCATCGCGAAACGCAAAGTGTGCAGGCACAAATCCCTGTCGGTCGTGGCCCTTTCCGTGCTGCGACGAACCCTCAAACGGGCATCGCCTACGTCCTATGCTCAGGAGATCAAACTGTGGCGGCAGTCGATCCAATCGGTCAGCGCGTGACCGCGGTGCTGCCGACTCCCGGTTTGACTGGACCTTCACCCCGCGGTGACCTGGCATTTGATCGAAATGGGACCCGGCTCCTCGTTTCAGCTTATCAACTGAGTCAAATCCACGTTTTCGGAACGGATCCCGCTGAATCAGGAGATGTTTATCATCAGTTAATTCAAAGCATTAACGTCCCCTCCGGGCCGATAGATATTCGTGTAACTCCAGACGGGCAACGCATTTTAGTTGTTTGTCCAAATATTGGAAGCCTGGTGGTGCTCACGGCGGTCCGTGCCCCAACGATGGAGAGTCTTGCCGAGGAGTTGAATGCCGCAAACATTCCCGCGAACATCAAGGGCGAACTTTCCGCCAGCCTCAACGCCGCCATCGCCTCCTTTGATCGCGGCAACCAGACGGCAGGCGTGAACCAACTGCAGGCCTTCCAAAACAAAGTCCTCGCCCAGGCCGGCAAGAAGATCGATCAAGCCACCGCCAACGCGCTGATCGCAGCGGCTCAGAGGATCATTGACGCAACCGGCAGCCAGTGAACGGAAGAAGCCAGTTCATCAGAATGGAGTATGACCTTTTAGGCTTGATGCTATGAAAACCACCTCCATGCCACGATTCCTGTTTCAGACGCCTTTGGTTTGCTTGCTTTTTTCGTCATCCTGTCCTCTCGCCGCCGCGGTAGCGGCTCACTGGCCCACCCGCCGACTGCTGCGCAAGCCTGCCGCGGAGATTCTTCGCCTGGAAACGTAAGCTTCGGTTCGCCCAGCACACCTTCCTGGAAGTCGGCACAAGCGTCAGATCTCCAGAGATCACAGAAACAAGATGGGTGAAGCTACACTCCGCGTGTGCAAATCTTGTTACAATTGTTACACTTTTTGCACACACCTTTCCGAAATGAACTCAGGCTGATTCCGCGCTGCAATGCCGGCCGCGTTCCCTGCCTGCGCCGCAAGCGCTACGGCAAGCAGGTCACGAACGCAGCCGCGGCCGCTCCTCAAACTCGGGACCTCAAGACCGCCGGGGAACGCGGAGTCGCATCACGGTGTAAGGCCGAATCTCCAGTTCGATTTTTCCATCCTGAACAGTGACGGTCGAATCCACCGGCTGGACGTGTTGAGGGTCTTCAAGCGAGTTGGCGGCCCACGGAACATCCGCTGTGAGTGTGCGCAGCTCAGCCGAGCCGGCCGGTGTGAAGTCCTCAAATGCAACCGCCAGACGGATGGGCCCCGCTGAACCGCGATGGACGATGGAGAGAAGCAAACTGCCATCTGTGGCCAGCGCGGCCAGTGCATCGATGGCACTGAAGGAAGCTTCCGGTGCCGCGCTTTTAAGTTCGGGCAAAACGAGAGGCGCTTTTTCGATGGCCGCTTCCAGTTCCACCGTAACCGGCGTTGCTCCGGCAAAAGCGGCAAAGGCTGTCTGCGCGTAATGACAGGGGTTGGCATAAACCCGCTCGCGCTGCTTTCGCAGGCCACCGCCGTGATTGACCGTGGCGGAATGGGTGACCATTTCGACGAACGGTACCAGGCGGACCGCCGCATGGTAAATGAGCACGTCGTACAGCCCTTCGGCGTGCGTGCCGGGGCTGACCAGATTCTCAGGACGCAGGCGCACGGGAGCATTGGTGTCGGCCGGACGGCCCAGCCGCGCGAACAGTTGCAGCTCGGTCACGGCCAGCCGCGGCTGCTTCATGCCGGCTTTCGTCATGTCATCGCGCAACTCAGCCCATTTTCTTTCCAACACTTCAGGGACGGCCATGAAATCGCGATACACGTCGAGCGGATCCGCCGCCAGCGAAACGTTGCCGCCAATGAGCGGGTGATCGGTGGTGATATCGAACAGCGAAGCGGTGCCGGCGATGAGAGTGTCGTTCCACTGCTTTCCCCAAAAGACCGGCGCGCCACAGGCATAGAGCTTTATTTTCGAGTCAGCCGCCAGCATCGCTTTCGAGAACTCAACGTAGCGGTCCACGTAGCCGGCCGCGGTGGTCCAGTAGAATTGCCAGCGTCCCCAAAGCTCGTTGCCCACTTCCCAGTGCCGAACGTTGAAGGATTCAGCATGGCCCTGGGCCGCGCGGCGAGCGCCCAGCGGTGAATTGGCCGGCCCATTGCAATACTCGATCCAACGCGCCGCCTCTGCCGGCGTGCCGCTGCCGGCGTTGATGCAAATCATCGGTTCGCAGTCCACTGCGCGGCAGAAAGCGATAAATTCATCGGTGCCAAAGAGATTGGGTTCGACGCCGCCCCAGGCATAATTGGGTTTCGTGGGCCGCTGTTCGATGGGTCCCACGCCATCCTCCCAGTGATAGCTGCTGACGAAATTGCCGCCCGGCCAGCGCAAGATTGGCAGCCGCGATTCCTTCAGCAACCGCACCACGTCCGGGTCGGCGCCATGGATGTGATCGGCAGGCCGCAACAAGATGCGACCGACGACAAATTGTCCGGCTGTGTCGGCTGTCACTGCCAGCTTGTAAGCGGCATCGGCAGGCAAATCCGCGGCGACTTCCAGTGTTCCATTGAACTTCTGCCACTCTCGTCCAAGACCTTTGACCTGGGCCGTGGCTGCGTTCATGAGAGCGCGGGCGGCATCGTTCGACTTGCCGGCGCCCTGAGCCGCGAGCGAGAGGGACAGCGACGTGACGTCCGGCGACCGGGCAAAAACCTCAAATTCATACCGCCGGACGCGGTGCAGCGGCAGATACGTCCATTGCGCGATGCCCTCACCGGCGGCCCGCACTTGCACGCGTTGAGCGCGTCCGCCGTGCGGCCCGGTGTCGGGGCTGACCGGTACAGCCTCGCGACTGCCCACCCTCATCCAAAAGCAGGCCAGGCCGTCGGCCCGCGCGGCCACCAAGCCCTCGAGTTCCGATTCCGGCCAGCCGAAGCGCGTGGCTTGCCGCCGCAGTTCTTGGTTTATCTTTTCGTCCTCCCAATGGAATTTGGTGATGCCATCGGGCGACATCTGGCCGGTCCAGAACGGATAGTCTGCCAGCGTGGGATTCCGCAGAATCTGCGCGTCCATGCCGCTGTAAATGTTAAAGCCCAAGTGCTCGGCGAACTTCCCGGTGATGTAGGCTGGGATCGGATGGGGTGAACGTTCGCTGGTTCGGACGCGCAGCGTGGCGCGCGCCGGGTCTTTGGACTCCCGGAGGTGGCGAATGGCCGGTTCTGCCGAGGCAGCGCTCGCACCGGCCAGGATCAGCAGTGACTGAAGAACGACACAGAATGAAAGCGAGCGAAATGTCATGCGCAGAGTTTAAAACTCGCGCACAAGAAAGCAACGCGGAACGCTGGGCTGAGCCGCATCCATGCAGGAGGAGCGCGGGCGTCCTTGCCTGCGCATTGGCTCACGATGAGTCTTTGCGGCCCGCCAGAGCCAGTTCTTAATCGGCAAACAAAGTCACCGAACCGTGAGGCCTGCCACGGGCTGGAGTGCTTCGCAAAACTCGATGGCTGGACACCCATTGCGGCACGCGCAGGCAAGGACGCCTGCGCTCCCATCAATTTCACGGCGCAGCGGAAAGCCAAAACCCCGCCCTTCCTTGACGTTCGTGGAGAATCACCCGCTAAAAACGCTCGCCTCAATCATCGGACCTTGGTAAAGCCCACGCCGTCATGAAACATCGCTGTCTATCATTTCTGACGGTGCTGGCCGTCGTTGCCTTGCTCGCCTCGCCGATGCGGGCTGATTTCACGCTCACCGACGACGGCCACTTCGTCACACTGGCAACAGCGGCCAAGAGCTGGGAGAGCGCCCAGGCCGGCCAGCGGAACGGCTTCGATGGCGGCGATTTGCTTGCCCGTCAGGCCGGAAGCTCGCCACCCAGCGCGCCAACGAACCTGGCCGTCAGTGTGACCAGCCTCACCACTCTCAGCCTGTCGTGGAGTGACACGTCGGCTGGCGAGGCCGGTTTTCGCATTGGCTTCCGCCAGGGCACCTCGGGCAGCTTTTCGCTGTTAACGACGCTGCCAGCGAACTCGACCAATCTGTCTTCCATCACCGGCGCCGCCGAAGCCATGACCTACCAGTTCTTGGTCCAGATTTACAGCGACGCGGGGTCGGCTGATTCGTTGATTGTCACCGTCACCATGCCGGGAATCACCAGCCGGAGCTACCAACCCTCTATTGTGGGACAGCCATTTTCCTACACGGTAACGGCGGCGCGCGATGGCGGGGCGCCGGATGCCTTTAGCGTGGCCGGTGCCCTTCCGGCGGGCCTGTCGTTTGACGCCCTCACGCACCAGATCACCGGTTTGCCCACGGAAGGAGGCGTCTTTGCATCGACCTTGTCCGTGCACTATCCGGCCTGGGGCACATTGAGCAAGGTGCTCACGCTGCGCGTCATTTATCCGCCCGGCGCCCCGGGCGCCACCGCGCCCATTCCGAAGCAGACGCTCGTCTCCGGCGGGCCGGCTGTGACTCTTGCACTCAACGGCTTCTTTGCCGACCGAGACACAGAGCAGGCCGTGCGGTTCGTCACGAGCAAGGGGAACTTCGACCTCGCGCTTTACGCCACCGCCACGCCACGGACGGTGACGAATTTCCTTAATTATGTGAATCGAGGCGGCTACAGCAACTCCATCGTCCACCGAGCCGTGCCGGGCTTCATCGTTCAAGGCGGCGGATTCAAACCGGCGCCGCCGAACTTCACAAAGATTCCCACAGACCCAAGCCCGACCAACGAGCCGGGCGTCCAGAACTTGCGCGGCACTGTCGCGATGGCGAAACTCGGCAGCGATCCGCACAGCGCGACCGATCAATGGTTCGTCAATCTCAACGACAACTCGGCCAACCTCGACAACCAGAACGGCGGCTTCACCGCGTTCGGCCGCGTCTGCGGCAACGGCATGACCGTCGCGGACGCCATCGCCGCCCTGCCTGGCGGAAACTATGCGGTTAACGTCGATGGCCAGAATGTCCCGTTTGATGACTGGCCGATGGACACCGCGCCTCCGCCGCCGGCAACCATGGATCAGTCAAAACTCGTGCTGGTGAACTCGGTGACGAAGATCGAGCCGCTGGCGTTTGCCGTGACGGCAACCTCGGTAGGTGGTCTCGCCACGACCGCTCTTCAAGGCGGCAATCTCGTTTTGACGCCGGCGAGCACTTTCGGAGGAACAACCCTTCTCACTGTAACCGCCACCGATCTGGATGGAAACACTGCTTCTCAACAAGTAATAGTCGAAGTGGCTTCCGCCTACACGGCTTGGCTGAACCAGCATGCGCTCCAAGGCGGCGATTCGATGCCGGGAGCCGACAAAGACGGCGATACGATCCCAAACGCGGTGGAGTTTGCGCTCGCCGGATCACCCGTCGCGTCTGATGCCGCAAGCATCTTGCCCACCGGCTCGCTCGCCACCGTGGGCGGTCAACCGCGCGCGACGCTCGCCTTCAATCTGCGCAAAAGCCTCGGCGGGGCCGCTGTGGTAATCGAAGCGTCTTCCACTCTGGCCGGGGGCAGTTGGACAACCATCTGGACCAGCGACGATTCAAGCGACCTTCTGGTGGTGCAGCGCGTCGATCAGGGCGACCACTGGTTGATTACCGTTCGCGACACAGCGCCGTTTTCGCCGGGCAGCACCCACCGCTTCCTGCGTCTGCTGGTCATTGTGCCGAGGTGAGCCGGCGGTGAATTCCCCGGAGCGGCTGGGCTGCCGAAGGAGCGCGAAATTCATTCCGCTTCAACGCCTTTTCCTGCGCTGGCAAGCCAGCCCAGAAATCCGTTGAATTGCCCGGCACGCTGTTAACGTCTGATAAGAATAATCACCTTTTTAACCGTTCAGAACTGAGAAAGTCTAATTATGAAGAGACACGAATTCATTTCGGGATGTGCGTGCTGCGGCCTGAGTCGCCGTCAATTCCTGGCGAGCTGCGCGGCGTGTGCCGGAGCGGCGGGCTTTCTGCCGGCCGCCAACTTGCTCCGCGCGGCCGAGGCAATTGGCAAGACACGGATTCGCATCGTCTATTCGCTCCACGGGGCGCAGCAAAGCGGGCCGGATTGGCCGAACAAAGGATTTGATTTCGGCCCGGTCATGAACCGGATCAATACGGAGCTGGCGCAGCGTTGTCCCGGCTTCGAGTTCGTCACGTCGCTGGCGACGGGCGAGGAGCAGGCGAAGAAGATTCTTGAGGAAGACAAGTCATCCGCTATTGATGGCTACCTCGTTTACCAGATGAATTGCTGGAACCGCGTGGTGCAGACGATGGCAACTTCCGGCAAACCGGTGCTCTACGCTGACTTCCAGTTCGGCGGCAGCGGCGGCTTTCTCGTTTACACGGCGGGTTTCCTTCGCAGCAAGGCTCCCAACGTTGGCTTTGTGGCCTCGTCACGGATTGAGGACCTGGCCGAGGCCGTGAAATGTTTCGATCAGGTAAAAAAGGGCGGCTCGGTCTCCGATTTCGTGGCGGCGACGGCGCGGTCGCGGACAGCGCGAACTCCCAAACCCGGCAACCTCACCTGCAAGCCGGACAACCTGAAGCCTCTTGCGGCGGACGAATGTCTCCGCCGGCTCAAGGAATCAAAAATCCTCGCCGTGCGCGGTCAGGAATCCGGTCCTGCCGGTGAAATCATGGGCATCAAAGTGATCCACGTGCCCTTCGCTCAAGTCAACGATGCGTGGAAGGCGGCGGACAAGGACGAAGCCCGCGCCATTGCCGATCGTTGGGAGAAGACCGCGGCATTGGTCTCGGGCGTGTCGCGCGAGACGCTTGAAACATCCGCAGCGATGTATCTGGCGGAGAAAGCCGTCATGAAGAAGCACGGAGCCAATGCCATCACCATCAACTGCTTGGGCGGCTTTTACGGCGGGCACATTCACGCCTACCCGTGCCTGGGCTTTTACCAACTGAACAATGAGGCACTGGTGGGCGGTTGCGAATGCGATGTGCGCTCCGCGGCGACCATGCTGGCCGGCACGATCCTGACCCAAGGCCGGCCCGGCTACATTTCGGACCCGGTCATCGACACTGCGAAGCGGCAAATCATTTACGCGCACTGCGTGGCGTCGAACCGGGCCTTCGGACCACAGGGCGAGGCAAACCCATTCCAGATTCTGACCCATTCCGAGGACCGGCAGGGCGCGTCGGTACGGTCGATCCTGCCCGTGGGCTACATGACCACCACGCTCGAATTCGAGCAAAGCCGAAAAGAGGTCCTTTTCCATCGCGGCGTGACGGTGGCAAACGACCCGGACGACCGGGCGTGCCGGACCAAGCTCTGTGCCGAACCGGTAGGCGACATCGAGAAGCTTTTTACCGCTTGGGACCAATGGGGCTGGCACCGGGTTACCTTTTATGGCGACCTGCAGGAGCCGGTCCAAGCCTTGGCCGACGCGCTGGGCTGGAAAGTGGTCGAAGAGGCGTAACTGCCAAAGGCGAGATCAGAGAGCCGCGAGCAAAGAGGCGGCGGGATGTCCGCGCAGCGAACATCGTAAGGTCGCTGCGTCTTAGGTGTTTAACCACGTCCAGTATGCTTGCTCCTGTCCCTCCTCGCGCAGCGTAGTGCGGATTGCGTGTGCAGATTGTGTCGCAATTGTTACACAAATTGCACACGCAGCGGTCTTCATGCTTTATTGAAAACTTCGCTCTTGTGCGTCCTCCAGGTTGTCTTCAGTCTTGCAGCGAAACCCTCTGAATTTATGAGGCCGATTTCTGGGGAAGACACGGTGGCATCGCGCCTGAAGAAGGACATTCGAGCAGGACGGAATTAGCAATGAAAACAAGTGCAGCGTCCGAGTTGGTGGCTACGCCGGTCAAGACCGGGCAAGCAAAAAGGGGGTGGTATCGCTGGGTGATTTGCGGGCTGCTGTTTTTTGCCACAACCATCAATTACATCGACCGGCAGATCATCGGCGTGCTCAAGCCTGTGTTGGATAAGGAGCTGGGCTGGAGCGAGATCGACTACAGCAACATTGTCTTGGCCTTCCAGCTTGCGTATGCAGTCGGATATGCGCTGGGCGGACGCGTGATGGATCAGATCGGGGTGCGGATTGGCTATTCCGTGGCGGTGCTGCTCTGGAGTCTGGCGGCCATGGGCCACGCAGCCGTGCGGTCGGTGGTTGGTTTCAGCGTTGCGCGTTTTGGGCTGGGACTGGCCGAGGGCGGCAATTTCCCCGCTGCGATCAAGACCATCACGGAATGGTTTCCGCAGAGAGAACGCGCCCTGGCCACTGGCATTTTCAATGCGGGGAGCAATGTGGGCGCCTTGATCACGCCGCTGCTGGTTCCATGGATCACTATTCAATTTGGCTGGCCGGCGGCGTTTCTGGCCACGGGCAGCCTTGGTTTCATCTGGCTGGCAGTCTGGATCGGGTGCTATCAAAACCCGGAACAACATCCCCGTGTCTCGCCGGGCGAACTGGCTTACATCCGCAGCGATGCGCCGGACCCGGTTTTGAAGCTGCCGTGGCTGGAGCTGCTGCGCCATCGCCAGACCTGGGCCTTCGTCGTGGGGATGTTCATGAGCAGCCCCATCTGGTGGTTCTACCTGTATTGGATTCCGGATTTCCTGCACAAACGGCACGGATTGGACTTGATCCATCTGGGGCCGCCGCTGGTGGTGATTTATCTGATGACCGACGTGGGCAGCATTGGCGGGGGGTGGCTTTCCTCCGCTTTAATCAAGCGCGGATGGAGCGTGAACGCCGGTCGCAAAACCGCGATGCTGGTCTGCGCGCTGTGCGTGGTGCCAGTCTTTGCTGCGTCGATGGTCTCGCACCTCTGGACGGCGGTGTTTCTGGTTGGGTTGGCGGCTTCGGCTCATCAAGGCTTTTCGGCCAATTTGTTTACACTTGTATCCGACACCGTGCCGCGCCAAGCGGTCAGCTCGGTGGTTGGCATTGGGGGCATGGCCGGCGCCATCGGCGGCATGTTCATCGCCAAGCTGGCGGGCTATGTCCTGGAATGGACGGGCAACTACCTCATCCTTTTTCTCATCGCCTCAACTGCTTACCTGATTGCGTTGCTGATCATCCACCTGTTGCTGCCCAGGCTTCAGCCCATGACATTCGATCGCGCCGCCGGGTCGAGCTAGCGAGAACGATCGTGTCTGAACCGGATGATTTTTTGTAGCCAAGGCATCGGATTGAGGCAGAATCGCGGGCCATAAAGTCTGTGGAACAAGTTTTGCATTAGAACGGCAGGTTGCATTGAGGAAGAGATGATGAAGCTTAAACGTTACGCCGGTAACCCAATTCTTGCGCCGCACCCGGACCATCCCTGGGAAGACCTGGCCGTGTTCAATCCGGCAGCCTGGTATGACTCAGAAAGAAAGGAAGTGCTGCTGCTCTATCGCGCCGCCGAATCGCATCCGGACTACAAGTGCTACTTCGGCCTGGCCAAGAGCAAAGATGGCTACCAATTCGAGCGCGTGTCCGATCAGCCGGTGCTCAGCCCCAGCGTGGAGGGCTTCGACGGCGCGACGATCCAGGACCCGCGCCTCATCAAGATGGGCGATTGGTTTTACGTCACCTACGCCGCACGGCATTACCCATTTGGCCAGTTTTGGGTTCCGGAGGTCCGGAAGAGATACGTTACGCCGGATTGCCCGCCGGAATTCCCGCGTTACCTGCGCAGCAACGCCACCCTCACTGGCTTGGCCATGACGAAAGATTTCAAAGCGTGGATTCGCGCTGGCTGGCTTACCGATCCGACGCTGGACGACCGCGACGTGATTCTTTTCCCGGAGAAGGTGGGCGGCAAGTACGTGATGCTGCACCGGCCATTGGAATGGATCGGTCCGAAATACGGCACTGAACACGCCTGCGCGTGGATTTCGTTTGCCGATGACCTGCTCGGCTTCCCGCGGGCTGGCAGCAAGCTGCTCATCAAGAACAAATACCCGTGGGAGACCGCCAAGCTGGGCGTGAACACTCCCCCCATCAAAACGCCGCACGGGTGGTTCACGCTCTATCACGCCGTCGGGCCGGACAAATTCTACCGCCTCGGCGCCCTGCTGCTCGATCTGAGTGATCCGAGCAAGGTGCTTCACCGCACACCGGATTGGCTGATGCAGCCGGAGGAGGATTACGAGATCGAAGGTTTCTACCGCGGCGTCTGTTTCCCGTGCGGCACCGTCGTTATCGACGAGACGCTGTTTGTCTATTACGGTGGCGGAGACAAGTATTGCGCTGTAGCGACATGCGAGTTCGAGGAGTTGCTCGCGCACCTGCTCGCTTGTCCGTCTTGATACGCAGCAGAGCCTTCTGACGCTCGGCCGATTGAGCCAGGGTGCTTCACAAGAGGTTTTTGAAGTCGCCGGCTGGCAGAATCCAATGCGGCTCGGGATGTCACTTCTCCGCCGCCAGCGCGTCCCAGGTTTCGATGTAAAACGGGCGCACGGTATCGTCCACAACCAGGTCGCGCGGCAGATGGAGAGCCTTGACCAATTCGATCACGTCACTCTTGTCCTTGTGACGGCGGTTTGGGCTGTTCGACCAGCTATCGAGCTTGAGGGAAACCAGTTTCTCCAGCGAAACAAAGCGCGGTTCATCCCCCACTTCCTGTGGTTCTGGAAAGGGCACTCTGCACCCACGCCGCAAAACGCGCCCAGCCGGCCGCAGATTGATCAGCACGTTGTTGCGCTTGTCCTTGACGGTATCCTCGCAACCCGGGCAGCGCAGGAAGGGGCCCGACAAGTCGGCCGTCAGCAATTCTGCGGCCTCGAGCACATCAGGCACGACGATGTCGGCGTCCAATGTCACGCGAAAATAGCCATGCTCCTGCACAGCCAGGCCGCCGACGACGAAGTGCGGGACGCCGTGGTGCGCCAGGACCAGGACGGCATCGCGCAGGCTTTGTTCGACGCCTGCGGTGCCGGTGTTTTCGCGCAGGAGGAAGGCACCGGTCGTTCGCATGGGTGTAAGATGACCCAGGCGCGGGCATTTGCCAATCTTCATCTTTCAGCGCCCTCGGCGCGTCGGATGGGGTGCCGCAAGCGGCGCCGCTTTGCATCTCATGTCGCCGATTTGTGTCGCCGATTTGTGTTGTCAGATGTCTGCGGACTGGGGATAGGAAGTGAATGCACGCCTTAGACCTTTTCATCATAGC
Organism: uncultured Verrucomicrobiota bacterium; assembly: GCA_964363225.1. GTDB lineage: Bacteria > Verrucomicrobiota > Verrucomicrobiia > Limisphaerales > CAYIIH01 > CAYIIH01. Next base: position 13,424 of record CAYIIH010000082.1, on the reverse strand, counting down.
CGCCTACATGATCCTGATGATCGCCGTCGGTTGGCGGGTCTCCAAGATGGCGGCCAAGGATTCCGAGTCCTACTTCCTGGCCGGCAAAAGCCTGCCTTGGTGGATCATCGGCGTGGCCCACGGTTCCAGCGGCATCGACATCACCGGCACGATGTGGTTTGTCACGATGCTCTTTGTTTATGGCGTCAAGGCCACGTGGCTGCTGTGGGTCTGGCCGCTGTTCAATGTCGTCTTCCGCATGATGTACCTCGGCACCTGGGTCCGGCGCTCCAACGTGCTCACCGGCGCGGAGTGGATGCGCACACGCTTCGGCAACAGCACGGGCGCCGAATTGGCCTACATGAGCGTGGTGATTTACGCGATGGTCAGCGTGGTGGGCTTCCTGAGTTACGCCTTTCAGGGCATCGGCAAGTTTGCCAGGCCGTTTTTCCCCTGGGACGTTCCTAATGAGGTCTATGGCACGGTGATCCTGCTGGTGACGGGCATCTACTGCGTGGCGGGCGGGATGTACAGCGTGGTGATGAATGACTTGATCCAGTTCGGTTTGATCCTGGTCGCCGCCATCGTCATCGCCGTCGTTGCCATGGTCCACACCACACCGGAGGCGATCATGGCCAAGGTCCCTCCCGGGTGGGACGACCTGTTTTTCGGCTGGAAGCTCGACATTGACTGGTCGAACCTGATCCCGCAGCTCAACGACAAGCTGTACCATGCGATTGGTCAGGGCGGCGACGGCTATTCGTTGTTCGGCTTTTTCATCGGCATGTTGTTCTTGAAAGGCGTGTTGGTGAGCATGGCCGGGCCGACGCCCAACTACGCCATCCAACACGTGCTTTCCACCCGCAGCCCGCGCGAGGCGGCGCTGGAAAACATGATGATGGCGCTGGTGTCGCTGGCGCCGCGCTTCCTGCTCATCGCGGGCATTGCCGTGATTGGGTTGGTGTTCTTTCAGCCCTCGGATTTCACCGATGTCACCAAAGGGAAGGTTGTGGTTGACTTTGAAAAGATTCTGCCCAACGTCGTCAACAAGCACCTTCCCGTCGGCTGCAAAGGGTTGATGCTGGCCGGCTTGCTGGCGGCGTTCATGAGCACGTTCGTCTCCACAGTGAACTCAGGGGCGGCTTACATTGTGAACGACATTTACAAGCGGTACTTTAATCCGGCCGCGCCGGCCAAACGGCTCGTGCTGCTCGGCTACATCACCTCGGTCGTGGTCATACTCCTTGGCATCGCGTTCGGCTTTGCCACCAAGTCGGTCCACGGCGTTACCGAGTGGATTGTTTCGGCGCTGGTGCCGGCGTTCGTCGCGCCCAACGTGCTCAAGTGGCACTGGTGGCGGTTTAATGGCCACGGCTTTTTTGCCGGGATGGCAGCGGGGACTGCGGCGGCGGTGCTTAAGTTGTATGTGCCGGTGCATCCGGTGTTTGGCTTCCTGCTCATCCTGGCGATCAGCTTCCTCGCCTCGATGGTTGCCTGCCTGCTGACGCGGCCGGAGAGCGATGATGTGCTGAAGAGTTTCTACCGTAGAGTGCGGCCCTGGGGTTGGTGGGAGCCGATTTATGAGAAGTGCCGTGCCGACAACCCAAACTTCCAGAGGAATCGCGATTTCGGGCGCGACATGTTCAACATTGCTGTCGGCCTCATCTGGCAAACGAGCATGGTGGCGCTGCCGATCTACCTGGTTATCCAGCAATATGGCCGAATGTGGCTGGCGCTGGCGGTGTTCGCGGTCACTTCGGCCATCCTGAAGTTCACCTGGTATGACAAACTCGGCCCCGGTCAAATGTATCTGACGGAGGAGCGGTAAAATCAACCTCACACGTATGACGATCCAAGCACTTCAAGCCGGCATCATCGGCACCGGATTCATTGGTCCTGTCCACATCGAAGCTCTGCGCCGGCTGGGTGTGCAGGTGACTGCGTTGTGCGACCTCCCGGACCGGGTGCGTGCCGCCGCAGACAAGTTTGGCATCGCCGAAGCCTTCGGCGACTACCGCGAGATCCTCCGCTCGCCTGCTGTGGACGTGGTGCATATCACCGTGCCGAACCGTTTCCATTGCGAGATGTCTCTGGCCGCGCTCAAGGCGGGCAAACACGTCGTGTGCGAAAAACCGCTGGCCATGAACACGCGGGAGACCGCCTCCATCGTCAAGGCCGCGCGCGCCAGCCGGACGGTGTTCGCGGTCAACTACAACGTCCGTTTCTACCCCGCCGTGCTGCAGCTCCGCCGCATGGTCGCGCGCGGCGACCTTGGCGAGATCATCCACGTCAACGGCTCCTACATGCAGGACTGGCTGTTCAAGGACACCGATTACAACTGGCGCCTGCTGCCCGCGGAGGGCGGCAAACTGCGCGCCGTGGCCGACATCGGCACGCATTGGATGGACACCATGTCGTTCATCCTCGGCGCGAAGATTAGTTCTGTGTTCGCCGACCTGACGACCTTTCACACGACGCGCAAGCGGCCATTGGGCGAGGTGCAGACGTTCTCAAAGGCCGACTCTGCAATGAAATACGCGACTTACAAAGTCCAGACAGAGGACTTCGCCAGCGTGCTGCTCCGATTCGATTCCGGTGCGCGCGGGAACCTCGCCGTCTCCCAAGTCGCCGCCGGTCGGAAGAACTGCATCCGCCTCGAAGTCTATGGCTCGAAGAAGTCCGCCTGGTGGTGCTCGGAAGAACCGGAGATGTTGTGCTTTGGCGATCGCGACGGTGCCAACGAAGTCACTGTGCGTGCCACGTCGGCCTTCGGCGATGGCGCGGAGGGTTTCATGGATTATCCACCCGGCCACGTCGAGGGTTTCCCGGACACGTTCAAGATGCTGTTCCGCTCGATCTACAGCTTCATAGCCGCCGATGGCAAAGGCGCGCGATTGTTCGCAACGGCGGAAGACGGGCACAAGGAAGTTGCTGTCTGCGAGGCAATTATGAAGAGCAACAAAGCAAGAGCGTGGGTGAAGGTCTGAACCGACGCCACGTGAAGACACCGCGTCACGAAAAAAAGCCACAAAAAAAGATTGACGATATGGTGTTAATGCCATACTTTTGCTGGCATGAAGATGACGATGCACATAGACGACGGGTTGCTCGAAAGGGTTATGGCTGCTACGGGTGCTACCAGCAAGACGATGGCAGTGGACTTGGCCTTGAGAGAAATGGACAGAAAAGCCAAGCTGGCGAAGATGTGCTCCGAGGGACTCGGACTGACGCCGGACGAGCTGAAGGACGCCATTGATCCGGCCTACGACCTGGATGACATGCGACGTCGGGAGACCCCTTTGACTTATGCCCGCAAGCCCGGTTCTGGCTGACAGCAGTTTTTACATTCGGCTGCTGCGCGCGCGCCAAGACCCTCTGCGCGCCTTGGCCCTCGCGGCGTCTTCGGGCGACGTGGCGATTTGCGGCGTGGTCCGCTGCGAAGTGGGCCGCGCCCTGCGCCTGCCCGAAGTGCGGGAGCGCTTTCAGGCTTTCTGGGACGTGGTGATCAATGTCCCCACCGATAATCGGCTGTGGACGGAGGTCGAGCAGACGCTTTGGGATTTGGATCGCCAAGGGGTGGTCTTGCCGTTGACGGATGTCGTCATCGCCTGCTGCGCGAACCGCATTGGAGCGGTCATCCTGACCTATGACAATCATTTCAATCAGATTCCCAACGTCCGAACCATTGACCGACTCGACCTATGAAACTCGGATTCGTTACCGCCATCCTCGGTGAACTCAACCTCAGCCAAGTCCTCGAATTCGCCGCGGGCGAAGGCTTCGCTTGCGTCGAGGTCATGTGCTGGCCCGTCGGCAAGGCCGAACGCAAATTCGCCGGCGTCACGCATATCGACGTGGCCGGCTTCACGAAGGCCCAAGCCGAAGACATCAACGCCCTGTGCGCCCGGCACGGTGTCAGCATCAGCGGGCTGGGCTATTACCCGAACCCGCTCGATCCCGACCTCGCCGCCGCCAAACGCCAGGTGGACCATCTCAAGAAGGTGATCGTCGCCGCCGAGAAGCTCGGCTTGAAGAACGTCAACTCCTTTGTCGGCCGCGACTGGACCAAGACCGTGGACGAAAACTGGCCGCGTTTTCTCAAGACGTGGAAGCCGATCATCGCCTTCGCTGAGGACCACAACATCAAGATTGGCATCGAGAACTGCCCGATGTTCTTCACGCGCGACGAGTGGCCCGGCGGCAAGAATCTGGCCACCACGCCGGTGATTTGGCGCCGCATGTTCAGCGACATCCCGAGCAAAAACTTCGGCCTGAACTACGACCCGTCGCATTTCATCCTGCAATGGATGGATCCGGTGTCGCCGCTGCGCGAATTCAGGAGCAAACTGTTCCACCTCCACGCCAAGGACGTGCGCATCCGCCGCGAGCGCATCAACGACGTGGGCGTATTCGCCTACCCTCTGGAATGGCACCAACCGCGCATCCCCGGCTTCGGCGACATTGACTGGGCGCGCTTCATGGCGGCGATCTACGACATCGGGTATGACGGCTCGCTGTGCATCGAAGTCGAGGACGCCACCTTCGGCCAGACGCTGGAAGGGCGGAAGCGGGCCGTCAAGGTGGCTGGGAATGTTTTGGCGACATACCTTGCCCAGTGAGCCTTTATGCGGTTTATTTGAAGCCGACAAACAGGCGATATGAAGACGCTCACCATTACTGACGCAAAGAAGAACCTGGGCAAGTGGCTCTCCGCCGCGGCCCGAGGCGAGGACATCGGCATCATCTCCGGTGCGGACGTCATTGCCCTCCGAAAAGTCGAAGTGGCATCCACCGACTACGCTTGGCGGGAATATGGAGTGACATCCGAGGAGTTGGAGCGGTACGAAAAGGCGATGCACGAGGAATACAAGCGCCTCAAGGAATCTGGAAAGCTCAAGCCCGTGAGCCCTGAAGAACTCAAAAAGGCGATCGGAGATGGCTGACGAACCGCGCATCCACGACTTCGGCGACATCGACTTAGCCAAGATGATCGACCACTCGCTCCTGCATCCGACCATGACGGATCGGGAGCTAAAAGCCGGTTGCCGGCTCGCTGCCAAATACAACGTTGCCTCCGTCTGCATCAAGCCGTACGCGGTGAAGTTGGCCGCCGCGCTCCTCAAAGGCACCGGGGTCAAAGTCGGCGCGGTGGTGGGCTTCCCGCACGGCAGCAGCACCACCGAAGTCAAACGCTACGAGACCGAAGTCGCCTGCCGCGACGGGGCGACCGAGATTGACATGGTCATCAACGTCGGCAAGGCGCTGTCCGGCGACTGGAAATATGTCGAGCGGGACATCCGCGCCGTCGTCCGAGAGGCGCACCGGCGTGGCGCCATTGTCAAAGTCATCATCGAAAACGATTTTCTGCCCAACGACGCCATCAAGAAGAAGCTCTGTCGGATATGCGAGAAAGCCGGCGCGGATTTCGTGAAGACCTCGACAGGTTACGGCTTCGTCAAAGGTCCCGACGGCAAGTACTCTTACCAAGGCGCGACCGAGCACGATCTCAAACTCATGCGCGCGAATGTGTCGCCGAAGGTGCAGGTCAAAGCTGCCGGCGGTGTCCGAGACCTCGACGCGCTCCTGCGCGTGCGCGACCTGGGCACGACCCGTTGCGGCGCAACGGCCACGGCGGCGATGCTGGAGGAATTCAAGAAGCGGGCTGCTGGAGCGGAGGCAAACACAGGCCCAAGCATTCCTTTGAAGAAAACAGGCGTGCTTGGTTCTGATGGATACTAAATCGCAAGCACGCGATAGAACTTCCCCCTGTCCAAGAACCTTGCTTTGACAACGCTCTTTTTCCTGGGGATCGCGGCGGCTGGTTTTGCGATGACGATCGGATTCCTGCGGCACTTGCATTGGGTGCAACGCTTGCCGTCGCTTGAATCGATCGATCGCGGCGGAGCGCACGCCAAGCGGGATGCCGGTCTGGCGGGTCCGCGGGTTTCGGTCGTTCTGGCGGCCCGGAACGAAGAAGCCAGGATAGAAACCACGATTCGTCGCCTCCTGGCGCAACGCGATGTCGAGTTGGAGGTCGTGGCCGTGGATGATCGTTCCAGTGATCGCACCGCGGAAATCCTGCGCCGTTTGGCGGCCGAGGATGGGCGGGTGAAGATGCGGCGAATTGAGCTGTTGCCGGAAGGCTGGCTGGGCAAGTGCCATGCTTGCCACGTTGGCGCGTCTGCTGCGACCGGTGACTGGATGTTGTTTACCGACGGCGACGTTTGGCTGCAATCGGATGTGGTGATCCGGGCGGTGCGGCTGGCGAATAGCCAGGGTGTTGACCATGTCTGCCTGACACCGGGAGTGAGTGATGCCACGCCCGGTGGCAAAGCGTGGCATCTGGCCTTTTTGCTCACTTTGTCAAACTGGTTGTCCGGCGTGAATCGTGACCGGCCGGGAGCGTATCTCGGGATGGGCGCTTTCAATTTGGTCCGCGCAGCAGCCTATCATGCGTGCGGCGGCTACGAAACGCTGCGTTTGACCGTCTTAGATGACGTGAAGCTCGGCCTGCTGCTCTGCCGGGCAGGCAAACGCACCCGCGGCTTTGTGGGCGGCGACGACACCGCATGCCACTGGACAACCGACGTTTGGGGGATGATCAAAATCATGGAGAAGAACTACTTTGCGGCGCTGGATTACCATCTGCCCACGGCGCTGGGAGCCACCGTCCTGGGGGGCCTGTTTTGCATCGGCGCGGTGATTGGTCCTTGCATGGGATCACTCACCGGAATCGCCGCCGGTCTGGGCTTATGTTCCATCTGTGTTCCCGCGGGATTGCTTGCGGCCAGGTTGCACTGGTCTCCCGCTGTGGCACTGCTGGTTCCTTTCGTGTTTCCTGTCCTGATTTTTTCGGTTCTGAATTCCACCTTGGTGACGGTGCGTCAAGGCGGCGTTTGGTGGCGGGACACGTTCTATTCCCTGGAATCGCTCCGAAAAGGAAACGTGCGCTAGCTAGGTGCAGCCTGCCTGCTACCGCCAGAAAGGCCAAGAGAACCGTTGCCTCATTGACTCACCTTCGCTCCATCATTCCTTCATCCTGGCCAGGAGATCACAGTCGGAAGGCAGAGTCCAACTCAACGGTGCCTACGGAATGTCGAGGTCGAATGGCTTCAGATCAAGTCCGCATGTTTTGACCAATGTCAAAGCCGGCCCGAACTGAGGGGCGTAACAATGGCGGTCGAAAAGCCAGCCTCGAACCGCCACGCAGAAAGGATTGCCTCAAGCTGGGTGGCTGACGCGGACAGGCGCTATGGGATGACTCAATGAAACGTTTTCTTCTCCAAAACTGGGTGTTGCTGTTTGGCGCAGCGTCACTTTTCCTCGCCCAGGCCGAGCCGGTTTCAGCCACGCGCGGCCTCATCGAACGGCTGTTGCCCGCCCACGCCGATCATTTTGTCCTGGAAGTGATCGCCAAAGACCCGCAGGGCGACGCCTTCGAGATCGAAAGCAAGGAAGCCAAGGTCATTCTCCGCGGCAACAACGGCGTCGCTCTGGCCTCCGCCCTCAACTGGTATCTGAAGTATTACTGCCACGCCCATGTTTCCTGGTGCGGCGACCAATTGAACCTGCCGGAGCCGTTGCCCGTCGTTCCGGAAAAAGTCCGCCGCGTCACTCCGTTCACCTACCGCTACTGCTTCAACTACTGCGCGTTCAGTTATTCGCTGGCTTGGTGGGATTGGCCGCAGTGGGAGCGCATGATTGATTGGATGGCGCTCCACGGCATCAACATGCCGCTGGCGGTCACCGGCCAGGAAGCCGTCTGGCAACAGGTCTATCGCGATCTGGGCTTGAGCGATCGGCAGATCAGCGAGTTTTTTGTCGGCCCCGCCTTCCTGCCTTTTGGCTGGATGGGTTGCCTGGACGGCTGGTGCGGGCCGCTGCCGGACAGTTGGATTCAAAAGCGCGCAGCCTTGGAACGTAAAATTCTGGCCCGCGAGCGCGAGTTGGGCATGACACCGGTGTTGCAGGGTTTCACGGGCCACGTGCCGGCGGGCCTGGCGAATCTCTTTCCGCGCGCGGAATTGCGGCGGCTGCCGAGTTGGTGCGGCTTTGCGCCGACACATTTCGTTGATCCTCAGGACCCCCTTTTCGTGCGCATCGGCAAGCTGTTCATCGAAGAGCAAACGCGGCAGTTTGGCACGGACCATCTTTATGCCTCGGACACGTTCATTGAAATGCAGCCGCCCAGCAGCGACCCGCAGTTTCTGGCGGGCATGGGGAAGGCCGTCTATGACGCCATGCGCGCCGGCGATCCGCAGGCGATTTGGGTCCTGCAAGGCTGGCTCTTTGTCAATAATCCCACCTTTTGGCAGCCGCCGCAGGGCCGGGCCTTGTTCGGGGCGGTGCCAGATGACAGGCTTGTCGCGCTCGACCTTTATTGCGAAAGCACGCCGGCCTGGTCGAAGACGGATGCCTTTTACGGAAAGCCGTGGATTTGGTGCGTCATCCAAAACTTCGGCGGCACGGTCAGCCTGCACGGCGCGTTGCCGCGCATGGCGGAGGATTTGGCGAAGGCGCTGGCCAGCCCGCAGCGCGGCCGGTTGAGCGGCATCGGCCTGATCTTCGAAGGCCTCGATTACAACCCGATCGTCCAGGATTTCGTGACCGACATGACCTGGCGGAGCGAAGTGCCGAAGCTGGACGGATGGGCCAGGGATTTTGTCCATCGCCGCTATGGCCGGCTTTTGCCCGAATCCGAAGCAGCGTGGCAGCTTTTGCGCCAAACAGCTTTCACTCAAGCCGGACGCAGCGACACTGTTCTTTGCGCGCGGCCCAGCGCTGCGCCCTCGACAGGGGGATTGCCCTACGACCCGCTGACGCTGGTTCATGCGTGCCAGAAGCTGCTGGCGAACGCCGATGCTTTGGGCAGGCTGGACACGTATCAATTCGATCTGGTCAACGTGACCCGGCAGGCACTGGGCAGCCTGGGAGAGCAGTTCCATGCGCAAATGGCCGCCGCCGTGCAGGGCAAAGACCGCGTGGCGCTGGATAAAGCCGGCCAAGGGTTGCTGCAACTGATCCAGGATGTCGATGACCTCCTGGCTACGCGCCCGGAATTCCTGCTGGGCCGCTGGCTAGCCGAGGCCAAGAGTTGGGCTTCGAATGACGAAGAACGCCGGCTCTACGAAAGGAACGCGCGCAATCTCATCACCCTTTGGGGGCCGCCCGACAGCATCCTCCACGAATATGCGCTGCGGCAATGGTCCGGGATGTTCACCGGCTTTTACGGACGCCGCTGGGCCCTGTTCCTGGACCGCCAGCGCTCGGCTTTGATCGAGAACAAAGCTTTCGATGCCGCGAAGTTCGAGGCTGACGTTCGCGCCTGGGAAGAACAATGGACGCTTCAGACCGAATCCTATCCCACCGTGCCGAAGGGAGATCCCGTGGGAACAGCCCGCCGTCTCCTGGCCAAATACGAACCGCTCTTTGAGCCGGAGGTAGTGAGCTTGACCACCGGCAAGCGCGCCACATGCTCCTTCTCGCTGCCCGGCTATCCCGCGTCACTGGCCAACGATGGCCGCCGCTCGAACACCCATCGATACTGGGCGACCGATGTGAGCCGCGACCAAAAGGCCTGGTGGCAGGTGGACTTGGAAAAAGCGGTCTCGGTGGGCCGTGTGGTGGTGGTGAGCTTTTACGGCGACGAACGCTCTTACGGCTTCACCGTGCAAGTCTCGACCGACGGCCAGCAGTGGGACTTGGTGGCTGATCGCCGTGACAATCGGGAACGCTCGACCGTAAATGGCTACGCTTGCGTCTTCACCCCGAGGCCCGTGCGCTACATCCGCGTCAACCTTCCCCATAATTCCGCCAATACCGGCCGCCACTTGGTGGAAGTGATGGCTTACGGAAAATGAGCCGGCACTGGATTGAAAGCGTCACCGCGCTCGCGCACACCCCTTTTGGAGTTCGGATTTCTGAGTTTCAACCAGAGCCTCACGTCGGCTCCCGGGGAGCGTGGCGGAAGGCATCCAGTTGCGCGCTCATTTTCATGCCGACGCCCATCGATTGCGTTTCGTCCATCGCCCACAGGCAATTGCTGTTCAGCAACGCAAAGCGCAGCCGCCAGCGGTAGCGGCTCGCCGCGTAGCCGCGATTAAGTGCGCGGGAGAGGAGCATGTCTTGGGTTTCGATGAGGATGCAGGGCTTGTCGGAGTGAACGTCGTCATGATCGTGAAGGAATAGTTGCAGGTCACGCCACATCGCGCAATCCTCGCGCTATGGCCGCAAGATTTACCAGCGGAAGAACCGAAGTCCTCGGGACGCTGATTACTCGCCTGCCGCGAGGGTTACCCGCTTGGAGCGGGCAGAGATGCCGTGCGGCAGATTCACCTTCCAGCGGCGTTCGCTCTGGTCCACCTGGAGAACAATGCTGGCTTCGCCCGGAGGGTGGTCGGTGGCGGTGTCCACGAGAAGAAAATCCGGTCCCATTTGGGCTACGGGGATGGAAGTGGCGTTCAGCACCAGCTTCATTCTTACGTCAGCGGAGTGCCCGCTGTGACTGGACATTTTCATGATGGACGAAGTTCTCACCCAAAACGCTTTGGCCTACGCCGTCCGGCACCAACTTTGCCTTGCCGAGAGCTTGGGCTTCGGGATTCACGGTAATGTAGTCGTCGCCGAAGGCAAGAGGAAACCCGGCAAATCTGCGATCAAAGTGCATCGCTCCAACGAGCCTTACCTCCGGGAGCGGGATGTGTATGAACGGCTGCGCGAAGCGGGCGTGAACGAGATTCTGGGGATTTCACGTCCCCCAACTGATCCGATACGACGACACCCTCCAAGTGATCGAGATGAGCATCGTAATGAGGCCGTTTGTGCTGGATTTCGCCGGCGCCTATCTCGGCGTGCCGCCGCACTTCCCGGGCGAAATCTGGGACGAGTGGGAGGCGGAGAAGCGGGAGCAGTTTGACACACGCTGGCCGGTCGTCGAATCGGTTCTCGGTGCTTTGGTGGAGTTGGGCATTCACATGATCGACGTGTCGCCGAGCAACATCGCGTTCCGTGAATGAGGACGAAGGCAGTCCCTGCTGTACGCTGTCGCGGGTCTGCTCCACCAGCGTCCGCATCGGCAGGCAATGAACCAACCGGTGAGGCCACGCTGAATTTCGGATTTCGGATTTGCACTCGGTTCCACAGCCAAGCGAGGACGACCGCGGCGGTTTTGCCGAGACCGGCGGGGCACGTGAATGAGGCGCGCGGCGCGCGGCGTGCCGTGAGTAAGCCAGGCGGCTTCGGGCTCGTCCGGTTGGTGCTTGCCGCAGGCCAGCCGCCGCCGGTAGTCGAATGGCGCGCGGCCCGTGCCGGCAATGGAGAATTCGTCAAAGCGCAGCCGGTGAAAGAATCCGACCGAGGGGTCGAAATCGCGCCGTGGCCAGAAGTATTCGCGGGGATCTCGGGGGACATTCGTCACCTTGGCTATTGATCAGTAGCCATCCGCCGCAGGCGACTCCCGGCGCGCCAATTCGTCCTTGAACAACCGGAAATGCCGCCGGAGCCGCAGGCGGTAAGGCTCGTCCAACACATGCCGCTGGAACAACTCCAGCAAATCCTCGGCAAACTCCGACTGGGCGTTCATCGGGTCCAGTTCCCCGCGCACGACGCGGCGCGCCGCCGTCGGATCCCAAGCCATGCGCTTTTGGTAGAACGATTCCTCTTCCCAGCCATAATTGATGCTGGCAAAGACCTTCTCGGGCTGGCCCTTGGCCATCACCTGCAAGAACACGCGGCGGCAATCGCATTGGAGGTCTTCGCAATAGAACTCGACGTAGGCGTATTCGTCGGCCGGCAAGCCCGGCCCTGGGCCGACCTGCACACACCGCACCTCGCGCTGGGCAACCTCCGGACACAACGAGTGAAACTGAATCATCGGCAGGCCTTTCCCCGCGGCAGCTTCAAATCGAGACCGTCCGGAACGTATTCGAGGATGATGCTGTCGGCTCCGCCGCTCACCGCCTCTTCGAGATATGCCTCGAGCTGCTTTTCGGCACTGGCTCTAATGTCGTTATGTTGCAGGCTCATTATGGCTTCGATTCGTGACCGCAAATTGTCGCGATACAGCACCGCGTCCGACCCGAAGGAAGCGACGCCGGGCCTCAGCCAGAGCCTGGCCGTATCGCGCGAGGAATTCAAGCATCATGCGCGACACAGCGCGACACAGGTGTATGCACATGGAAAAAAGCTTCCAATATGCGGTCATCCGTCCTCGCCACCTCTCGAAAACTCCGTGGCTCCAGCCCGCCAGGAATTTGACATGCATCAAGGCCAGGACCTCGCCACCGGCCTACAAAACTTAATCTTGAGCCAAGCCAGGCAAAAAACCGAGCGGATCATCGCCGCGCTGGAGCACCGCGAAGCGGACCGCGTCCCAGTTGGTGAATTCTTCTGGACAAACTTTATCCGGCGCTGCCAGCAGGAACTGCCCGCCGGCGGAGACTTCAATGCCTACCGCTTCTGGGACCTCGATTTCGTCGTGCTGGTTCCCAACATGGACCCGCGCATTCAGAACGTTCAAATCCTGGAGGATTCAGCCGAGCGCAAGCTGGTCAAGACCGGTTTCGGTGCCACCATTGAAAGCCGCCCCGATTGCCCCATGCCTGACTTCATCGATTTCGAAACCAAGACCTTCGAGCAGATGGAGGCGCTGGAGCTAGACGATCCCGCCGACGAACGCCGTTACTTCGCCGCCATCGACGACCAGATCAATACCGTCGGCGATACGCTCAACTTCGGCGTGCCGTCGTTCGTGGACCGCGTCAATTCGTACGCCGATGACTTCTGCGTCTTTGGCAGCGTGTGCGAGCCGCACGAAATGGTCTGGCGCATCATGGGCACGGAAAATGTCCTGACGAAAATGGCCGAAGCGCCGGAGCGGTTCGCCAAAGTCATCGAGAAGCTCGGCGGGTTTTTGGCCGGCATCGCCCAGGGCCAGATCGCCGCCGCCCAGGGCAAGCTGTCCGGTCTTTACATCTGGGGCGACGTCGCCTACCGGCGCGGGATGTTCTTTTCGCCCCACTACTGGCGCAGGGTCTATCTGCCGCAGTTGAAACGGATTACCGCTGTGGCCCACGAGGCAGGGCTGAAGACGATCTATCACGGCTGCGGCAACGCGAGCGTGATTTATCCGGACCTGATCGAAGCGGGCGTGGATGCCTACAATCCGCTCGAAGCTAAGGCTGGTCTCGATGTCGTGGAACTCAAGCGCCAGTACCGAGGCCGCCTCGCGTTTAACGGCAACATCGACGTCCGCGTGCTGGCCACCAACGATCGCGAGCAAATCCGCCGCGAAGTCCTGCGCAAGCTCAACGCGGCCAAAGGCGGCGGCTACATCCTCCAGTCCGACCACTCGATCCCGCACGACGTGGCGCCGGCCACGTATGATTACGTGATCCAACTGCTGCGCGAGCATGGAAACTATCCGCTGCAGTTGGGAGAGTTTGACG
>CAYIIH010000081.1:0-25205 GCA_964363225.1 uncultured Verrucomicrobiota bacterium | reverse complement strand
CGCCAGAAAATCCTCGCGGCGCGCGAGGATTCGTACAGATTGCAGTGCAGAGAAAAGCCGGCGGCCGGAAACCTCTGCGGACATCGCGTCTCTGTGGTTTCCCTTCGCCGGCTCACGGGTTGCGGCTTCCCCGCGCTGCGTCTTTGCGCCTTTGCGTGGACACAGCAACGGCAGAGTCACGGCTCAGAACTCCGGGTTACGCTGCACTTCGCTCGAAATCAGCTCACGGCAATCAGCGAGACAGGTTCGTTCCTCTCATGGCGCGCGATGCCGTGGGCCTTGGGATCGAGCATCGGCTCGCCGTCAACCAGGAATTGGTATTGGTGATAGCCATGATGCAATTGGACTTGTGCTGACCATGATCCATCGGGCTGGCGTTGCATCGGGTTCGCCCACGGCTCCCATCCATTGAAGTCGCCCACCAGAGACACCGCATCGGCCTGCGGGGCGACGCAGTAGAAGTTGACCGGTTTGGCCATGTTTTTGGCCGAATAGCGATTCGGCTGAATCGAATTGGGGATCAGGCCAACCATGGTTTGCGACTCTTTCATCTCTCGTTATTCCAGTTTGTCTTTCCCGGCGGCGATCCGTGACGCTGCCGCGCATACCGTTCAATTTTATTACGGCAGAGAAAGCCGATTCCCTTATTCCGAATGAGGACGAAATGAGGGATTTAACGCCCTGTGACGTATCAAAAGATAGAGACAAAACGGGGCGGGCCAAAGTGCCCGCCCAAGCCGCGTTCAGTGCTCGGAAAAATAGCGGAAACAACGCGATGTTGCGCAGAATGAAAAATGTTCCCCAACACCTCAACCACAAGCTCATATCTGGGTCGGCAGGAACCGGGGCTGTGGCGGGTGTTGGGGACGCGCACGCCTGCGGCAAGCCGAAGTGAAGTGTCATGAAAATTACGCGCTGGCTGATCCTGCTTATGCTGGCCGCTGTGGCCCTGTTCGCCAGCGGCTGCGCACACCATTATTACGATTACGGCTATCCCTCCCATCCCGGTTATTGGGGTCCGTACTCCTCCCCCTATTCATGGTATGGCTATCCATGTTTCTAAAAACGTGTTGCGGGCGGCGATGATGTTCGTGGCGGTGTGCGCCAACGGCGTCTTCACGACGCCACTGTTTGCTCAACACGGGGGAGGGGGCGGCGGCCACGGTGGCGGTGGCGGAGGACATTTTGGTGGCGGTGGACATTTTGGCGGCGGTTATTCTGGCGGAGGGCACATTGGGGGAGGGTCCATCGGCGGCGGCCATGTCGGCGGAGGTTATTCGGCCGGAGGCCACATTGGCGGAGGGTACGTCGGCGGAGGCCACGTTGGGGGAGGGGCCATCGGCGGCAGCCATGTCGGCGGAGGGGATTATTACAGTGGCGGGAGTCATTCCGGCGGCGCTTATGTCGGCGGGGGTCATCTCGGGAGCGCCAGCCATGCTTGGGGAACCGCGCACGCAGGCAGTTCATATTCCTACAGCGGCGGGTATTTGGGTTACGGGTTAGCCTATCACTCGGGTTCGGGTTACGGCGGAGTTCACTCTTACAGCCCGCAGGGGAATTACGGTTCGGCCCACGGGCTTTATTATGGCGGCTACGGGCATTCGATTTATTCTGGGCACAGCTACGGTTACGACGGTCATTGGGGTTATCCTTCTCACGGCTCCTACGGCTACTACGGCTACTATCCCGCCTTTTACGGCCACGGTTCGTTGTGGGGATGGGGCTACTGGCCTTCCTGGTATTACTGGCCTTACTACCCGCCGTATTCTTCGACGGCGTACTACTCCTACAACTACTACCCGCCGGCTAACCGGTACGTGACGGTGAGCACGAACGTTTCCGGGCAGGTTTATGGATACTCCACGGAGCCAGAGGCCGCAACGCCAGGCCAGTTGGAATGGAAGGCCCCGGCAGCGAGGCCGGTTCCCGATGGCCGATTCATCCCGCGTGTGGAGTTGCCGACTCAGGAGCCGCCCGAGGCGTTGCCTGAGCAAGACAACACTGAGCCGCGCGGGGACAACTCCCCGACGAGTCCGCCGAAGCACGATGAGCATGGCGCCGGGGAGAAAGGAGCCGAACCAACATGAGCTCGCCCCGTCACTTTTCCTGGTTGCTCTCGTTCCTGCTGCTGCTGGTGTCCGGTTGCAGCGCTCCGAACCTCCGTGGTCACGCAGCCGAAGTGGTCCCGGTGGTGTCGGCTCCAGTCGCGGCTGCGCCCGCATCAGTCCGATCACCAGTCGAACCATCCCCTTCAGCACCGGTGCAAAGTCCGGGTCCGGCCACAAACGCAGCGGCCACTCTGCCGACTCCGGAGGAACACGTAACTTTGCGGGCGGCCTTGAGTCACACGGCTTACATTCAGTCCGCGCCGGGGCGGCTTCTGTTCAAAGTGGAATTCTCTTGCGCTGACAAGCGCCCGCCGGACCGCCCGCCGCTCAACCTTGCGCTGGTGCTCGACCGTTCTGCGTCCATGGCCGGAGACATGAAGTTTCCCCACGCCGTGGCGGCGGCACGGGCGGTCATCGAGAACCTCACGGATCGCGACCTCATTTCGCTGGTCGCCTTCAATGAACGGGTGCTGGTCCTGTCCCCGGCGGGTCGCGCGGTGAACAAGCCATTTCTCTTTCAGCGACTGGCCGAAGTCGTCCCCGAGGGCACCACCGACCTCAGCGCGGGCTTGTTGGAAGGCATTGCTCAAGTCAACAGCCAGAGCGCCGAAGGGCAAGTCAAGCACGTGTTACTGCTGACTGACGGCAGGGCGAACAGTGGCGTCACGGACTCGGCGGCCTTGCGTAAAATTGTTGCGACCGCGCACGCGAAAGGCGTTGGCCTCTCCACGCTGGCCTGCGGCACGGATTTCGACGAAAGGCTGCTCACCGACCTGGCCACCGCTGGCGGCGGACGTTACACCTACGTGAAGTCTTCGGAGCAATTGCCCGCAGCCTTCAAAGAAGAGTTGCGTGGATTGCTCGAAGTCGTCGCGCAGAACGTGCGTGTGGAAATCACCGTCAATCAAGGCGGCACAATCCGCACAGTGTACGGGCAGCCCTGGCAGTCAGCCGCGTCCATCCACCAACTTCAAGTCGGCAATCTGCGGGCGGGCGAACGTGGCTTCGTGATGGTGGCGCTTCAGCCCGCTGACTTCAAACCCGGCGCTGCGCTGGAGGTCGCCGCCAAGCTGACCTACGATGCGCCCGAAACCAGCGAGCGCATGGCGCGCACCGTTGCCGCGCGCTCTGTGTTTGCGGGAGCAGGCAGCGGCTTGAAAGCTGAAGAAAACGAGGAAGTGATTCTCTGCGGCGCGATTCTTGACGCGTTGGGCCTGGCCGCGACCGCTTTGCAAGGTTTCGACCTCGACCGCTACACGAAGGCGCGAGCGAGTTTCGACCAATGGCACGAACGGGTGCGCCAGTATGCGCTGGCCCACCGGAACCAGGATTTGCTCAACGAAGCCTTCCTCCTCAAACACTTCATGGAGCAACTGGAGGCTATCCGCGGACCAGGCGCGCCGCCCGTTCTCGGCGACACGCAGACCAAACTCCAAAAGCAAAGCGATTACCAGCGTTACCAGTTGTTGCACCGTCGGGAGACGCGCTGAGAAAGGAAAAGGTGTTCCCATGAAAAGTCTCATCTTACTGTCATTGCCGCTGGCCGCCGTGCTGTTGAGCGGCTGCGCCACTTATCGGGAAGGGCCGCCGCCCGGAGCGCCGCCGCCGTTGACCCTGGCGGAAATCAAGGAGATGTCCGCGAGAGGTGTCAGCGATGGAACGATTCTCACCGCGCTGCGGGCTTCCCACGCCGTGTACCGGCTGAGCGCCCAGGACATCGCCGCATTGCAGGAGGCCAGAGTCAGCCCGGCCGTGATCGATTACCTTTTGAAAACGCCAGAACTGTCCAAAGCGGAGCCGCCTCGCTACCGGACGTACTACTACTATTATCCTCCACCGCCGTTTTGGTACTGGCATGATCCATTTTGGTTTGGTTGGCACTACGGCCATCATGGCTGGCACCATTAACTCTTTTGCGAAACGCAAATCGTTACTCCAACTTTTTTCACCATCGGGAGACGCGCTGAGGGAGAATCACGCAAACAAGGCTGAGGGATTTCCACCAGCCGCCACGTAACAAAGAACGCTGCTGAACATGACATTGAACAATGGAAAGAAGTATGGAGCGATGAAAACTTCTAAACCTGTCTCTGTTTCGGTCGTCCTTGCGTCCATCCTCGCCGCGTCCACGGCAGGAGCGTTGAGTGCGTCCACCTGCGGTGGCGAAGCCGGCGCTTCAACGAGTCCGTCGTGTTGCGACCAGACCAGCGCAGCCGCTCCAACTCCCGCAGGCCACGACCACGGCGATGCGGCAACCGCGCCATCAGCCGCTGCCCCGGCAAGCCAACCGGCCCCGGCGAAGGCAGTCCAGACCGTGTTTGAGAATTACATCGCGGTGCAGAGCGCCTTGGCGCGCGACTCGTTGGCGAATGTTTCCGCCAGCGCCCAAGCCTTGTCCGCCGCGGCGCGTGGCGACGAAACCAAGACGTTCCCGGAAGAGATTGCGCAGCAGGCGGACGCCGTGGCCAAGGCGACGAGCCTTGCCAGGGTGCGTAACGCCTTCAAGCCTCTCAGTGAGTTCCTCATCGGTTATCTCAAGGTCAGCAGTGTCCCGCCGGGGACGTACTACGAGGTCTATTGCCCGATCGCCAAAGCCAGTTGGATGCAGACCAACGAGACGGTCAAAAACCCGTACTTGGGGCCACGGTCAGCAACCCCGACGTGGGGCTGGGCCTGCGCTGGGGTAGTGAAATCGAAGTTTGAGAGCCCTGCTGTCAAGGCTCGCACGACTGATGGAGGCGCCGAACACACCCCCAAAGTCGAGGAAAGAACGTGAAACGACCAAACAAGATATTCACGCCGCGCTTGAAGCGTCTGGCGTCGGCAGGCGCTTTGGCCGCGCTCCTGAGTTTTCTAGCCACGTCCTGTGCGACTACCAGCGGGAGCAACACCGGAGCAGACGATGCCAGGCAACGGCAGGGCATCACGCTCTGGCGGCGGAGTTGGTAGAGTTGCAAACCAGAGCAAAGGCGAGAGCGGAAAAAGGAAACCCGATGACGACCGAAGACAGCAGCAGCTTTCCATCCGAATGGGAAACGTGCGCGGTGTGCGAAAAGAGCGTCGAGTTTGGAGGCGGGACCTACCGGATCAACCACCGTGGCACGACCGTTAACCTCTGCGGGCCGTACCGCATGGCGGCGTTTGCAAATGACCCCACCCCATACATCGCCCGGCTGGCGAAGCGCATGCGCGACCGCGCGCGGCGGGGACCGCAACACCTGGATGCCGCCACCCAAGAACCATAACCCGCGCCCCTGAGCGCTGACCCTTCCGGTGCAAACAAACACAAAGAGAAAGGAAACCACAGGCATCACTCCGACACGCTGGTTCAATTCCGTGTTTGAAGTGCCGGTGATCCGGCGGATTCCCCGATGTGGCCACGGTCCCACCGCGCAGATGGAAAAAAACCGAATCTCGCGCAGGGGCTACCGACGGCATCCGCGCCCGCTCCCAGTTGACGTGTGCGGAGCAAGCAACATTGGTTCGGCAGACTCTTGTAACGATGAGTCTGCCGATGTGCCGGGAGCTGTGTTGCGACCCAAGAGGGCTGGCATCACTGTGAGCGTATTACAGGCATGGACACGGAAACGAAAATGATTCTCGTGGTAGATGACAATCCCATCACAGCGCGCTGGGTGGGGTATTTAACCGGTCGCGTGGGGTTTAGTGTCGTCTTGGCTTCCAATGGTGAAGAAGCCGTGAACCGCCTGGCAGAACAACAATTTGCTGCCGTCATCAGCGATGTGGAGATGCCGGGCATGAACGGCTTTGAATTATTGCAGAACATCCGCCTGCTTTACCCGGAGATGCCGGTGATTTTGATGACGGTGTTTTGCGACGGAAAGCGGCGGGAGGCGGCGCGGGCGTGGGGCGCACAGGCGTTGCTGGAGAAGCCGGTGAACATGGACCAACTCACGGAGTTGTTTAGCGGCGGCCAGGAGGCGCACCGCAATGACTCCGTCGAGGGCTTGCATGTCTTCGCAGTGCCTTAAGTTGCGGCCTGATGCAAGATTATGAAAGAAATCAAAGCCTATGTCAGACCCGTATGTCAGACCTGGATGTCAGACCCGGACCGCTGGCGGACATCATTGGCCGCCTGGAAGAAGAAGGAGCGAAGTCTCTCTGATACCGCGACACAGAAAACAAAAGGAACGATATGAAACAACTGACGAAACCAGCCGTTCTGGTGACCGCAGTAGCATCCCTATTCTTCCTCATTGGGTGCGCCCTGTGCGGCCTGCACGCCCGAAGCCAACTCAACCCAAACAAACCGAGACCCGTCAGTCCCGGTGTCGATTACTACTATCCCAGCCAGCCCAAAGACTGACCCATCTGAGACGCAGAGCGGCCCACCTTGCGTGAAACGAACCAACCCAACCTGGCAGACCTTGATCTGCCCGTCCTGCGGGCTTTTCTTGGTCGCACTTGTCACTGGCTGCGCCCACTTCGAGTCGCAGCCGATGTCTCCGGCTCGGACCGCAACCAACTTCAACGCGCGCACGTTGGACGACCCCGTCTTGAGGCAGTTTCTCGAACAAAATCTCGGCTACTCTTTGGAAACGTGGCCGCTGGAATCGTGGGATTTTCCAAAGCTGACGCTCGCGGCGCTTTACTTCCATCCGAGTCTCGACGCGGCGCGGGCGCAGTGGCGCATAGCCGAGGCCGGCGTCAGCACAGCGGGTGGGCGACCCAAGTCTCGCGCCCACGACGCCCACGACGCCCACATCATGCGTCCCAATCTCACCCTCAAGCCTGAATACAGTTCCAGCGTCGCACCGGGCATTTCGCCGTGGGGGCCCGAAATCGGCGCTGACGTTCCAATGGAGGCCGTCGGCAAACGCGGCCAGCGTATCGCCAAGGCAGAATATCTGGCCCATGCAGCGCGCCTCCGCGTGGCGACCAGGGCGTGGCAGGTGCGCGCCACTCTGCGCACCAACCTGCTGGCCTATGTGGCAGCGCAACGCTCCGAGGCGCTCTTGCGGGACTTGGCAGCAATTCAGATGGAGTTGATACGGGTGGGAGAGCAGCAGCCGGCGGCCGACGCGGTTTCATATGTCGAACTCGCGCTGCTACGGATTCACTTGGCCAAAACGCGCCTTGCGCTGATCATGGCGCTCCGTGAGAAAATGGACTTTCGCAAGCGCGTGGCCGATTCACTTGGACTGCCCGTGAGGGCCTTGCTTCAGGTCGAGGTCAGGTATGATTTTTCGCGCACGGCCGGCCTCGGGCTGGCCGCACGTGACCTGCGGAGGCAAGCCTTGCGGAGCCGTTCGGGCATTTTGAGTGCTTTGGCCGATTACGCCGCGGCGGAGACTGCGCTCCGGTTTGAGATCGCGAAAAGGTATCCGAACATCCAGTTTCATCCTGGCTGCGGGTGGGACCAAGACAAGAACCGATGGGCCGTCAACTTGAACCTTGAATGGCCCGCCGTCAATCGCAGCCGGGGGCCGATAGCAAAGGCGGAAGCCCGCCGCATCGGCGCCGCAGCCCACCTGCTCAGTTTGCAGACGGAAGTCATCGACGAAGTTGACCGCAGCGCTGCGGCTTATCGCGCGACGCTGGACGCCGCAGCGGACATTGACACATTGGTTGCTGCAATCCGGTGGCAGCACGACGCCGTTGCAGCGCGTTTCAAGGCCAGAGCCGCTGGCCGGCTCGAATTGCTTTTGACCCGGTTGCAGCTTGTGGCAGCCGATCTCACCCAACTCGACGCGCAAGTGAAGCTCCAGGACGCGCTTGGTTCGCTGGAGGACGCGGTGCAACGACCAGCAGAATTGATGGATTCGCTCTTGAGCGACCGTGCCAGGTAATTCGTTTGGACCCATGAGGTTCCTCAGGTTAAGGAGCAGCTTTGCAGATCTCCCGTCACAACGGGAGGCGAGCGAAGCTCAACGGATGGTGGGCTTTTGGCAAAAGGTGGTCGAGGGAAGCAAAGGCCAGCCGGCGTACTAAAAATTGAAGACACGTTGCGAAACCATTCGGCAACACCGCCTTTGGCCGCGTCATTGGATGGATGCGCCGCCAGTCGGCCTTCGGAGCAAGCCCTGGTCTGTCCACATTGCAGGACGCGGCAGGTTAAACGTTATTCTTCTGGAAGTAGAGCGGACGTTCCCTATCCTCTGGAGTCTGTGGAACACCAATGCCCAGGCTGCCGCAGTTCTCTCACGCGTTCCTTAAAGAGGGAAAGTGGCAGCACAAGTGTGGAAAATGAATTGAACGAGCTGGCTGATCTCATCGCCCGACTACAGCGGGGCGAATGGACGCGGGCAGAGTTCCGCGGCCACAGCGTCCACTACGGCGTGTACACCCAGCGCCAAACCGACCGATTCTTTGTGCGGATGCGCGTGCCGTATGGCATCATCTCGCCGCTGCAGTTGACCGCGCTGGCCGCGGCGATTGAGACGTGGGGCCGGGACGAATGCCACTTCACCACGCGCCAGGGGGTAGAAGTGCATGATTTGCGGCTGGAGCAGGTGGTGCCGTTCCTGCGCGCCTTGGCTCAGGCGGGCTTGCTCTCGCACGAGACCGGCGGCAACTCCATCCGCAGCATCCTGGTGTGTCCGCACGCGGGCGTGGGAACCGATGAACCATTTGATGTCACGCCTTACGCCGAACTGTTGACGCGCTATTTCGTCCGGCACCCCGACTTTCAGACGCTTCCGCGCAAGATGAAGATTGCTTTCTCCGGCTGCGAGCGGGATTGCGTTCGGAGTTTCGCGCAGGACCTCGGCTTTCAAGCTCGCAAGAATGCCAACGGTGAATGCGGCTTCCGTGTCCTGGCCGGCGGCGGCACGGGAGCATTGCCGCGCTTGGGTCAGGAACTGATCGAATTTCTTCCGGCCGAGCAGATGTGCAGCTTCACCGAAGCGTTTCTCCGCGTGTTCAACCGCCTCGGCGACCGACAAAACCGTCGGCGGGCGCGTGTGAAATTCCTCGTTCAGTCGCTCGGCATTCAAGCCCTCCTGGAGGAAATCACCCGCGAACGGACTGAGCTGCAACGTGAACAGAAATCGTATCCGAGCTTGGGACCCGTGTCCGAGTCTCCGGCCGAGCCTGTGCCCGGCCTTGCGAAATCAGAATCTCTTGAGCGAGCCGAAAAGCAGCCCGCTGAAGACGAAACGTTTTCAAGCTGGGTCACCGTCCAGACGCAACCTCAACCGCAACGCGGATTCAGAACCGTCCGCGTTTCGCTCGCCGCCGGCTCCATCACGGCTGGCCAACTCCGGCAGTTGGCCGCGCTATCGGAGCGGTTCAGATTGGCGATTCGCACGACGCCCGAACAAGGTTTCCTGCTCCGCCAGGCGCGAGACAATCAATTGTCCCAAATCTACCAAGCCCTTGATGGCGCCCAACTGCTCCATCGTCTCGCCGTGAGCCGACTGGTCGCCTGTCCCGGCTCCAAGGCTTGCTCCAATGCATTCACGAACACGCCCGCGTTGGCGCAGGCCATCACCGCCAGACTCGCTCTGCTCCCCGACCCAACAGACACGCTGGCTCAGTTGAGCATTCGACTGTGTGGCTGTTCCAACGGTTGCGGCCTCCATGCCGTGGCGGACATCGGACTGGAAGGCCTGGCCAACCGGGCGCAGAACGATTGGCTGCCAGCCTACCGTCTCTGGTTGGGTGGGCGCGAGAGTCAAAGTCGCCCGCGATTTGGCGAAGACCTGGGCATGATGCCGGCACGCCACGTGCCCGCGTGTGTCGCCGACGTGGCGGAATTTTATCTGGCGTCCCGGCAGCCTGGCGAATCGCTGGCCGACTTGTTGGATCGAGTCGGGGTCGGACCGTTCTCGACGTTGCTCAAGAAGCATCAATTGGAACCAGCCCACGACCGGCGCGAACTCGCCATTGATTGGGGCGAGGCGGAACGGTATCGGCCGCGCGGCGTCAACGAAGCCGGCGTCTGCTGAGGCTGACCCGATTTAGCGCTGCAATTGCCGTGAGACTTTATCCGGGTGGCGGGCGATTCTTGTTGAATTCGGCAGCCGCCGTCCTAGGCTGGCATAATTCGCTGCATAAGGCGCCGCCGCTTCTGGACCCGCCTTGGAGATGACAACGGCCGTTGGCCTGGACACAGCGGAAGTTCTGAGGGGGCGGCAAGAGCTGTTTCGTGGCCCGCACAGTCGAGCTGGCTCCGGCCGGAGCGAACCAGGCATGGCAATGAACAGTCACGATAGCCCCAGGCGCATCCCTTTGGAGCGGGGTGCCACCGTTGCAGTCATCGGCGGCGGACCGGCCGGGGCTTTCTTTTCCATCCACCTGCTGCGAAAAGCCAGGGAACTGGGAAGAGACGTCCAGGTCAGGATCATTGAGCGGCGGACGCAATCGAGCACGGGGTCGATGGGGTGTTGCCCAGGGAGTTGGAAGGGCTGCAACTATTGCGCCGGCGGCATCTCGCCGAAACTGAACGACGTGCTCAAGAGCATGGGTTTAACCATCCCACCGGAGGTCATCCAAAGCCGGATTCACGCGATAGCGATTCAAGGATATTGGAAGAATATTGAACTCGAAGTGCCGCTGGGGCGCGAACTGCTCACGGTGTATCGGGGTTCGCGTCCCGCCAGGCGGAGCGATCGCCACCACAATTTTGATTCCTTTCTCCTGGGAGAAGCGGTCAAGGCCGGAGCCCACGTGATCAGCGGCGAGGTTGATGAAGTGCATTACTCGGAGACCGGGAAACCACTGATTCGTTACCGCGTGAACGGCCTGGAAGCAAGGATGGAGGCCGATTTCGCGGTCTTTGCGGCAGGGGTGAATGAGGGCTCTAGTCTGGCCCCGGCCCGCAGCCGGATTCTTCAATCCCTGCAACGGCTGATCCCCGACTTTGCGCCGCCTCCAGTGCGGCGGTCCCTCATGTTCGAACTTGAGGCGGAGCCGGACCTCCCAGCCCACCTTGCCGGCACGATCTATTTTGTGGAATACGGATCGAAAACCTTGCGCTTGGAAATGTGCTCTTTGGTGCCGAAGCGGGGATTCATGACGGTGGTCCTGGTCGGAGCGAGTGTCGATTCGATAACGAACCGCGAGGCGAACCGGGAGGCCATAAAGCAATTCCTGGAGTTGCCGCATGTTCGCAAACTGATTTCTCCGGCCGTCCGCTTTCAGACCGTTTGTGTGTGCAACCCCAACATGGTTATCGGCTCGGCCCGGAGCCCATGCGCCGACCGCATCGCTGCGGTGGGTGACGTTGTGACGGCAAGACTGTATAAAGATGGAATCCTTTCGGCCGAGCAGACGGCTCGGGCTCTGGCCGACACCGTCTTAACACTGGGCATTGATTCGCGCAGTCTGCGGCAGGGCTATGGACCCACGCTGCAACGATTTCAGCGGGATAATCGGTTTGCCTCGATCGTGTTCGTCCTGCACCGGATTTTCTTCAGCTCGTCGGTGTTGAGCCGGGTTTTGTATCAGGCCGCGATTACGGAGCGGAAAACAAAACCAAGCGGAGAGCGGCGCCTGGAGAAGATTCTTTGGAGGATTGCCAGCGGCGACGATTACTATGAGGACATTTTCTGGTCCATGATCCATCCCGCCACGATTGGGCTGGTCCTGACCGGCGGTCTGCTCATCACGGCACGGAATTATGTTACGGAACTGATCTTTGGTTTGGGCTGGGAAGGCTTTGGCCGCTTCACCACGGGGGTGGCCATCGAACGGCTTGAGGCGAAACGCCTGGCGTTTGCACGTCTGATCACGGAGTCCCACATCACTCTGCCCGAAGAGTTGGAGTTTGAGCGGATGTACACCATTAAAATGCAGGCTCCTCCTGCCAGGATCTTCGAACAACTCGGTCGATTCGGCGAAGAAGATCGGGGGTATCTCAGGCCCAGAGGAATCCGCATCCGGAGAATCGCCGGCGTTCCCAATGTGCCGGGCTGTGTGATTCAATACCAGGTTTTGCGACCGAGCTTGTCTTTCAGTCTGATCCTTGAACAAGTGGCGGACGACCGTCTGGCCGTCTATCGGGTGAGAGATGGATTTGCCCGGGGCGGGGTCTTGATTTTTGAAATCGAGAGGCTGGCCGATGGGATCTGCAGCTTGTCCATTTATGTCGCCTTCAACTTCGTGCGCGCCAGGACATGGGCGGGGCGGCCGTTCCGGTGGCTCTTTCGACGGTTGTTTCCCGCCTTCGTCCATGATGTTCTGTGGAATCATTCGCTCTGCAAACTAAAGGATATTGTGGAAACAGAGCTTGAGAAAGGCACCCAGCCCGGTTAGAACAATTCGTGAGATATGTGGAAATTGAATAATCCCTCGTCAATATTGGCCAATATTCAGATTCCCCTCTCGAAGCCCACGCCCCACCTGTTCACGAGGAGAGAGCTTTCCGCCGTGGCCGCATTCCCGATGCACCGACGCCGGAGCCCGGCGGTCAGCACGAGAACGTCGAGGCGATTGGCCGTGAACGCTGCTTCCGCCATCAACGAGCATTGGCGCGCTTTTTTCCCGATGTCATGTATAATAGATGAACGGTACTAACGGATAACAACTATGAAAATTCTACGAAAACTGACTGCCACCCTACTGGCCACGGTGGTTCTGACCGCTCCAATAGCGGGATTTGCCGCTGAGAAGAAAGCGGGAAAGAACGCCCCAAAACCGAAGCCGTACACGCTGAACACCTGCGCCGTCTCTGACGAGAAACTGGGCGGTGACATGGGCGAGCCGTATGTCTTCACTCACGAAGGCCGCGAGATCAAGCTCTGCTGCAAATCGTGCCTGAAGGATTTCAAGAAAGCTCCGGCCAAATTCATCAAGAAAATCGAAGAGGCCGAGAAAAAGGCCAAGAAGTAGATGCGGAACCGGCTTCTGACCAAGCTGTGAGCCTGTCATGGAACCAAACCTTGCCCCCGCTCTCTCCTTTGGGGAAAGGAGAGGGAGTCGCTTTGCCAAGTTCGCGACCTGTAACGTGAGAGCCGCCGTTGCCATCGTGCTCAGTCTGATGCTGGTCTGGACACAAAGTGTCTTCCCGGCCGGCATCGCCGGCGGCTCGGAGCAGGCCGTTTGTTCTGTTTGTTCTTGTCGCGCCAAGTGCTGTGTGCAGTCTTCGGCTCCAATCTCACCGCCGCTGCCCCTGACCGCCGCGCCAACCACCGCGCCGCATTCCGTTCAGTTGTTATTGGCGCCCAGTTCTCGCTTGATCGAGATACCGCACGCGCCCTGCCCACTAGTTCTCCCCCGTCGCTCTTCTCTTCTCCAGGCCGCTGCCGTTCCAGTTTTCCAATGGAACTGCACCTTCCTGATCTGAGCCAGCGCTCTTCCCAGTCGTAGTGTGCCCTGAACCGGCGCAGGGCGGCTTTTTCTGTTGTTTTTGGGCTGGTGAACACTCCGTTTTTCCTTATGAGAATAGTCTTAGTCATTTTAACGATTCTTGGTCTTTGCTTCTGGCGGGCCAAGGCAGTGGCGGAACAGGCGGCCGCCGCAGGCAACGCGATCCGCATCTCCCCGACCTTTATCAGCCAATTGGCCGAGGAAGCGCGCACGAATAATCCCGCTGTGCGCGCCGCGGCGGCCCGCGTGCAGGCGGCCCAGTCAAATTCCAAGGCGGTGCGGGTGTGGGAGGACCCGATGTTCACGGCCGGCACCGTGGCCGCCAGCCGCTCCAGACGGCAGGATGATGGCGACGTGGTTTATGGCGTGGAGCAAAAGTTGCCTCTCTTCCGCAAGCCGCAATTGGCCAAAGGCGTGGCCGACGCCGAAGCCGTGACTCAAAAAGCCGCTTTCGATTACGAGTTTCAAATGCTGCGCCTGGACATCGCCCGGCAACTGTTCAAGACCGCCCTGGCGGACCGCACGGTGAAAATAAGCCAGGAGGACCTCGACTGGCTCCAGATGCTCGTGGTGGCCACTGAGGAACGGTATCGCACCGGCACCGGCGCGCAGACGGAGGTCTTGCGCATGCAAAACGAGCGCTCCAAACGCGCTCAGCAATTGCAGACCGATCGCCAGCAGATCGAGTACGAACGGAAGATGCTCAATCGCCTTCTCAATCGCGACCTGGCCGCTCCCTGGCCTGAATTGCAGTTGCCCTCGGCGGCCGGCCCGGTCTTCTACAACCAGCGCCTGATCAATCTCACCAGCCAGTACGAAGCCAGACTCAAAGTCATGCGGCAGGAAGTCAAACAAGCGGCGGCCGTCGCGGCCCTGACCCGCCGCCAACGCTGGCCCGACATCAGCCTGGGAGTGCAAGGCCGCCAATACAGCGGGACAGGGGATCTCCGCGAAGGCATGTTCACCGTCACCTTCAACCTGCCGTGGGTGAACGCTCAGAAATATCGCCACGACATCGAGCGCGACGACGCCAGGTTAAGAGCGGCCCAACTGGAGGTGGCGGACTACGAGCTGTTCGTGCCCACGGAAGCGCGCCGTCTCACCGTACAGATCGACGCGGCGCGCCGCGAAGCCCTGCTCTATCGCGATGAAATCATTCCCCGCTCGGAATTGGCCCTGGCCAGCGCCCACTCGGCCTGGACGGCCAATCGGGGCCTGTTCCTGGACATGATGGAGACCCGCCGCATGCTGCTGGAGGCGCGCCTGGGCTATGCCCGGGCGGTGGCCCAGCAATATCAAATGCTGTCGGAGCTGGCCCTCTGCTGCGGCGTGGCGGACCTGGAAGCCCTCCAGATGCTCGGCGTGCAACCCGACCCCGATGCTCCCGTAAACAACCCACCGTGACGACGACTCTATGAAAGCAACACGTCTCTTTTTATTGCTGGTTCTGCTGGCGCTGGCCGCCGCCGGAGGCTGGTTTGCCGCCCGGCGGACCACGCCTGAAACGCCGATGAAATCGGGCGAACGCAAGGTTCTGTACTATCAGAGCGCCATGCATCCCTGGATCAAATCGGACCAGCCGGGCAAATGCACCATCTGCGGGATGGACTTGGCTCCCGTTTTTGAAGGGGAGAAAGGGTTTGATGCCGAGGCCGGAATGATCGCCCTCAGCTCGAACTCCATCAATGTGCTCCATGTCCAGACGATGGAGGCGCAGCGCCGTTCTATGCCGCGCACGTTGCGCGTGGCCGGTGTGATTGATGATAATGACTCCCGGCACCGCATTGTCTCCGCCTACATTGATGGCCGCATTGACAAATTGGCGGTCAATTACGTGGGAGCCGAAGTGGTCGAAGGCGAGCCGTTGGCCACGTTGTACAGCCCCCAGTTGTTGACGGCGGAGCGGGAATACCTCGCTCTGCTGCATCAGCAGATGCCGGCCAATTCCGCTCTCCTGCGAGAGGAGCATCAACGCATGATGGCTGCGGCCGGGCTGCGGCTGCGGCGTTTGGGCATGACCGAAGCCCAGATCAAAGCGCTCGAGAACAAGCAGGAAAACGAACCGCACACGCAAATCCTCGCGCCCATGTCCGGCACGGTCGTCGCCCGCTTTGCCTATGAAGGCCAATACGTCAAGGAAGGCGACAAGCTGTTCGAGATCGCCGATTTCTCCATCATGTGGTTTGAATTCGACGTCTATGAACGGGACCTTTCCTGGGTGAAAGCGGGCCAATTGGCCGAAGTAACCACCCGCGCCGTTCCCGGCAAAGTCTATATGGCGCCGATCACGTTCATTGATCCGAATCTCAATGAACTGACCCGGAGCGCAAAAGCGCGCGTCGAAGTGCCGAATCCAATGGTCGGGTCCGAGAAAGGAACTCGCGAATTGTACCACAATCTGTATGCCGAGGGCCTCATCAAGTCCGAATGGACTAATGTTCTGTCCATTCCGCGCAGTGCGGTGCTGTCGCCGGGCCAGTATCCCGTCGTTTATGTGGAGAAAGGCGGGGGCGCTTACGAACAGCGCGCTGTCAAGTTGGGCCGCCTGGGAGATGAGCTTTGGGAAGTGTTGGAAGGCGTGGAGGAAGGCGAACGCGTCGTCACCAACGGCAACTTGCTCATCGACGCGCAAGCCCAGCTCGATCAGAGCGCGCGCGGTCCGGCTCAGCCACAAACTTCGACTCCGGAGAAAGACGAGGCGGCTTCTGCCTCGCCGACAAAGGATTCAGCCGCCGGCGTTCATCAGCCCGCGCCTCCTGCCGGCCGGGACAAAACAGCCGCCAGGACCGATCTTAAGCTTCCAGCGGAACAACTAAACGAGGTCCAGCGCAAAGCAGCCGAGGACTTTATGACGCTGGCCGACGCCGTGGCCCGGGGTCTTTCCTCGGACAACCTGGCGGAATTCAATCAGCAAGCAGCCAAGCTGCACGCCGCCTTGCCGGGTTTAGCGAAGGGTTTTGCCGAAGCTTCCTCTTGGCAGCCAGGTTTGAAAAAAATCGAGGAGAGCGGCCCTGGGCAGCCTGCGCCGGACCTGCCGGCAGCGCGCAAATCCTTTTTACCTTTCAGCACCGCGGTGGTCGAGTTCGCCCGGAAACTGCGCGCGCAGCAGCCCGAATTCAGTTCGCTCAAGATTTATCAGTGTCCCATGGTCAACCTGGCCATCCCGGGCGCGCCCAAGACGGGTTTGTGGATGCAAACGCGAGGGCCGATTCGCAATCCGTTTTACGGGGCAGAGATGCTCGATTGCGGCACGGAAGTCAAACCGTGAAAGTCATTGCTGATAGCCGGTTCGAGCCGGAGCCGGAAACCACCCTCCGGTCATCACCCATCGCCCATCGTAACTCGTAACTCGCAACTCGTATGATCAACCGCTTTATCGAATGGTCCCTGCGCAACCGATTTCTGGTGGCCTGCGGCATCTTGTTCATCATTGCCTGGGGTGTGCGCGCCCTCTACTTGACCCCGGTCGATGCCATTCCGGACCTGAGCGAGAACCAGGTGATCGTGTTCGCCGATTGGGCCGGGCGCAGCCCGCAGGAAGTCGAGGACCAGGTCACTTATCCGCTCTCCGTTAATTTGCAGGGATTGGCCGGAGTCAAGACCGTGCGGGCCAATTCCATGTTCGGCTTTTCTCTCATCACGGTGATCTTCCAGGATAAGATCGACAATTACTTCGCCCGCACGCGCGTGCTGGAGCGGTTGAATTATCTGGGCGACCTTCTGCCCGCCGGCGTGACGCCCAAACTCGGTCCCGACGCCACGGGCCTGGGCTGGGTGTATCAGTACTACCTGGAAGTGAACCCGGCCAAAGCGCCGCAAGGCGGTTATGATTTGGGGCAATTGCGCGCGGTGCAGGATTGGTTTGTTCGTTACCAGCTCAATGCCGTGCCAGGCGTGGCGGAAGTCGGCAGCATCGGCGGCTTTGTGCGGCAGTACCAGATCGAGGTTTCCTCGACCAAAATGCGCGCCGCCAAAGTGTCGCTCCAGCAAGTGATGGAGGCGGTCAGCCAAAGCAATTTGAATGTCGGCGGCAAGGTGATTGAGGAAAACGGCATGGAGTTTGTCGTGCGCGGCCTGGGGCTGATTACCTCCGTGGCTGATCTGGAAAAGATTGTCTTGGGAGAGCGCGAAGGAACTCCCATTTACCTGGGTGACGTGGCCACCGTGCAGATTGGCGGCGATTTCCGGCGCGGTGCGCTCGATGTCAACGGCCAGGAAGTGGTGGGCGGCATCGTCGTCATGCGCAACGGCGAAAACGGCTTGGCCGTGATCGAGCGGATCAAGGAGAAGATCGCCCAAATCACGCCCAGCCTGCCGCCGGGCGTGGCCATCAAACCGTTTTATGACCGGAGCGAACTCATCGCGCGCACCATCGACACACTGAAACATGCGCTCTGGGAGGAAATCATCCTGGTGACGCTGGCCCACATCATTTTTCTCTGGCATTTCCGCAGCATCCTCATCGTGACGTTCCCGCTGCCGGTTTCGATTTTGATTTCGTTCATCCTGATGAAAGAATTTGGCATTACCTCGAACATTATGTCGCTGAGCGGCATTGCCATCGCCATTGGGGTGCTGGTGGATGCCGCCATCGTCATGACCGAGAACGTCATCCGCCATTGCGAAAGGGCGGAGGAAGAGAAGGCGGCACGGCTGGCGAGTCCCGGAGCGCCCCCTCACGCCGGCCCTCTCCCTTTCGGAGGGGGAGAGGGAGAAGCTGCGCCCGTCAGTCGCGATGAGGCCATCGGCAGACCGGCGCCAGATGGTTCTCTCTCTCTCCCTGCCGAGGGGGGCCGGGGTGAGGGGGGAAAGCAGGTCATCCGTCTCACTGCCGCCGAGACGCTCCAGATCACTCTTGAAGCTTCCCGGCAGGTGGGCCGCCCGATTTTCTTTGCCATGACCATCATCATCCTGGCCTTTGTGCCGGTGTTCGCGCTTTCGGGACAGGAAGGGAAGTTGTTTCATCCGCTGGCCTTCACCAAGACGTTTGCCATGATCGGCTCCACGCTGCTGGCCGTGACGATTGTCCCGGTTTTGTGCGCCTTGCTGGTGCGAGGCCCCTTTCACCCCGAAGACAGAAACTGGCTGATGCGACGGTTGTTGGGCATCTACGATCCGCTGCTCAATTGGTCGCTGGGCCATCGCAAGACCGTGCTCGGCTTGGCCGCGCTGCTGCTGGCTGGAGCATTGGTGCTGGCCCTCGGCGTGCCGAGGCCGGTTTTGGTTGCATTGGCCAACATCGTCACGCCGGTTTCCCCTCATCCCGGCCCTCTCCCCCAGGGAGAGGGAGATGCAAAGCTTCGCGCTGGGAAAGCATCGAGCGCCACCGATCAATCCGCCGCGGGCGGCGGCTCCTCCCTCGCCTCCGGGGAGAGGGCCGGGGTGAGGGGAAGCGACACGGCCGCGTTCTCCCAGTTCTCCGCCCGCTTCCCACGTCTGGTTAAGGTGCTCTCCGGCATGGGCAGCGAATTCATGCCGCCGTTAAACGAAGGCAGCCTTCTGTTTATGCCGGTGTTGCTGCCCAGCACCTCGCTGACCGAGGTGAAACGCATCATGGCCTGGCAGGACCAGGTCATCAAGCAACTGCCCGAAGTGGCGTCCGTGGCCGGCAAATTGGGCCGCGCCGAATCCGCGACCGATCCGGCGCCGGTGGAGATGATTGAAACAACCATCATGCTGAAGCCCCAATACCTTTCCACCTTGCTCGGCTCCAAACCCAACCCGGAATGGCGTCCCGGCATGACCAAGGAAAAGCTGATTGCGGAGCTGACGCAAAAGCTGACCCAGGTTCCGGGCTACGTGCCCGGCTTTTTGCAGCCGATTGAAAACCGCATGCTTATGTTGAGCACGGGCATTCGCGCGCAAGTGGGAGTGAAGATTCTCGGCGATAACCTGGACGCGCTGCAAGCAAAGGCGTTTGAAGTGGAGCGGGTGGTTCGGGAAGTAACCGGCGCCGTCGGCGTTGCCCCCTCGCGGGTCCAAGGCAAACCGTATTTGGAGATTGAGGTGGACCGCGTGGCGATGGCCCGCTTCGGCTTGCGAGCGCAGGAGGTTTTGGACGTGGTGGAAGCGGGTCTGGGCGGCCGGAATCTGACCACGACCATTGAAGGGCGTCAGCGTTTCCCCATCCAAGTGCGCCTGGAGCGGGAGGAGCGGAACGATTTGGAGCGCCTGGGCGAAGTCCTGGTGGGAACGCCCTCTGGCCAGTTCATTCCCCTGGGGCAACTGGCCAAAATCAGACGCAACACCGGTCCCAGCGAAATCGCGAGTGAGAATGGCCGCTTGCGCGTCTTCGTGCAGGCCAACGTGCAGGACCGGGACCTGGGCGGCTTTGTCACAGAGCTCAAAGGACGGATCGAGCGCGAGATCAAGCTGGAGAACGGCATGACCATCGAGTACAGCGGCCAATACGAAAACCAACTGCGCGCCCAACGGACATTGCGTGTCATTGTGCCCACCGTGCTGGTGATCATTTTCCTCTTGCTCTACGTGGTGTATCACTCGGCCAAGGAAGCGGCGCACGTGATCCTGGCGGTGCCGTTTGCGCTGACGGGCGGCGTGTTTCTGCAATACCTGCTCGGCTACAATTTCAGCGTGGCCGTCTGGGTCGGATACATTGCGCTCTTTGGCACCGCCATCCAGACCGGCGTGGTCATGGTCGTTTACCTGGAGGAAGCCCTGAAGAGAAAGCTGGCCGACCGCGGCGCGGCTTTCACGCGGGAGGATTTGCTGCAGGCGATCAAAGACGGCGCCCGCCTGCGGTTGCGTCCCAAGGTCATGACGGTGGCGACCATTGTGGCGAGCTTGCTGCCGATCATGTGGAGCAGCCGCACCGGAGCGGAAGTGATGAAACCGCTGGCCGCGCCTGTCATTGGCGGCATGGTCAGCAGCTTGATTCACATTTTGATCGTGACGCCCGTGATTTTTGCCTGGTTGCGGGAACGGGAGATGAAGAAAGAAAAGGGGCCATCAGGAGAGTGATGGCTGGGCGGCATGGGCACAATGCCATCAAGCCCTCGCCCATGAACCGGCGAGTGTTTGTTGTCCACCCTTCAGGGTGTTCGTGCCCTCATCCCATCCCGGCTGACACCCTGAAGGGTGGACAACAAACGGGAGGTTCAACGAAAGGGCGCGCGCCGGCTGAATAGTCAAGACGCCGACGCCATCAACTCAGCCAGGCACCGGCCGACCTCCGGCAACTGCTCCGGATTCAGCCAGGTGCGTTTGACGAAAAAGCCGGGCACGGCTTGGGAAGGGATCTTCTCTGCACCGGCAGCAAACTCGACCAGCAGCTCTCCTTCCCGCCGATAAAAGCGATGAGCCAGATGTTCCGGGTCCACAATCCAATATTCCTGCACTCCATGTTCTTCGTAAGCGGCAAACTTGGGACCGACATCCAGATCGGCAGTTCCAGGAGAAAGCGCTTCCATAACCCAAGTGGGGGCAAAGGGCGCATGGGCCGGCTCCAGGCGACGAACTTGTTCGTTCGTGAAGAAAGCAAGGTCGGGCAGGAACACCCGGCGGGCACTCAGCCGAATAGAAACAACTTCCCGGTGGACCTCGCCTAATTTCTTTTGCTCGACGTAAGCCGCCAGAAGCCGCTCCAGAAAATTCACCAGCCGGGCATGTCTAAAATTTACGGGGGAATGCATGAATTTTTCTCCATCGATCAAATCACCGTGGACACCCGGTTGCAGCCATTCCAGAAATTCCTCGGCCGTCCAAAGCTGCCTTTCTACTTTGTCCGAGATGGAAACGACGGTCGGCATGGTTGGAGCCTAAGGAGAAATCGTCTGATCGGCAAGCCTCATATGACAGCCTCATACGGGCCGTGCGTTGGCCAGGACCTCGGCTTGCAGTGCCGAAGATGCTCACCTACTCCTGGAGGCCATTCCAATCACGATTTCGCCAGGGGTGGCTGCGAAGGCAGGCGGGCGCGGAGAATACCTATGTTTTGTAGCCCGGTGCCAGTTCCTCGCGCACCTTCTCAAGCAGCTTTTTCGTGGCGCGAATGCCCTCCGGCTCGGAAAGCTTCTCTCCTTCGTACTCGATGCCGAAATAGCCGCGATACCCGGCCGTCAACACGACCTTCAGCATCCGCCGATAATCAGTGTGGACCTCATTGCCGGCGGCGTCGAAATCATGCGATTTGGCGCTGACGGCTTTGGCGAAGGGCATCATTTCCGCAATGCCCCGGTAGCGGTCATACTCCTGGCCGTCGCCCAGATCAAAATTGCCAAAGTCAGGGAGCGTGCCGCAGTTCGGAAAGTTGACCATTTTCATGACGCCCGCCAGCCACTGGCCGCTGGAGGAGAGATGCCCGTGGTTTTCCACGATGACATTAAGGCCCAGCTTGCCGCCAAAATCCGAAAGCCGCCGCAAGCCGTCCGCCGCGCGCTTCTGCTGATCCTCAAAGCTGCCGGCTCCCGCCGTCTCCGCGTTGACGCGAATGGAATGGCAGCCGAAAAACTTGGCGGCTTCGGCCCATTTGTAGTGGTTTTCCACGGCTTGAGCGCGCTTGCTGTCGCTGGGGTCCCCCAACGCGCCCTCGCCGTCGCACATGATCAGAAGGATTTTCAAGCCCAGGTCCTCGGCCCGCTTCTTGTATTCAGCCAGGTACTTTGGGTCCTTGGCTTTGTCCATGAAGAATTGGTTCACCAGTTCGATGGCCTCGATGCCATAGTCCTGTTTGGCCGCCTTGGGAAAATCGAGGTGATCCATTGTCTTGGCAAACAAAGCGCGGTGCAGCGACCATTCCGCCAGGGAAATCTTGAACAAAGGTTTAGGCGGGGCAGCGCCCAGGCTCCTGTTCAGGTGAGGTGCCAGGCTGAGTCCGGCGGTCAGGATGGTTGATTGTTTCAAAAAAAAGCGGCGGTTGCGTCTGTTTTGCATGGTTCAAAGTTATGTCTGCATCTGGTCGGTGGTGAAATCCGAAGACAGTTGATCAGTTCTTAACATTCGGCTGGGAACCGATTTTGTATTGAAAGAGGAAAGCAAACAAAACCATGACGGCCAGAGCGCCGGCGGCGGGGATGATCCAGATCTTATCCCAGAGACTGAGCGGTTTTGACAAGGCGCTCAAAGGAAGGCCCACCACCTTGTCGGTCGGGCGGTACTTGCCATCGACACGCTGAAACACTTCGATCTTGGCGGCAGGTTTTTCTGCTGTGACCGTCAAGTTTTCCGCCAAGCCCGGGAGCGCGGCGGCATTGGTGGCGATTTGCGTGATCTTCCCGTAGGCCGGAGCACCATTGGCTTCCCATTTTGCCCAGTTTCCCTCGGCCCAGTTCGCCACGTCTGAAACCACTTGGAACTGGGCGGGTTCCACGTTGGGGAAGCTAAAATGCTGCACGACCACGCCCGACAGATTGGCGCCGACAAACATGCCCGCCCCCAGTGTCACAAAGGCAATGAAACCTTGGGCTTTGGCTCGAATCGTTTCCGGAGCTTTCTGATCGACATAAATATAGGCCGTGACAAAGAAGAAATCATAGCAAATCCCGTGCAGGATCACTCCCAGATAGAGCGGCCAGACCGCGCCGGTGTTGTAGCCCAGAAGGAAAAGCAGGTAGCGGGCGCCCCAGCAGAACATGCCCACGATGAGCATGTACTTGACCCCGAGCCGGGCAAAGAAAAATGGCATGACTAACATGAAGAAAATCTCCGACATCTGGCCCAGGGTCATCTTGCCCGGGACATTGGTGACGCCCAGGTCCGCCAGGAACGACGGCGTGAAGCTGAAGTAAAAAGTCAACGGGATGCAAATCAGGAAGGCGCTGAAGACAAAGATGGCAAAGGACCGTTCCCGCAGCAGTTGGAGCGCGTCCAAGCCGAGGACGTCCTTGGCGGTGACCGGTTGGTCGGAGGTCTTGGGAGGGGTGTGCGGCAAGGAGAGGCAGTAAAGGCCCATCAACACCGAAACGACGGCGGCGATCATAAACGGCATGGCGGTCGTGGTCGCTTTGATTCCCAAAGTCCCCACGGTCAATCCGGCGGCGATCCAACTGATCGTTCCCAAGACGCGGATGCCGGGGAATTCCTTGCCCGGCTCCTTCATCTGATGAAACGAAATCGAGTTGGTCAAGGCCAGCGTTGGCATGTAACACAGCGTATGGGCGATCAAGAGCGGATAAAAGGCGTCGAAGGTTTTCACCCTGGCCGCTGCGAAAATCAGGACACCGCCCAGAATGTGGAGCACAGCCAGAATCTTTTCCGTCGCAAAAAAACGGTCCGCGACCATGCCCACGAAGAACGGCGAAATCATCGCCGCCAAAGCCGTGGTGCTGTAGGCCAGGCCGATTTCCTGCCCGGTGAAATTCAGCGTGCCTCCCAGGTAAGGCCCCATCGTGACATACCACGAGCCCCAGATGAAGTACTGCAAAAACATCATGACCGAGAGTTGGACGCGGATTTTTGAGTTCATGGGTTTTTCTTTTCCGGAGATGGCGGGTTCCTCGCGGGCGGCAGATTAAGGCTCACGCCTTGTGTCGAACTGCTGTTCATTGATTAATGGCCGGAAAACTAAACAAGCCGCTCCGGTCAGGCAAGAAGTTTAGTCTGGAGTTTAGTCTGGATTGCCAAACGGCCGCGTTTCGCTTAATCTCTTTGGATGCGAATGATCTCCCAAGAATGAGTCATGATCGCGGATGTGCTCGCATCGAAGCGGCCAGCCCTGAGCGCGGAAGTCATTGCCGAAAAAGAGCGCTCCGTTCGTCGCTTGCGGGAGAGACCCGGCTGGACAGGCTTCCAGGCTTTTCCAAGGAACCGGATTTCCGAGAACAAGGACGGATGGCCGGTTCTTTTCCGCAGTCTCATGCGCTTTGAAACGGGAGGCGAGTTTGTCCAGCACACATTATGAAATTGCCGATGCTCATTCTGGCTTCGGGCTCGCCGCGACGCTCCGGCCTTTTGCGCCAGTTGACCCTGGACTTCCAGGTCATTCCCGGCGAATCCACCGAAATCCACCACGAACAACTGACCGCCCGCGAGCTCTGCCAGGTCAATGCCTATCGCAAGGCGCGGTCGGTCGCCAAAAGGCATCCGGATGCGCTGGTGCTCGGCGCCGACACGCTGGTCTGCCTGGAAAATGAACTGTTGGGAAAACCGGCCGACCGGGCCGAGGCCCGGGAGATGTTGGAGCGGCTGCAAGGGCGCACGCACGAAGTCATCACCGGCGTCTGTTTGATGCAGTTGCGGAGCCATCGCCAGAAAATCTTCGTCGAATGCAGTCAGGTCACGTTCAAGCCCTTGACCGAGGAGAGAATTGATCGTTATCTCGCCTCGATCAATCCCCTCGACAAAGCGGGTGCTTACGCCATCCAGGAAAACGGCGATCAAATTGTGGAGAACGTGGCCGGCTCCTTCAGCAACGTGGTCGGCCTGCCAATTGAACGGCTCCGCCAGGAACTCGATAGCTGGTGACGGGCCAGTGCCTGACTTTGCTATTCCCACACTCTCCAATTCCACCGGCAAGCTACGGCCGTGTTTGCGGCTGGAGGAATCCCTGATGCCTCAGCCAGTGGGCGCAAGAATCCGTCCAGGTGGAGTACGGATGGTCGCTGGGGCGGACGCCGAAATCATGGGTAGCTGTGGCATAGATGTGCAACTCCGCCGGGACGCCGGCTCGCTTCAAAGCAGGGGTCAGTTCCTAGTTTCTACAACATTAGCTTTGACATCTCGGGTGCTCTCTTTATATCGTATGCCCTTGCCATTACTCATCTTGCTCCAGCGCCGTTTTTCAGTAGCACTCCCCTCCCGATGAGAATAAATTCTGCTTCTTCTGGAAGTCGAGTGGGTAGTTTTTGGGAGTTTTTGAGAGCATTCATT
>CAYIIH010000080.1:0-25671 GCA_964363225.1 uncultured Verrucomicrobiota bacterium | reverse complement strand
AGTATCATCTCTTTTACCAGCATAATCCTTATGGCTGGGACTGGGGCAACATGCACTGGGGCCATGCCGTCAGTCCGGACCTGGTTCATTGGCAGGAATTGCCCATCGCGATTTACCCGCAGCGCTTCGGCGACTGGGCCTTCTCCGGTAGCGCGGTGGTGGACTGGAAAAACAGCGGCGGTTTCAGGACGGGCCAGGAAGCCGCGCTCGTAGCCGCTTACACGAGCACCGACCGCGGCGAAGCCGTCGCTTACAGCAATGACCGGGGCCGCACCTGGACCGAATTCAGCGGCAATCCGGTTGTGAAACAC
Organism: uncultured Verrucomicrobiota bacterium; assembly: GCA_964363225.1. Classification (GTDB taxonomy): domain Bacteria; phylum Verrucomicrobiota; class Verrucomicrobiia; order Limisphaerales; family CAYIIH01; genus CAYIIH01. The sequence goes on along the minus strand of CAYIIH010000080.1, from coordinate 25,360 downwards.
AGCGGGCGCGACCCGCGCCTGCTCTGGCACGAACCGACGCACAAATGGGTCATGGCCGTCTATGACGAGTTGGACGGAAAACGATGGATCGCCTGCTACAACTCGCCGGACCTGAAGACGTGGGAATTCCAGAGCCGCATTGAAGGATTTTACGAATGCCCCGACCTTTTCGAGCTGCCCGTGGACGGCCATCATCAGAACAGGAAATGGGTCCTGACCGCCGCCAGCAGCGAATACTTGATCGGCGCCTTCGACGGCAAGAAGTTCACACCGGAGACCGCCAAACTGCCCGGTCATCGCGGCAACGCCTTTTACGCCGCGCAAACCTACAGTGACATCCCGCCGCAAGATGGCCGTTGCATTCAGATTGGCTGGGGACAGATGGCCGCGCCGGGCATGCCGTTCAATCAGATGATGACCTTCCCATGCGAATTGAAGCTGCGCACCACTCCTGAAGGTGTCCGCCTCTGCTTCCAGCCGGTGAAAGAAATCGAAAAGCTCCACACTCGCGGGCATCATTGGAAGTCATTGACACTCAAGCCTGTCGAGAACCCGCTTGCGAGCATCTCCGGCGAGTTGCTCGACATACGCATTGAGTTTGAAACAGGCAACGCGGGCGAGATCGGATTCAACCTCCGGGGCGTGGCAGTGGTTTACGATGCCAAGAAACAGACCCTGGCCTGCCAGGACCGCAAGGCGCCTCTGCCAGCCGTGGCGGGCAAGGTCCGCCTGCAAATCCTCGTCGATCGCACTTCCCTCGAAATCTTCGGCAATGATGGCTTGGTCTATATGCCGATGCGCCTCTTGCCCAAGGACGATGACAAATCGCCGGCTCTCTTCGCCCGCGGCGGTTCAGCCAGGATTTCGTCGCTGCAAGTGTTCGAACTGAATTCCGCCTGGCCTCAGCCGTAACCATTCAGAAGCGCGGCCAATTGAACCGCAGAGACGCGATGGACGCTGAGAAGAATGAAGAAGATCCCAATCCGATCGGTCACTGAATGGCGACTGGTTTCCGACCGACCCGAAACTCAATCTTCTCCGCGTCCATCGCGTCTCCGCGGTTTCTTTCCGCCTACCCTTACCGCATAGAGACGGCTTGGTGCAGCCGTGAACCTTCGCTCAGGACGATCTTCAAGGCAACTCCTTGACGAAAAGGTTGGCAAACTGAATCGGATCGCCGTGGTGCTGGAGAGCAATCCGGCCGCGTTTGGGGATGTCAGGCAACTGGGCCTTCTCGATCACGGTCTGTCCGTTGAGCACCACAGTCACTCGGTCGGCCTGCATCGTAATGACAAAGCGGTTCCATTCGCCGATCGGTTTGTCGGCCTTGGCCTTGGGAGTGGCGCCGGCGCGAACCTCCGGTGGCATGGCCGGATCGGTGCGGTACCCATAAACCTCGCCCGATCCCGCCGGCCAGCACCAGATATTGACCTGGCTTTTGCTGCTGCCCCGCAGGTAAATGCCGCTGTCGCCGGCGTCCATGACTTCGCTCTCTTTCTGCCGGCCATTCTCGTCGGTCGCATAATCGCCGCCGGGCAGAATGACCGGACGTTTTTGCTTCGACCCTTTTCCCGTCCAGCGCCAATCGCAGATCAAAACGAAATCGCCATACTCCTTTTCCGACCAAAGATTCTTGTCCGGCGCCTCGCTCTGGCCGTCGTACTCGAGAATCCAATCCTTCGGTTGCCAATGGCCACGGTGCCCCGGGTCCGGTTTCCAGCCATCCAAATCAAGGCCGGTGTAAAGCGATTTGAAATCTTCGGCCAAGGGCGCAATTTCCTCCGGCTTGGGATTCGTGGAGGGCATTTCCTTGAGGCGAAGGTTGCGAAAGTGACACTCGGACCCTTCGGATTCTAGGCAAATGTAACCTTTGCGCGGATGACACTGGCTGCCGCCGGAAACGATTTTGCCATTCACCGCCAGCTTGATGACGCCATCATTGCAGACTACGCGGTAATGGTTCCATTCGCCGGCCGGTTTGGCGCGGTGTTCGCTGGGCAGACAACGCATCCAACCGCTCGGGTGGGGCCGGTCCGGCTGGAACATCGCGCCGTGGATGCCAAAGAGGTCGCCGTGACTTGTGTACGTCTCGGAATTCCTGCCGTCGAGGATTTGCACTTCAATCGAGCGGGTGAAGGGAACACCCGGCGCAGTGATGGGATCGCTCCAAACAAACAGCCCGGCATTGCCGCCGGCATGGAGATGGCGCCATTCCAGTTCCAGTTCGAAATTTTCATATTGCCGCGCCGTGCGCATCACGCCGGTGGGAACGCCGGTCGAGACAATCATGCCGTCGCGAACCGTGAACGTGTTGGGCGCGCAATTGACATTGACCCAGCCGGACAGATCCCGGCCATTGAACAGCGGAGTGAAATCGGCGTCCTGACTCCGGCTTGCCGGCGCGAAAGCAAAAAAGAAAACCCAAGAGAGGAAAAGCCTGCGAAATACTTTGATCGTCATGACGCATCCTTAAACGAACTGAAAAGAATTGCGAACAAAATAGAGTTAGGCGCTGTGCATCCGCACGGACGAAGCGTTTGGAGTCCCGGCTTCAGCCGGTTGCGTGTCCTCAAATCGAGCGCGCTGGTAATGGCACCTGTCCAGCCGGTTGAAGCTGGGACCTTCTTCTGACACGAAAGTCGAACGCGATCACAGCATCCCGCCTCCAAACCACGCGCCGTCCTCTTGGCGATTGCTCCGAGACCGGTCGGCGCCAGCCGGCGCCAGCCGGGCATTGACAAAGAGCTCGTGCTTGCCCCTAATTCGGCAAGGTTCTCGTGCCAATCTAATTCAATGAAACCGATGACTCGATTCCAAACCTCCCCACTTGGTTTTTGGCGACGAAGCAAAGCATGGCCGGCACTCCTTACGGCGCTCCTGGCGGTCAACCCCGGCATTCAGCTTGGCAGTCAGACCCAGCAAATCCGCCCAGGCAGACGCGTCGCAGAACCGGCCGAGCCGCTCCCGCTGCCTGGCCTGCAGACGGTGGAAATCTCGACCCCGGCGCCTCCGCCCGATTGGGCGCTTTGGCAGCGCCAACTGCTGGCGCAGCTTTACCCGGCCGCCCTCGAATTCGTGCAGCGCTACACGCGCCCGGACGGCACGCTCATCTGGCGAAAGGAATGGCCGGGCATGGACGGCTCCGATGACGGTTACGAGAGCTTTTACAATTTCCTGCTCTACTACGCTCTGGGAGGGCCGGAGGAGATGAAGGCGTTGTCGCACAAGTTGTGGGATGCCGTCACCCGGCAGTTCACTCGCTACGGCCAGGTCTATGACGAGTTCGACGGGTATTACGATTGGATGCACCACGGCGAGAGCTACACCTATTTTTACTTTTTCGGCCTGGCCGATCCCACGTCGAAGAAAGTCCGGGAGCGCGCGGGACGCTTTGCCGGGCTTTATCTGAATGAGAATCCTCAAGCGCCTAATTACGATGCGCAGCTCAAACTGATTCGCTCTCCGATCAATGGCAGCCGGGGCCCGCGCTTTGTCAACACGGCGGAGGACTGGGTCACCCATCGCGACGTGCTGGCCAATTACCCGTTGCCCTACGATGACATTCCGAATGTCACCGAAAGCGAGGCCTGGATCGATGACGCCCGGTTCCCCTTTATTTTGCAGGCCATGAACGAGCGCATGATGCGCGGCGACGTCCCGCTCAATCTGACGGCCAGCAGCTTGATCCTCCATGCCTACATGCTCACGGGCCATCCAAAGTACAAGACTTGGATTGAAGAGTACGTGGCCGGCTGGCTGGACCGGACGCGGCAAAACGGCGGCATCCTGCCCGATAACGTCGGTTTGTCCGGAAAGATCGGCGAGTGCATGAATGGCAAATGGTGGGGCGGCTATTACGGCTGGCGCTGGCCGCACGGCCTGTTTAATCAGCTCGAATCCACCCTCATCGGGGCGGCCAACGCCTGCCTGGCCAGCGGGAATCCGAGGTATCTGGAGCTGCCGCGAGCCGTGCTGGACTTGGTGCAAAGCCAGAGCAAAACCGAAAACGGTCAGGTCTTGGTCCCGCACCGGCACGGCGACCAGGGCTGGTATGATTATCGCCCCATCAATCCGCAATACTTGATCGATCTCTGGTCCGTGTCCCAGGACGAGCGCGATTACCAAAGGATCGGGCAGTTGGCCGGCGCTGCCGACTGGAACACGCTCCGGTATCATAAACAAAAAGGCGATTCCGGCCATGAAGGGCCGTGGTTGCGATTTGTGGAAGGGAAATACCCGGAGTATCCATTGGCGATTTTGAAAGCCACCTATGCGGAGACGCTGCGCCGGCTGGAAATGATTCGCGCTGATCGATCACATCCCGAAGAACAAGACGTGCATCATTGGCAGCAACGCAATCCGGTCGTGCTGGAGGGCTTGGTGCAAACGATGCTGGGCGGCCCCAATCATATTTACCACGGCGGCTTGCTCCATTGCCGGGTCCGGTATTTTGATCCGGTCCGGAAGCGTCCAGGCCTTCCGCCCGATGTTGCTGCCCTGGTGGACACTTTGAGCCCGAACGGACTCTCAGTGCGTTTGGTCAATCTGCATCCCAGCGAATCGCGGCGGGTGATCCTCCAGGCCGGGGCTTTTGGCGAACACCACTTCACAAAGGTCCAGGCCGAGAAGGCAACGGTGGAGGTGAACCGCAAGTTTTTCCAGGTGCATCTGCGGCCCGGCGCGGTGGGGCGGATCGAGATCGGCCTGAACCGGTTCGTGCATCAGCCCACCTACGCTTTCCCGTGGCAGGGAGAGGCGACGCTGAGCCGTTAGGCTTAGCCCGCCAAAATATCTCGGAAAACCTCCGGGTCCACATTCCCGCCGCTGACTACACAGCAAACGGAGCGGCCGCGAAACAGATCGGGCGCGGTCAGCACAGCGCCTATTCCCAATGCTCCCGTCGGCTCGACTTTGAGGTTGGCCAGCGCAAAGAGCAGCCGCACTCCTTCTTTGATGTTCTCTTCCGGCACTTCGACGATTCCGGACAAGCCCTCGCGAAGGACCGGCCAATTGTGCCGTCCCAAGCTGACGGTGCGCGCGCCATCGGCAATGGTTTGCGGCTCGCTTTCGTTGGCAATGATCCGCCCGGCCCGCAGCGAACGCGCGGCATCGTTGGCCAAAAGCGGTTCGGCGCCGACGACCCGGATGTTTCTGCCCGAGGCTGGAAGGCCTTTGATTATGCCTGAAGTCAGTCCTCCTCCACCCACCGGCGCCAGGATGAAATCGAAGTGCCGGCCGAGCGCGCCCAACTCCGCGCCGAGGCTGGCGTTGCCCTCGATCACCAGCGGATCATCATAAGCGCTGGCGACGTAGGCATTCTCATGCTCGCCTGCCAATTCCGTAACGCGCGCTTGGCGGCTCTTTTGTTTCACATCAATCAGGTCCACCCGGCCGCCAAACTCGCGCACGCCTTCTATTTTCACTTGGGCGGAAGTTTCGGGCATGACGATGATGCACGATTTGCCGAGCAATTGGCAGGCGCAAGCCAGAGCTTGGCCAAAGTTGCCGGAGGAAGCCGTGATGATAAGGCTCTCCGGCACCTGGGAAGCGACCTGATAAGCAGCGCGGAATTTAAAACTTCCGGTGTGCTGAAAGGTCTCGCTGGCGATGGTGATGGCAGCCCCCAACCGCCGGGAGAGCCGCAACGCTTCGATGAGGGTCGTGGGGCGGACCACTTCTCGAAGTGGCCGGGCGGAACGATGGCTTGGTTCACGCACTGACATGATTCATTAGGGCTGCAGCCTGCAACAGGGCTTCAGAACAAGCCGCCAGTTTCGCCGCTGCCACCAAAGCCTCTTGATAGCGGCGCAGCATCTCGGGCCGTTGGCCTGCTTCACATGTGCGGAAGTCGTAGGTGGATCAACCAACCCCCGCAACCGATGGCCAGAGACAACACGGCCTCATGCAAAGCCACAGCGTCCGCCGACTGAGCCTCCGCCGCGGTCAGGCCCTCATCCAATCCGCAGCACAGGTTCACCAGGTTCATCCAGGACACCACCTGTGCTGCCCCCGGCATGTGTGCTGCCTGGACATGCCCTGCCCAGCGGCCTGCCAGACGCCCGGTCGGCCGGCTTTCCAGCGATTCCACAGCTCCAACGCTCATGGCCAGACTCTGGCAGCACTCTTGGCCTCTGGCAAGCGCCACCACCCGGACCTCGTCAAACGAAACAGGGCCGACCGCTGAGCACGCCGGTTCCATGCCCGACGAAGAAACACATGAACCACACGCAAGCGCATGGCCGCCAAGGAACGCACAAAACGGAAAGAAAAGGCAGCCCGGAGCGCGGACGGCTTCGTCCGCAGCATTTGGAATCCAGCATCCGGTATCTGGCACCCGGCCTCCAGCCGCTGACCACCGACCACTGGCCACTGCCCACTGACAAACCCTCGACTCTGCCCTCTGATTTCGGACTTCGGACTTGCCATCGTGGGGTTGGTGTCGGCCAGATATTCCAGCAGGTTCGGCAGGCCGTCGCCATCGGGGTCGGCGGTGATCGTGAACGACGATGACGAGTTCACGCAGGGCGCAGAGCAGGGTGTTTTCCGTCTTGGCATTTGCTGTGCTCCGTCCGTGCTACGTTGCTCACGTGTGGTTGGCAAAAGGCAATTCGTGAACACAAATTGCAATCGTATAAACCGCCTTTTGCCGTTGTTCACACCGCACAGAAGAAAGGTTCAGTGTAAGTATGCAAATCAAAAGTAATCGAAAATCGGGCTTCACCCTGGTGGAAATCATGATCGTTGTGGCCATTATTGGTCTGTTGGCCGCCATCGCCATTCCCAACTTCGTGAAAGCCCGCGGTACCGCGCAGAAGAATGCCTGCATCAACAACTTGCGCCAGATTGATGGTGCCAAGGAACAGTGGGCGCTGGAAAACAAGAAGAGCGCCGGTTCCACCACTGTGGATGCCGAGGTGGAGGCCTATATCAAAGGCGGCGCACCCAAGTGTCCGGCCGGTGGCTCCTACACCTATGGCGTAGTGGATACCTCTCCAACGTGCAGCATTACCGGTCATACACTCTAATCGGGTGTAGCTAGGCAGAATCCTCTCACCAGGCTTGAGGTCAACCCCTCAAGCCTGTTTTTATTTGGGGCACCTGGCTTCCTGCGGCGTCAATTGTTGGACAACGAGAACATCACGGCGGAAGAATTCGTTGTTCAACTGCGCGGCCACAGGCGCAGCCAGACGCGTTGGGGAGATTGAATGAGGAGTTCGCGCAACAACTCTTCCATACTTGCCGCCTGGGGTTCCTCCAGCTTCCGGCACAACGCCAGGGTCAGCAAGAAGAAGAATCCAACGCAAAAAAAGAAGACGCTGAAGCGGTTCCACTCAAAACCCGCCCACCGCACCTGGAGAGAGCCGAACGCGTCGATCAACAGGCCCCACAGAATCGGCGCAATCCCGAGCGACAAGTTGCTCACCACAGAAAAGAGCGCGAAAAAGTGATTCCGGCCCATGACCGGAACAATCGCCATGGCCAGGCGGGTATTGGCCATGTTGACCAAAGCTGCCCCCAGCCCCATCAGGAATTGCAGCAGGAGAATCACCTGCAACAGGGGAGAAAAAAGCGCCCCGGCCAGCAAGGCCCAGCCCGTGACTATAACTAGCCAGCCCATCAGCGAAAAAGCCAGAATCGGCTTGCTCCCCAAACGATCCATGCGCGAACCCAGAAACCAAAGACTGCTCAGTCCACCCAGAAATGTGGTTGAATTGACCAGCAGGATATTGCCTTCAGTCATGGCGGCTTCCGATTTAAGGAACACGACCGTGAATGCACCGAGTCCGCCGTAGGACAAGGCCCAGGCGACGTTCATCCGGAGCAGCTTTCGGAACGGGCCGTACCGCGCAATCTCAAGCCACGGAACCGAGGTCGTGGAAGCACGAGCTTGTTCGGGCGTTTCGCCTTCGGGAATGCGTTTCAGAAACACCAAACTGGCCAGGCCCATGAAGGCGCTGAAGGCGAAAATAACGGCGAATTGCCAAGGGGCAGGCCGCGGCCCGAGGCACAGTCCGGCCAAAAGGAACGCGACGAAGCTGGCCAAGTTGACGAAAGCAGCATCGAGCGCCAGGTACTTTCCACGGATGGAACTTGGAACAAGGGAGGTGATCCAGGGCAGCCAGGCGCAGCTCGAGATGCCGCGGGACAAATTAAAGCCAAAGAGCAAGAACAGGATCAGGGCCAACCGGCTGGTGGAATTCAAGAAGCCCCCTGTCAACGGCACCAGCGCCATCCCGAAAATGAACATCACCCGAACGCCCCAGCCCCCATAAACGAACCTCTTGTAGCCCACGCGGGAAACATAATTCGCGGCCGGAATCTGAAAGATGACCAGCAGCGGCATCATTCCGGCAATGATCCCAAGCACCGTGGCGCTGACCCCAAGCGATTTGGCGTACAGGATCATTGGACTGCTCAAGACAATCTGGAAGGAAAGCGCGTTAAACGTCGCAAATAAAAACGCGTTATTCAGGCCGGCTGGGAATGAGGCTCTATCTTTCGGTGTATGCACAAACGTTTCTGACACCTGGCTGATCGACGCATCGCCGCGCCGGATTTGCCAGGCCGGCAAGTATCGAAAGCACCCCGCTGGAGTGTCCAGCTATTTTCATTCTTGCTGAAAGAAACCGGTTCTCGGCTGTGGTGGTATGCAATGGTTCGACGTGTCCGGAGCGGCCGTTGAACTTGCGGGCAGGCAGATCAGGCTTTGCGCCGGCAAAAATAACCTTTTGCCGGCTCGAACCCGTTGAGATAGAATGCCTGCGAAACGATCGATTGATCGGCACCTCAATGCGTGCCGGTCTGTTGACTTGCAGGGCTGAAAGCCGCTGGGAATCTGCATACCAGCAGCAGCTTCCCGAACAAGAACCCGGCATGCCGATTGCTTTTGCTGGCGTGTCATGTCAATTCCAGAAAAACAGAGTGAGCATAAATATGGTTACTAATCGCGGTTGGTTTTCTCGTTGGGCTGCTGTGCCTTTGGCGCTAATTTCTTTGTCCCTGTCTGCCCAGGAAGCGTCGTTGCCGCTTCAGATTGAACTGACGCTGACGAACCAGCAAACAAAGATCGAGCTGCCACTTTACCCGGCAGTTCAGGAGTTTAAGATCCTCTCCACCACGAACCTGGCGACTGGTTTTGCCGAGGATACTTCCGGCCAAGTCTCCGGTTATACGTGGATGGAGTCCTTGGCCGGGCCGGCGAACTTCTATCGGCTCCAGATCACCCCCATGAGTTCAAATGCTCTCCTGACCGCGACGGCTTTGAACCGGCTGGCTTACGGGCCGACGCCGGATGAACTGGAGCGCGTCCTGGCCATGGGACCGCAAGCCTATATTGAGGAACAACTGGCTCCGGAGCTGATCGAAGAGCAACTCGCGATCGATGCCGTCACGGCCAATTCAGGCTGGCAATACGTCACTGCAACCGGAACAGGTTCCAGCTCAACGCTCTATGTCTATCTTACCGCCGTCGGCGAGGGGTACGTCGATGATCTCGTGCTGGTTCGGGGAACCGTGGCGGGAACAGGGGCGAATTTGCTTCGGAATGGCGGTTTTGAATCCCCTTTGGTGACGAATGACTGGACCATTTCCAGCAACCACCTCGGTTCCGGCATCAGCACCGAAATCAAACATTCCGGCACGGGAAGCCTGCACTTGGTGGCGACCAGTGGCGGGAGCACGAAGGAATCGGCCATCTGGCAAACCATCACTCCCGCCTTGTCCAGTTCCCAGCAATACACGCTGAGCTATTGGTATCTGGCCAAGTCAAACGATCTGAGTGATTTGACCCTCCGGCTTTCGAACAGCGGCATTACCAGCTCGCCGGATGCGCTTTTGACGCCGGCCACGAAACTTTTCAACAACCTGGCCGGCATCGACGACTTGCGGGCTTGGCATGTTTTGCACGCCGTGCAGTCCAGGCGCCAACTCCTGGAAGTTCTGGATCAGTTCCTGGAAAACCATTTCGTAACCCAGTATTCCAAGTCCCGCGATTATTTTGACACTTATTACAACGACTCCGCCCTGCTGGGGCGGCTGGCCACGCAATTGGAATTCAAGGAAAATAGCCGCTGGCGCCAAGCCCCCCTCAATCCGCAATGCACCTTTTCCAATCTGCTGGTCATCAGCGCCGAAAGTCCGGCCATGATCATTTACTTGGATACGGTGAACAGCAAAGGCAACGCCAAGAACATCGCCAACGAGAATTATGCCCGTGAACTGCTGGAACTATTCACCTTCGGCGTGGATAACGGTTATGACCAGGCCGATATCACCAATATGGCCAAGTGCTGGACGGGATGGTCCGTCAACATCATGGACCTGACCAACGAGTTTAATCCGCTGGCCAAGTCGTTGCGGGATTTGTATCCGGGCGTGGCCGTATCCAATCTGGCGGGCGTTTGGGCCTTCCAGTACAAGCAGGGCAATCATAACACGAATTCAAAGACGATTTTCCCTGGCAAAACTGTTCCGGCTCGCTTTGGCTCTCCTTACGCCGGCAGAAGCTACCAACTGACGTTGCCGGCTCGCACCGGCACCAACGGCATCAAGGACGGCTACGACGTGCTGGCCCACCTGGCCGATCAGCCGTTCACACAGGAATTCCTCAGCGTGAAACTTTGCCGCTTGTTCGTTCACGATGACTTTGATGTCGGATATGATTTTACCGATCCCAATCTCTCGCCGGAAGGCCAACTGGTGCGCGACTGCATGATGGCTTGGGAAACCCATTCGCCCAAAGGCCAAATCCGCAAAATCCTGGCTGCCATCTTCAACTCGGGACTCTTCCGCAGTCACGGCGCCTCGATGCATAAAGTCAAAACCCCGCTCGAATTCGTCGTCGGAACCATTCGCACCCTCCGCTCGCAAAAGCCGGACGGAACGTTTACCGCCGAGACTGACGGCTACAGTCTGAGGATGCCGATGAACCGCATGGGGGGCATGAGCCTGTTTGATCGCGGCGATCCCGATGGCTACCCGGAAGCGGCTCCAGGCTGGATCAGCGCCGGCACCCTGGCCGAGCGGTTGCGCTTCGTGCAATCCGTGTTGATTGCCGTTGGCCAGGATGACACCGCCAAATCAGATTCGGGCCGCAACAACGTCACCGATCCGGTCGCTCTGATCAAAAACAAATTGCCCGCCCTGAAATGGCCGGATGCCGGGGCGGTCGTCGATTATCTTCTCAGCGTGATCTACCCGGGCGAAGGCAAGGCCAATCTCGATCTCTACCGGACGACCGCCATTAACTTCCTGAACACCAATGAAAGCGGCCTCGCTTCGCCTTTCAGCAGTTTGTCCATGTCCGGCAATCCACCGCCTTATGACACGCGGGTCCGAGGCATGGTGGCGGCGCTGTTAACCTTCCAGCGCTTTCAAGAGCAATAACAACTATGCAACACCTCAACATTATTACACGGCGCGGTTTCCTGGACCGGAGCTTTAAAATCGGGCTGGGGGTGGCGCTGTCAACCTTGGTGGACATCCCGGTGGTGATGAAGCGGGCTTTGGCCGAAGGCAATATCGGCCGCAACGGCAAGAAATTGCTCTTTATTTTTCTGCGCGGCGCCAATGACGCATTGAATTCCGTCATTCCCATTCGCGACAGCGCCTACAACACCGCCAATCGTCCCGATATTCTGATTCCGTCTGATGTCGGCACTGATTATTCGGTGACCGGCCCCTGTGATTCTCCGATGAATTCCTCGGCCGCCGATCCAACCTACGGCTATACCAGTGCCATCCGCCTCGGCAATGGGTTTGCCGCGCTGCATCCCTCGCTTAAGTTCCTGGCCCCACTCTATAATGCCGGGGATTTGGCCCTGCTGCATCGCGTGGGCTATCCCAAGCAGTCGCGGTCCCATTTTGATTCCCAGAATTACTGGGAGAATGGCAGTCCCGGTAACAATCTCGCCAAGGATGGCATCTTTTACCGGACGCTGCTCGAATCGGGTTTGGCGCACACCGCGCCGCTGACCGGGGTCTCGGTGCAATCCAGCCTGCCCTTGCTGCTGCGAGGATCGAAGGCCGCCATGACCAATCTGACCGATCCAACGCGCTATAATCTGCTGGGAATTCCCAACACGCTCACCGGAAATGCCAAGGCGGATAATGCGCTCAGGACGGCCAATGGATTTCCGTTTCCAGAGAAGAGGAATCGCGAGTTGTTGGCGCTCCAATATCAGAATTTGAGCGATACCCTCGCCATCTTCGCCAGTCTGGACTTTAGTGATGCCGGGAACACCTTCCGCGATGATGCCAGCACGGACAACGATGACGCGCCTTATTACTTATTTCCCACCAGCAACGCAACCAATGGGGGGTATGCCTTGCATGGAAACAACGCCGCCAAATATGTGGTGGACACCGGTGCTTATTCGTTTTTCCGCAATCTCAAAGCGGCCGCGCTCATTTTAAACAAGACCGAGGCCATCATTGCCGGCACCGAATTCGGCGGTTTTGACACGCACAGCAACCAGGGAGCCATCACCGGCCAGCACGCCAATTTGCAGAGGCGCATTGCCTGGGCCATGTACGCTTTGCGCAAGTACTTTCTCAACTACGCCGACAAAGCGACCTGGGACAATCTGATTGTTGTGACACTGTCCGAGTTCGGGCGCACCACGGTGCAAAACTCAGATTTAGGCACCGACCACGCGGAAGCGGGCGTCATGTTTGTCGCCGGCGGCGCCGTCAAAGGCTTCCAGGCCGGCAATTCCTCCGGCGTGTTTGGCTGCAGCCCCAACGATGCCTATAACGGGCAATCGCTGCCGTGGGTGACCGGCCAGACCGGGTCCATGTTTGGGGTGAGCAGCCGCTATTTAAAGCGAGCGGTCGATTATCGTTCCATCCTGGGCAAGTTGATTCGCGATCACTTGGGAGCAACACAAGCCCAGTTAAATCGAATCATACCCGGCTACGCGGTGCCAGGTGAATGCCTGCTTTCCGGCGGAGTGTCGAGCATCGATGGAACAAGAATCGCCGGAGAGTTGGGAGTTGTCTAAAGTGTCAGTCTGCCTGTTTCGCGGCTGGTCCGCCACGCCCACAGGAGCGAAAGCCCGGTCGCGACTTTTGACAGTGCTATGGCTCATGTTGCTGGTTGGCCAGGCTGACACGTTGCCGGGAGCGGTCGTCATCCTGACGCCGGTGGCGGACACGACGCTGATCCAAACCACGCCCGACAACAACATGGGCGGACAACCGTTCTTCAACGCTGGCACGACGCAGAATCTCACCAAGAACCGAGGGCTTTTCCGGTTTGATCTGGCCGGCCAGATTCCCGCTCGAGCCAGGATTAAGAGGGTTGCTGTTCAACTCTCCGTGACCCGCCAGCCGAGCGATGGATTTGCTCCGTCCGCCTTTGGCCTGCATCGCCTCCTGCAACCCTGGGGCGAAGGTGATAAAACACAAGCGGACCCGCGCAGCCCCGGCTTGGGCGTGGCGGCGACGACCAACGAGGCCACTTGGAACCATCGTTTGGCGCTGACAACGAATACCTGGACCTTGCCTGGAGGAACGGCCGCGGCGGATTATGCCGCTGCGCCCAGCGCCATGCAGGTCATCTACGACATGGGCAATTCGCCTTACCTCTTCGGCCCAACACCGCAATTGCAGATCGACGTCCAGTCGTGGTTGGACAACCCTCAAGCCAACTTCGGCTGGATGCTCATTTCCCAGGCCGAATCCGAGCCGTTCACCGCCCGCCGTTTCGGTTCGCGCGAGGATATGGACAATGCGCCGCTCTTGGAGGTGGAATTCACACTGCCTCCTCAAATCGAGCGGGTTGAGACAACGGGCAGCTATTTTCTCCTCCAATTCACGGCTCAGGCCGGGGAAGCCTACGTGCTCGAGTTCAGGGACTCAATTGCGACGGGAACGTGGCAAACCCTGACCCAGCTTGATGCTCCCCAGGAGACTTCGACCCTCACCGTCTCCAACGCGATGAGCGGTCCGCAACGTTTCTACCGCATCGGAGCGGCGGAATGACAGCCCCGGTGCGAAGAAGATTACTTCAGAGCGTTCAGACGAAGGGTCAGGCGTGATCTCTTCCGGCTGGCGGTGGCTCTGGGCACGACGCCGGTCTTGGCCGCTTTATCAAATGCGGAACTCACCACGCGCAGGACCGCAGCCGCTTCCTCTTTCTTGCCAGCCTGAATCAATTCAAGGTACTTTCGCTCGGTCGTTTTCAGGCGTGATTTGATCACTTGGTTTTGGCTGTGCTTGCGCGCGCTGCTGCGCATGCGGCGCTCGGCTGATTTGGTATTCGGCATAAATGGTCAACGGTTATTCAAAGGCGGCAACGGTAACGAAATGCGCCGCTTTGTCAACGGCCTGTTCCGGCCTGTTCCGGGCCTGTTCCGGTTCTGAACTTCAGGAATGAAGTTCGAGCAAGGCTTGGACTTCATGCCAGATGGCCTGCTCGACCAGCGAAGGCGCTTGGGCCGCGTCAATGCGCCGAATCCTTCCGGGCTGCGCGGCGGCCAGGGTCTCGTAAGCGATTTCCACCCTCTTGAAAAAGTCGCGATCCGCTTCTTCCATGCGATCCCGTTGCACCACGTTTTCCGGCGGGCGGGCGTGACGGCGTGCCTCACTGACCTCCAGCGGCACTGCCAAAAGCAAGGTCAGGTGCGGCCGAGTGTCGCCGACGGCAAAATCAATAACCGACCGGACCTGGTTCAAATCAAGCTGCCGGCCATAACCTTGATAGGCCGTAGTGGAATCGTAAAAACGGTCGCACAAGACAATCTCGCCCGCCGCCAGGGCAGGCCGGATCACCTCCCGCACCAATTGCGCACGGCTGGCGTTCATGAGCAGCAGCTCGGCCTCGGCGGTCATCTGCCGGTTGGCCGGGCTGTGTTTGAGCGTGTGGCGGATTTCTTCGCCGATGGCCGTGCCGCCGGGCTCGCGCAACAGGCGGACTTCGAATCCCGAATCTTGCAGGCGCCGGGCCAAAAGCTGGATTTGAGTCGATTTGCCGCTGCCTTCCGTTCCCTCAAATGTGATGAATAATCCCTTCATCCGAGGCTCGTGCGGTGACTGTTGTTCCCGCCACCATGGCGGCGCCGGTCTGGGGCGAGGCGCGAAGATGGAGCACTAATCATCGAGATAGGGAGCGGCGGCATTCAGGCTCGCTTGCGGCGGGAAGTAATGGGTCAGGTAATTGATCAAAGAGTGGATTTGCTCGTCGGTGAAGGGGCCGCCGTCCGTTTGGGCAAAAGCGGGCATCAGCGAGCCGGCCTTTCCCGATCTGACCCACTTGGCCCAGTATTCTTTGGTGGGAGGCTGCTTGGGAGCGCGCAAATCAGGCACCATCGTGGCACGCTGGGGCGCCTCATGACAAATAGCGCAAGCCGCTTGATAAAGAGATTCGCCGGTCTGGCCGATGGCGGGCAGCAAATGGCATTGGGCGCAATCGTTGCGAAAGACGATCTGCCGGTCCACGGCCGCCAGTTGTATGTTGCGGGTGCGGGAATCAAACGTCGGCGCCATTCCAGGCGACGTGGGAATGTTCACTTTGACATGCAGCATTTTCAGGCCGTGAGACGTATCGACGGTCACGTATTTGGCCAGGATGCCAAACTTGCCTCGCAGATCGGTCGCAACGTCAATCTGGCCGCTCGCGCCAGGAGGGAGTCTCCAGGGCAGGCTGGGGAGCTTGGCCACCGTGCAACCACAAGAAGTCCTCACCCAATTGATTGTGACGTCGGTAGGGGACATGTTCGTCAGGTTGAAGGTGAAATTGACGTTCATTTCCCCCGGCTTGGCCGCATATTCCTTGGCCGTTGCGTCCCAGGCCAGCGGTTCCATTGCCTGCTGGGCGGCAGAGGTCAGACCCAGGCCGGCCAAAGCAACGAGCAAAATCTCTGAAAACCGGATGGCACGCATAAACTCAGTCGTCCTAAGATAACAAAACAGCCGCGGCCTGGCGAGTTGAATTCGCATGTTGATTCGCGCGATTCGGACGGACAGCATGTGCTCTGCTCAAAGGCGCTTCAGCCGGGGACCCTTGGGGGTATCTTCAATGGTCCAGCCTTGGCCTTTCAACTCGTTCCGAATCGCATCCGCTCGGGCGAAATCCCGGGCCTTGCGAGCCGCCTGGCGCTCTTCCAAAAGCGCATTCAGTTCAGGGGAAATAACCGCCTGCTCCGGCGCCGGGCCCAGGCCAAAAACTGTGTCGATCCGGCGCCAAGCCGCCAGGGCTGCCGCTGCTTCAGCCGTTCCCAGGGTGTCGGCGGCGAGCAACCGGTTCTGCTCCCGGACCCATTCAAAAATGGCGCCCCAGGCGGCCGACACGTTCAGATCGTTATCCATGGCCTGCGTAAAATCCTCCAGCACTCGAACTGCCGGCTCAGCCGATGCGTCTCCAGCGATCTCTCGCAGCTTCGTCAGCAACTCGTCCAACCGCGCCAAGGCGGCGCGTGCGCCATTCAAGCCGTCAAAAGTGAAATTAAAGGATTCCCGATAATGCGCCGAGAGCAGCAAGAAGCGAATTTCGCGGCCGCTGTAGCCTTTGTTCAACAAATCCCGCAACGTCAGATAATTCCCGAGTGACTTGGCCATCTTGCTCCCTTCGACCAACAGATGCGCCCCGTGCAGCCAGTACTTGACAAAGCGTTGGCCCGGCGCCTGCACCGCGGCCCCTTCGCTTTGGGCGATCTCATCTTCGTGATGGGGAAAAACCAAGTCTTCGCCGCCGAGATGAAGATCAAAGCTTGGTCCGAGCAATTTCATGCTCATGGCGCTGCACTCGATGTGCCAGCCAGGACGGCCTTCTCCCCACGGGCTGGGCCAGAAAACGTCTCCGTCTTCGGCTGTGCGCGCCTTCCAGAGCGCAAAATCCGCCAGGGATTCCTTGGCATATTCATCGGCGCTGACACGCTCTCCGGCGCGCATTTGATCGAAATTCAGATTGACCAGTTGGCCGTAGCGGCAGCCGATATGGCGGTACTTTTCAATGCTGAAATAGATGGAGCCGTCGGTCGCGCGATAAGCCAGACTCCGCGCCAGGAGCTTTTCGATCAAAGCGACAATCTCCGGAATATGCTCGGTGGCGTGAGGCAAATGATGTGGAGGCAGGCACTGCAACGTTCGGAAATCCTCGAAAAAGGCCGCTTCATATTCCCGCGTATATTCAGCCAGCGAACGGTTGGCCAGGCGCACCCCGGCGATAATCTTGTCTTCCACGTCGGTGATATTCATCACGTGCTGAACCTGGTAGCCTTTAAATTCCAGGCAACGCCGCAACAGATCGGCAAAGACAAAGGTGCGAAAATTTCCGATGTGCGCGAAGTTATGCACCGTCGGCCCGCAGCAGTACATCCCGGCTTTCCCGCCGGCGGGGTCCAGCGGCACGAATTCCTCGGCCGATCTGGTTAACGTGTTAAAGAGTCTCAAAGCCATGTTGGCCAACGTGAGGCGCTACACTATCGGCGCGTCGCTGAAAGAAAAGTGAAATTTGGCGGCGGTGGCCTCTCCGGTGCATCCCCAACTTGTCGGTAGCGCCAGGCATCCTACCCGACGAAGCGGGCCGGGCGAAAGGCGGCACCACACCCGGCTCCGACGCCGGCCAAGCCTGCGTCCCTTTTCCGATTCTTCATTTTCTTGACCTCATCTTTTTGACCGAAGAAGACTGCCCCAGCCGGATTCTCTCCAAATAGCAACCTCTTCTCGTTGCTGTTGGCTGGCAACGTCTTGCATCAGGCCAACGCTGAAGCCCGTTCCTGGCCCGTCAACAGCTTCCATTTCCCTGGCGCCAGATCTCCCAGGTTCAGCCGGCCTATGCGAATCCGGATCAACCGCAAAGTGGGATGGCCAATGGCCGCGGTCATGCGTCGAACCTGGCGGTTTTTGCCTTCCCTCAATTCCAGGGCCAGCCAACAAGTGAGGATGGACTTGCGGGTGCGAATCGGGGGATCACGCGGCGGCACGTCCGGTTGCGTCCGCAGAATCCAGCTCCGGCACGGCAACGTCTGACGTCCTCGCACCGGCAACCCTTGCGCCAGCAGGCCAAGAGCTTCCGCCGTGGGACATCCCTCCACCTGCGCCCAATACAGTCGCGCATGACCTCGGCTTGGATGGAGGAGCCGGGCGTTCACGCCTGGTTCGTCGCTCAACAGCAGCAGGCCTTCAGATTCTGCATCCAATCGGCCCAAAGGATACAGCTTGGGCGGAAAGCCGAAATCAGCCAAAGTTCGATAGGCGGAATCGTTGGCTGTAAATTGGGATAAGACCCCGAAAGGCTTGTGAAACGCGATCAGCATGGCAAGGCCCGGCGGTCGTCACCGCGCACGGCGTAAGAGAGACAGATTTTCACACCAGGGCGGAAGTCCTCTTCGTTCCACTGCGCCAAACTTGCTCATTCCTACAACATAAGCAGGTTGTCTGTTTTTGCAACCTTTTGGCGGAGAGCGAATTACTGGCCAGGAAAGGCTTGGCATGTCCGAAGCTAAAGAGAAAAGGCAGATGATCATAAACACGATAATAAATGAGAAAGGAAATAGAATTATGAAATTGACCCGATTTCAAAGACCGGACCTTTGGCCTGCCTTTGACCAACTAACCGATTTGCGGGACGAAATCAATCGGTTGTTTGATGCGCCCTTTGGCGAACTGACCCACAGTTCGGAAATCTTCAACGTCTGGGGCCCGGCGCTCGACCTGTATGAAGACAAAGACAATCTCATCGTCAAGGCCGAACTCCCCCAGGTCAACATCATTGAAACCAAAGAAGGTTACGTCCTGGAAGCCGAAATGCCGGGCGTGAACAAGAGCGGCCTCGAGGTTTTGCTCGAGGGAAACGAATTGACCATTGTCGGCCGGCGCTCCGTCGGCGTCCCCCATGCCGAGCTGCTCCATCGCGAATCGTCGCCTCGCGATTTCCGGCGGGTTTTCGCTCTGGACCCGGCGATCGATCCGGCGAAAATCAACGCCAAAATGGAAAACGGGATTCTGACGCTTGAGTTGCCCAAGGCCGAGAGCGTCAAACCAAGAAAAATTGCCGTCTCCGATTAAACCTTGGCGAATTGGCTGCCGCTCAAGCCGTGGCCACGCTGCCCGCCGTGACGGGCCTGTCTGCGTGCCTCGGACAGACAGGCAAGCGCAAAGCCCACTGCCCCTGCCGGGAAAGAACGCGGGGAAGGGGCCATTCTGCGCGAGATTCAAGCCATCGCCGAAAAGCATGACCGCCGACAATTGGGAAGCCAAGCGCGCCGAGTTGCTGGCCGCGTTGACTTGCTAACCTTTTAGGTTACTATTGCAGCAGTGATTCGAAGTTTCCAATGCCGGGAGACGGAAAAGGTTTTCAATTACCAACGCACTCTGGCTTGGAGCGAAGGCGTCCGCAAGGCCGCGCTGCGCCGACTATACGCGCTGGACGCTGCGACGAGCCTGCTGGATTTGCGCAGCCCGCCCGCCAATCGGCTGGAAAAGCTGCAAGGCGACCGGGCCGGGCAATACAGCATCCGCATCAATGACCAATGGCGGATCTGTTTCGAGTGGCGCGACGGCCACGCTTGGCATGTTGAAATCGTGGACTATCACTGACGGTTAGGAATCTTATGAAAGACCCCGCATTAAATCCCGTGCATCCGGGCGAAATCCTGCTGGCAGATTTTTTGAAGCCGCTGGGCATTTCGCAGTACCGGCTGGCCAAAGACCTGCACGTGCCTTTGCGCCGCATCAATGAAGTCGTGTTGGGGCGGAGAGGCGTTTCCGCTGACACAGCCTTGCGCCTGGCGCGATACTTCAAGACGACACCGCAGTTTTGGCTAAACCTGCAATCTCATTATGAACTGGACACAGCCCGATTGACTACGGAGAGCACCATAACAAAGACGATTCAACCGGCGCCTGCTTTGGCCGCAGTGGCGTGAGTGAGCGTCACACACGACCAACGGATGGCCCCCCCCAACAGGCCCGCCCCCTCAATAATCAACCCCCCTCTTGAAATCGGCATAGTCAAAAAAGTAACCAAAGGAAGAAAACACCATGAAAAAGCACATACAAATCCTTGCCCTGGCCGCATTGCTGGCCGGCGCAAGGGAACTCACAGCGGAAACGGTAACCTTGGTTGTGAACACGCAGAATCCGACTCGGCATCTTTCAATTGCTTCAAACCAGGTTGCTGAGGTGGTTTCACTTCAATTGGCCAATGGGGCTTACAGTGAGCTCATTTTCCAAAAAGATGGCAGCAGGTTTGGCTGGGACGACTCTAGCCTGCTTTTTGCTGTCGCAACGCGGGGCGGTCCCGCGGTCAACCGTCCGCCCGTTCAGATTGCAGGCCCTGCAACGTTTTCGCTCCATACCACAACAAACATTGGTGGAGAGTTTCCGGGGGCATATTGCACTATCAAGATCACTCCCGAAAGCACGCCGCCGGATAAGACGATCATTCTTTTGGCCGGTTCCAAGGGCGCCAACATTTACTTGGAGATGAGCACCAACTTGTTTGACTGGTCCACAATCACACCCGGCACGTTTAGCAGCGCGACGAACAACCTGTTTTTCCGCATCCGCGCGGAGAAGCTGCCTTGATGACATCCAAGAATTACACGGCCAACATTTTGGGTGAAGCCCGAGAAGTTCGCGGCTGGAACAAAGAGGGCAACCTGCTGCTGGCGGATGGAAGCTGCTACACGTTCGAGACGCTCATTGAAAAAGCACATCTTCCTCTTAATCGAAAGCTGCTGGCTGTGGCGTCACTGCGCGGGCTTGTTGACGCCTGGCTCCTTAACGCAAAGTGCTTGGACGCCTGGCTGACTGAACAGTCGAAGAATGAACCGTTTTCAACGCAACCAGCTAAAGCTGTGTCGATGTGGGACGTAGGCGTTTTTCTTGAGGATCACCTGCGGCAATTCGGTGTTCTCAATCCAGAAAGCGAAAACATCGAGGCCGTGGCCTGGTTTCAAGACGAGGGCAGCGCGGTGGGATGGGACAAGCCGGTTCTGCTGCGGAGTTTTCGGGAAATCACACCCGAAGCGAGCCAGCAAGAGACGCTTGAGCCAGCCAAGGAGTTGGAGTCTCCAACAGTCAACGAAACCATCATTTGGCACGTGCAACAGCAGATTGAGAAAGAGCTCGATCATGAATTGAAGGCTATGCCATCAGCAAGCCACGTTTTCCTCGCCTACTGCCGGGACCGTCTGACGCTCGTGAAGATTGTCAAGAAGAACCCCAAATGGAAGCTGCGGACAGTCAGAGCGCGTAAAGCCGCCCTGAAAGCGTTTATTCGTAAAAAGCTTCCTGGTTTAACCCTGGAGTCATTCTTCGTGGACAGGTCCGTTTTCGAAGCTGCTGAGCGACAATTGAAGGAGTTGGAAGGCCAAACACATTAGCCCGCAAGCGGTAGCAGAGTGCGACGAGAACGGCCAGGACGCGGATTATTGATCGAATCTTGCCCTTATCTTGCCCCTGTCATGTCTGGGGCAAGATTCACAAAGCCCCTGTGTTTGCAGGGGCTTTTTCATTTGTGCCTTCAATCTGATGCCCCTTTTCCAAGGTTAAAGGCGTGAGTGGCACGCCGCTAACAGAAAGAGACATTTATGCTTGCAACAACGTTGGACATTCTCAAATCGGGACTCCGGGCCGACCCGACAGTCTCCCCGGCTGAGCGCGCTCGCTTGTTGGCCTTGCTGCGGCAGGGGCCAGAAGTTCCGCGGCCTGACGCGCCCCCTTCCAGCATAGATCGGATTCTCCGCCGCCGCGAAGCCGGTCACCTTCTGGGGAACCGTTCCTTGCGGTTTGTGGACCGCTTGGCCAAGGACGGCATATTGAGGCGGCGCCTGTTGCCCGGCAGAAAGCGCGCCAGCGGGTTTCTGGCTTCGGACGTAATGGCGCTGATCGCCGGGAAGGCTGCGGAATGAAAAGGCTGGTGCTAACGGCGGCCATCTGCGCGGTGGAGCCGCTCCGTCTTTTCTTCAGCTGGGCAACTTTCCAGGTCGAGGCAGTGAAAGCAGCATTAGTGCGCAGGCGGGAAGTACTAAAGCAGGAGCAAGCGAGTGAAAGTCGAGATTGAAAGTGTAATCGAACGGGCGCGACGCTATGTCGCACAAGTTCCAGGCGCAATCTCCGGCTCTGGCGGACACAACCAGACCTTCGCCGTGGCGTGCGCTTTGGTTCATGGCTTTGCGCTGGCAGAAAACGAGGCCCAGGCGTTGCTCCGCGAATACAACCAGCGATGTCAGCCCTCGTGGAGCGAGCGTGATTTAGTCCACAAGATCACGTCAGCGGTCCAAGCCAGGCACAGCAAGCCACGCGGTTATTTGCTCGGCTCTGCGGGTTGTCATTTTGAGCACGGCGCATTTTCTCCCTCTCCTGCACTCAGCGACAGGCCCAGGGCCAAGATTGATCCAGCGACAGCCACAGAGAATTTCCTCAAAGGTTTCCGTTGTGATGAGGTTGATCTGTGGGAAGTCAGCCCGATCCGGCCGCCGGATGATTGGACCAAAGACGCCCTGGCTTTGCTGCAAAGCCTCTATCGGCCCGGCGAGAACGTCAATTTCGTGACGGTCTTCAAAGTGAGCACCGAAAAGGACGGGCCACGCAAGGCGCGACCCGTTGGCCTGGGTGAGACAGTGGAGCGCGACGTGCTGATTGGCCACTGGCGAGAGCATGGGATGCCCCGGTGCGAGGCGGGCGCTTGGCTGCGGATGAATCCGCTGGACGGCCAAGGAATCGGTGACGCCAACGTGACGGCCTTCCGCTTCGCGCTGATCGAGTGTGACGCCGTGCCTCTGGACCTGCAAATGCCCTTGCTGGCCAAGCTTCCGTTGCCTATCGCGGCTATTCTCACCAGCGGCGGACGTTCCCTTCATGCTTGGGTGAAAGTGAACGCTGAGAACGCGGAAGACTATCGGCAGACCGTGGCCAGAATGCTGGCGTTGCTCGCCAAGTTTGGTGTGGACGGGAAGAATAGGAATCCTTCCCGCATGTCACGTCTGCCCGGTGTCATGCGGCGCATTGGAGCGGCAGGCGACGGACGACAGCGGCTTTTTTATCTGAACCCAGAGCCGAAACAGAAGGCTATTTTATGAGCTCGATTGACTTGGCGATTCTGGCAGAGGAAGTGGGGCAGGCCGTGCCTGCGGTGGCAGAGCCGCCGTCGCCTGCCGATCTAAGAAGCGAATGGCTTGGACACTTTGCCAAGGCAACGTGTTCGGCGGCTGACTTGGCGCAACTCAGCGTCCCACCGCGCGAGCCGATCTTAGGCGAGTGGTTTCGACAGGGCGACTTGGGCTTCATCTACGGGCCGCGCGGCTCGGGCAAGACCTGGCTCGCCATGCACCTGGCGCGGCAGTGCGCCGAAGGCGGGCAAGTGGCGGATTGGAAAGCGCACAAGCCCCGCCGCGTGCTTTACGTGGACGGTGAAATGCCGCTGGACGGAATCCGGGAGCGGGATGCAGCGTTGTCCGGCTCGTCTGCCGAAGGCATGTTCTACTTGCAGCATGAGGCGCTGTTCCATCTCACCGGCAAGGTTCTGAACCTGACATCCTCAGCCGTGCAAACGGCCTTGCTCGAAACCTGTCAGCGCAACGGGATGGAACTCATCTTCCTGGACAACCTTTCCTGCCTGTTCAGCGGCATCAAGGAAAACGACGCTGACGCTTGGGAACTGGTGTTGCCGTGGCTGCTGGACTTGCGGCGCAACCGGATTGCGGCTGTCTTCATCGCCCACGCGGGCCGCAACGGTCTGATGCGCGGCACGTCGCGCCGGGAGGATGCGGCCTTTTGGGTGATGCAGTTGACCGAAGCCAACGACGCCGCCGAGGTTCAAAACGGCGCGAAGTTCGTCTGCCGGTTCGTGAAGAACCGCAACGCCACTGAGCAAGAATGTCCGCCGCTCGAATGGCACTTCTGCAAGACCAAAGACGAACCACACGCCCGCGTTTCGTGGAAGAAACTGTCCACGCTCCAAGTCTTCCGGCAATGGGTGCAGGATGGACTAACCGGCGCCAGCGACATTGCTGGCGAGATGAGCTTGTCCAAGGGGCAAGTCTCCAAACTGGCTAAGCAAGGCATGGCCGCCGGCTGGCTCATCAAAGATGGCCGTGAGTACGCGCTGGCTGGCCAAGCATGAGCCTTCGTTTCCAAAACGACACCCTATACCGTGGAAACGGGAAACGAAGGGAAACAAAACTGGAAACGAAATCGTTTCCACCCCCAGAAGCCATGTTTTTACTGAGGAAAATGAAGATTCGAGGAAACGAGACAGAACATCGGACAGGAAACGAAGGGGAGCATTTTCGCCGGTGTTCGTTTCCACTCGACACAATCCAATCATGAAACCGATTGGAACCCCGGACCTGCCCGGCCTGGCGGAACTACCAACCAGCGAAGTCCGCGAACTGAGCGCCAACGACCTTATCGACTTGTTTGGTTGCGGTACTGCTTGGGCGTTGACGTCCTCTGAGCTTCAGACGTAACATGAAACTATGGCAAACGCTTGTTAGCCAAGACAAATGAAAACTACATCCAGCATACTCCTCATCGCCCTCGGCATCCTTGCCGGTTGTGCAACCGCTTCAAAAATCAGCTCCGTCCAAATCGGCATGACCAAAGAGCAAGTCATCCAAGTGATGGGTAAGCCGATCAGCACAAGTGCCAAAGGCCAAGGATGGGAATACCTGAATTTCGCTTTGTCAGAGACATCTGACGATGCGTTCTACGGTCGCACGACACCGTATTACGTCCGTCTGGTGAACGGAAAAGTTGAGTCGTTCGGAAGACAAGGCGACTTCGATAGCACACAGCCACCGACAGTAAGAGTAGAGACAGATTCTACCGTGAAAGCCGACGTTAAGAGTACCGGACAAAAGGACCTCTACACCGAGCTTCAGAAGCTGAAGGCTCTGAAAGATGAAGGAGTTTTGTCAGAAGAAGAATTCGCGAAGGCGAAGCAGAAACTCCTCTCGGACAAATGAAGTGCCAGCAATGCACTCGACTGAGCAGCCGAGAGCCGTCGTGCTTGCCGATGCACCCTCGTTGTGCAGTGCCGGATTGTCTGCCGACGCTTTCGGGTTCCAGGCGGCTGTCGGTGAGCTTGGTTGTAGGGGAATACAATGACACGAAGCGCCATAGCCAATCTGCTTATCCTGTTGAGCATTGTCGTTGGGATTGTGGGAGACCAACGCAAAGCGCCAATCGAATCATCCATTGTTCTTTCGTCAGAAGACGGGAGTCGGACGCTAGTTTATGATTTGAGAAAGTTTGAGCCGCAAGCCAAGACATTAGAAGATATTGCGGTTCTTTCGAGATATGTTATAGAGGTTTCAAAGGATTTGGAATCACAAGGTGACATGGTTGGATTTTTATCCAGCGCCAATGCATGAAGCGTTCCGGGGCCGACAAGCCAGCAGGGGAGGCACTC